>NZ_JAMOLN010000074.1 GCF_024448165.1 Streptomyces longispororuber
GTCAGCCGGTCACCGGCCTGCACCTTCTGACCGTCGTCCGCCGGGAGCCCGTCGGGCAGCGCCGTGTCCACGACCGCCCGCCACTGCCGCCCGTGATTGACCGGAACCACGAACTCCAGCTCCTCGGACGACGCGTTGAACAGCAGCAGGAACGAGTCGTCCTGGATGCGCTCGCCGCGCTCGCCCGGCTCCGAGATCGCGTTGCCGTTCAGGAACACCGACAGCGCCCTGGCCTGCGCCGCGCCCCAGTCCTGCTGCGTCATCTCCTCGCCCTCGGGCGTGAACCAGGCGATGTCCGACAGTTCGTCGTGCGTGCCCTCCACGGGACGGCCGTGGAAGAAGCGGCGCCGGCGGAAGACGGGGTGCTCGCGGCGCAGCTTCACCATCGCGCGCGTGAACTCCAGGAACGGCTCGGGCGGGGCGTCCTGATCCGCCCAGCCGACCCACGCCAGCTCGTTGTCCTGGCAGTAGGCGTTGTTGTTACCGCTCTGGGTGCGGCCGAACTCGTCGCCGTGGCTCAGCATCGGAACGCCCTGCGACAGCATCAGCGTGGCGACGAAGTTGCGCATCTGGCGCGCCCGCAGGTCGAGCACCTCCGGATCGTCGGTGTCGCCCTCGGCGCCGCAGTTCCACGACCGGTTGTGCGACTCGCCGTCGTTGTTGTCCTCGCCGTTCGCCTCGTTGTGCTTCTCGTTGTACGCGACCAGGTCGTGCAGCGTGAAACCGTCGTGGCAGGTCACGAAGTTGATGGACGCCAGCGGCCGGCGCCCGTCGTCCTGGTAGAGGTCCGACGAGCCGGTGAGCCGGCCCGCGAACTCGGCGAGCGTGCGCGGCTCGCCGCGCCACAGGTCCCGCACGGTGTCGCGGTACTTGCCGTTCCACTCGGTCCACAGCGGCGGGAAGTTGCCCACCTGGTAGCCGCCCTCGCCGACGTCCCACGGCTCCGCGATCAGCTTCACCCGCGAGACCACCGGGTCCTGCTGCACCAGGTCGAAGAACGACGACAGCCGGTCCACCTCGTGGAACTGCCGGGCCAGCGTGGCCGCGAGGTCGAAGCGGAAGCCGTCGACGTGCATCTCCTCGACCCAGTAGCGCAGCGAATCCATGATCATCTGGAGGACGTGCGGGGACCGCATCAGCAGCGAGTTCCCGGTCCCCGTGGTGTCCATGTAGTAGCGCGGTTCGTCGGCGAGGCGGTAGTACGACGCGTTGTCGAGGCCCTTGAAGGAGAGCGTGGGGCCCAGGTGGTTGCCCTCGGCCGTGTGGTTGTAGACCACGTCCAGGATGACCTCGATGCCCGCCTGGTGCAGGGCCCGGACCGCCGACTTGAACTCCAGGACCTGCTCGCCCCGGTCGCCCCAGGACGCGTACGTGTTGTGCGGGGCGAAGAAGCCGATCGTGTTGTAGCCCCAGTAGTTGTTCAGGTCCATGTCGACCAGACGGTGGTCGTTGACGAACTGGTGGACCGGCATCAGTTCGAGCGCGGTGACGCCCAGCTCGATGAGGTGCTCGATGACCGCGGGGTGCGCGAGCGCCGCGTACGTGCCGCGCAGTTCGTCGGGCAGCGCCGGATGGAGCATCGTCAGGCCCTTCACATGGGCCTCGTAGAGCACGGTCTCGTGGTACTCGGTGCGCGGCGGCCGGTCGTCGGCCCAGTCGAAGTACGGATTGACCACCACCGACGCCATGGTGTGCGGCGCCGAGTCCAGGTCGTTGCGCTCGTCCGGCGAGCCGAACGGATACCCGTACACCGACTCGTCCCACGCGATCCGCCCGCTGATGGCGCGCGCGTACGGATCGAGCAGCAGCTTCGCCGAGTTGCAGCGCAGCCCGCGCGCGGGATCGTACGGGCCGTGCACGCGGTACCCGTACCGCTGCCCCGGCATGATCCCCGGCAGGTACGCGTGCCGCACGAACGCGTCGGACTCCCGCAGTTCCACCGCGGTCTCCGAGCCGTCGTCGTGCAGCAGGCACAGCTCGATGCGGTCCGCGGCCTCCGAGAAGACCGCGAAGTTCGTTCCGGCGCCGTCGTACGAGGCACCCAGCGGATACGCCTGTCCAGGCCAGACCTGCATGGCTACGACTCTTCCACTTACGGCCCGGCCGTCCGGGCGACATCGCACAGTCTCTCCCCGAAAGTGGCGGAACCTAACGGGAGTTGGGGCCCTCTTACACGAAGACCACGCATTACCGGTATGTCCTCGACCGGGACGGCCGGGACAGGAGGAGGGGGAAGATGTGCGCGAGCTAGCAAGACGCCATCTCGGAAGACTGGTGGCGGGAGTGGCCCTCGCGGTCGCCGGTGCCGCCGTCGCGGTCGGCGTGAGCCTGCCGGACGACGGCGGTGACGCCGCCAGGGCCGGCACGGCCCAGCAGGACGCGGTGGCCCCGGAGGGCACCGTGGAGGCTGCTCCCGAGGAGGGCGAGAAGGGCGTCGGGCGCGACCCGCTCACCGACGCCGAGATCGAGCGGGCCGAGAAGCTCGCGGTGGCCCCCAGGGCGCTGCGCCTCGACGCCCGGGACGTGGAGGGCGACCGCGGCCCCCAGCACCTGTCGACGAACCTGACCGAGGTCGACCCGGCCCTCGGCGGCGCCGCCGCCCAGGAGCGCCGCGCCGACGTCGTCTACTACGACTACCGGACCGACTCCGTCGTCACGAAGACGGTGAACCTCGACTCCGGGAAGGTCGAGGACACACAGACCGACCAGGGCGTGCAGCCGCCGCCCAGCAGGGACGAACTGACCGAGGCCGCCCAGCTGCTGATCGCCGACCAGCTCGGGGCCGACCTGCGCGACGACTACCGGGACGCGACCGGCAAGGAGCTCACCAAGGCGGACCAGCTCCAGCTCAGCGGCATGGTGTTCCGCAAGGAGACCGTCGCGAAGGTCCCCTCCGACCTGACCGAGTGCGGCAAGCACCGCTGCCTGCGCGTCGTCGCCAAGGTCACGAACGGACCGTGGATCGACACCCGCGCCCTCGTCGTCGACCTGAGCGACCGCAGGATCGGCCGTCTCTCCTGAGACCCGCCCCGCCACCGTCCTCCGCCGCTTCTCCTGCACAAGGGAGCCCTTCCGTATGCACGTCACGCACGTCATGCCCGGCCCGCACGGCACCAGAGCCCGGCGCGCCCGCACCGGACCCGCAGCCGCACTGACGGGTCTCGCGGTCACCGCGCTGCTCGGCACCACCTGGCGCATGTGCTGGCACTACAACACCCTGTCCGGACTCGTCCTGGACAACGTCAGCTACCAGCCCAAGGGCGAGCCCAAGCCGATCGCCGTCCTCACCAGTGCCCGCCTCGCGCAGGTCCACGTCCCCTACGACGACGGGGAGAACGAGTACGACGACGTCACCGGCACCGACTTCGGCATGGCCCTGCAGAACCTGAAGCCCGCCGAGTGCCCCGGCGGCACCATCAAGACCGTCAAGGTCCCCGACATGGGCAACGTGAAGGGCCTGTGCGCGACCACGCGTGCGCGCGGGCACGCGTACCGGCTCAACGACGACGAGTCGACCGGCGGCAGCGGCAAGCTGTACAGCGCCCAGGGCAAGGACCTGCTGGTCTACACGGTCAACAAGGCGTCCTGGTACGAGTACATCACCGAGTGGCGCTTCTCCTCCGACGGCACCATCTCGTCGAACGTCGGCGCGACCGGCAGCCTCTCCCCGTACGACTACAAGGGCACCGACGGCAAGGGCTGGCCCATCGGCAAGGGCGCCAGCGCCTACGCCGAGAGCCACAACCACAACGTCTTCTGGCGGCTCAACTTCGGCCTCGACGGCTCCACCAGGACCAAGGTCGAGCAGTACGACTCGAAGGTGACCCCGCCGCGGGGCAGCGGCTCGCCCACCACGAGGACGACGCGCACCCCGGTCACCAAGGAACTCGCCGGCGACGCCAAGGACATGCGGTGGTGGCGCGTGGTGTCCACCGCCGGCAAGAACCAGGACGGGCACCCGCGCTCCTACGAGTTCGTGCCCGGCCGCTCCAGCAAGTACCCCGGCCGCTCGTTCACCAAGCACGACGTGTACTTCACCGAGTACAAGAAGTGCGAGCAGTACGCGAGCGACAACCCGTCGTCGAGCTGCGGCGGCAGGAGCGTGGACAAGTGGGTCGGCGGTCAGACGCTGACGCACCCGATCACCTGGGTCAACATCGGGTTCCACCACATCGCCCGGGACGAGGACCAGCAGCCCATGCCGGTGCACTGGCAGGGCTTCTCCCTCGCCCCCAGGGACGTGACCGCTATGAATCCGCTCACTCCCGGCGACCTGGCGGATCAGAACGGCGTTCCCAGAAACGGTAGTTGAGAAACTCTCATCTCCATCCGGCTGCACCGCCCGCCGCTCCCGGAGTACCCTTCCTTGATCGTTGCTGGGGGAGTGTGCTCGACAAGCTCGGGGGAGCGGAAGGCGGTGCGGAGCGGGTGAGCTCGGGAGGTCGTGAGCTGCCCCCTGGTGACGACGGTCACGAGGGCCAGGACGGTCAGGGGGCAGCTTCCACGGACATCCCACCCGGAGCGGTGTCGCTTGCCAGGCCCATGGACGTGGGATCGCAGATCGGACCCGAACTGGACTGGGGTGCCGACGCCTGGCGCGAGGTCCGTACGCGCGCGCAACGAGCCGGGCGTGCCTACATCTGGCTGAACCTGGTGGAGCAGCGGCTGCGCGCCGTCGTCGCGGCCGTGCTCCGCCCGATCTACGAGCCCGTGCACGGCGACGACTGGGTGGTCGCCGCCGCCGGGCCCGCCGGCCAGGAGTGGGTGCAGCGGGCCGTCGCCGTGCGCGAAGTCAGCCGCCGCAAGGGCTACTTGCTGGACCCGGCCGACGACAACGTGCTGTCCTTCCTCACCCTCCCGCAGCTGCGCGAGCTGATGGTCCAGCACTGGCCGTGCTTCGAGCCGTACTTCGACGACCGGCGCGACGTCGAACTCGCCCTGGACGAGCTCGAGGTCACCCGGAACGTGGTCTCCCGCAACCGCGCCCTGTCCGAGACCGTCCTCGCCCAGGCCGAGCGGGCCTCCGCCCGCCTCCTGGACATGCTCGGGGCCGGCTCGGACGTCCCCTCGGCCCGCCGGCTGCCCGTCGACGCCGTCGAGGACCTGGTCGGCGACCGGTACGCGGACGTCGTCGGCGTCCACTCGGACCGGGTGCGGCTGCTGCGCCAGTTCCCCGCCGAGGACCTCTTCGGCGGGGCCCGCCGCCTCGACGCCATCGGGATAGGCCTGAACCTCCTCGTGCAGAACTTCTCGGGCCGCCGCCTGATGCGCCTGGCCGAGTCGGGCTGTCGCGTCCGTCTCCTCTTCCTGAATCCGGCGTCCAGCGCGGTCAAACGGCGCGAAAGGGAACTCGGGCTCAAACGGGGCGAGTTGAGCCGGGCCGTCGAGATGAACATCCTGCACATGCGCAGAGTGCGGGCCCGGCTCCGGGATCCCGGGGCCTTCGAGATCCAGGTCTTCGACGAGACGCCCCGCTTCACCGCCTACCTCGTGGACGGCGACGGCTCGGACGGCATCGGGGTGATCCAGTCGTACCTGCGTCGCAGCCGCGGCATGGAGGCGCCGGTCCTGGTGCTCCGCGGCGGCGGCCGGGTCGTGAAGGCGGGGGCGTCCCCGGACATGGGTGAGAACGGACTCTTCGTGACATACCGCGACGAGTTCGAGCAGGCGTGGGTGGACGGGCGGCCGGTGTCCTAGCGGGACCGGGACGGGTGCCGGACCGATTGTCAGTGGCGCATGCGATCGTGGTGGTCATTGGGGGAACGCACCACCGCACCACGAGAAGGGGGCTGCCATGGGCTGGCACCGGGAGCTGCTGATCGGCTTCGACCTGGAGACGACCGGGACCGATCCGCGCGAGGCGCGCATCGTCACCGGCGCCGTCATAGAGGTCAGGGACGGCGCGGTGCTCGGCCACCGGCAGTGGCTCGCCGACCCCGGCGTGCCGATCCCGGACGACGCGGTCGCCGTGCACGGGATCAGCAATGAGCGGGCGGCGTCCGAGGGCGAGCCGGCCGACCGGGTCGCGGACGCCATGGCAGAGGCCCTCGTCGGCTACTGGCGCACGGGCGTGCCGGTGGTGGCGTACAACGCGGCGTTCGATCTGACCCTGCTCTCCGCCGAGTTGGCGCGGTACGGCCTGCCGTCCCTGCGGGACCGGCTCGGCTTCGACCCGGCCCCGGTCGTCGACCCGTACACGATCGACCGCACCGTGGACCGGTACCGCAAGGGCAAGCGCAATCTGGAAGCGGTCTGCACCGAGTACGGGGTCACGCTCGACGCCGCGCACGACGCCTCGGCGGACGCCCTGGCCGCGGCGCGGCTCGCCCGGGCGATAGGCGAGCGCCACACGAAGGTCGCGGCCCTCGGCGCCGCCGAGCTCCACCGCCGGCAGGTGGAGTGGTACGCGGAGTGGGCGGCGGACTTCCAGGCGTTCCTGCGTCGAAAGGGGGACGCTTCCGCCGTGGTGGACCCGGCGTGGCCCCTGCGGATGCTCGACACGACGGCCGACGCGGTCGGGGGCTGAGGACCGGCCCGCCCTCCGCCCGTGGGCACGGGGGCGTTGCCCCCGGCCCCCCGGTCCTCGAACGCCGGACGGGCCGTGCTGGCCGAGGCCGGCTCAGAACGGATACCACCGCACGGCGGGATCGTCGTCCCGGAGTGACGCCACCCGCCGCCGGAACTCCGCCAGCGCCTTCGGATTGCTCGGCGCGTGCTGCGCCACCCACGCGCAGGACGCCGTCTCCCGCGCGCCGCGCAGCACGGCGCACCCGTCCCACTCCCGCACGTCCCACCCGTACGCCTCGACGAACCCGTCGTAGGCGTCCGCCGCCAGCCCGTACCGGTCCCGCGACAGCGCCATGACCACCAGATCGTGTTCGCGCAGATCCGCGGAGAAGGTCTCCAGGTCGACCAGGACCGGCCCGTCGGGACCGATGTGCACGTTGCGCGGCAGCGCGTCCCCGTGGATCGGCCCGGGCGCGAGCCGGGGCGTCAGCGCGGCCGCGGCCGCCGCGAACCCGTCCCGCCGCTCCCGCAGGTAGGCCGCGTCCGCCGGATCGACGGCGTCCCCGGCGAGCCGCAGCCACCGCTCGACACCCCCCAGCAGCTCGCGCCGGGGCAGTGTGAGACCGGACGGCGCGGGCAGCGCGTGCACCAGCCTGAGGAGTTCGGCGAGATCCCGCGGCTCGGCCGGCCGGACGGCCGCCGGGACGCGCTCCCACACCGTCACCGGATGCCCGTCCACCACCAGGACCTCCGGCTTCGCGGCCCGCACCGCCGGCACCCCGTGCTCGGCGAGGTACCCGGCCACGGCCAGCTCGCGGCGCGCCCGGTCGAGGAGCTCGGACCCGCCCTGCCCGATGTCGCGGCCCACCTTGACGACGAGGTCGCCCGCGGCGAACACCGCGTTCTCGCCGAGCGCCAGCAGCCGGGCGCCGCCCGCCGGGCCGTCCACGACATCCGCCTGCGCCAGCACGTCCCGTGCCCGTGCCTCGTCCATCCCACGCCTCCCGCGTTCCACCTGGTACGGGCCCAGTCTCCCACCCGTCGTCACCCTGGTCCGCACGTCTTGACGCCGTCCGGCCTTGTCAGGACCATGACGGAGGCCGCCGGGGCGGCCGGAAGCCGCCTGCGCCATCCGGACCGCCCGAAGGAGCCGCCTCCGTGACCACGGCGATCACGACAAGACGGACGCGAGGTCCGGCGAAGGATCCGACGGCGGAGCGGGCCGGGCGGGAGCGCGGCGCCTGGTTCCTGGTGCTGCCCGCGCTGATCCCGATCCTCGTCCTGAGCGTGGGTCCCCTGCTGTACGGGGTGGGCCTGGCGTTCACCGACTCCCAGTCGGGCCGCACCGCCGCCACCCAGTGGGTCGGCACCCTCAACTTCCAGGACCTGCTGCACGACACCCTGTTCTGGGAGTCGTTCCGCATCGGCCTGCTGTGGGCGGTCGGGGTGACGGTCCCGCAGTTCCTGCTCGCCCTCGGCCTCGCCCTCCTGCTCAACCAGGACCTGCGGCTGCGCTGGCTGGCCCGGGCGCTGGCGATCGTGCCGTGGGCGATGCCGGAGGTCGTCGTCGGCATCATGTGGCGGCTCGTCTACCACCCCGACGCGGGCATCCTCAACGAGACGATCCGCGACCTCGGCCTCGGCGACGGACGCGACTGGCTCACCGGCCTCGCCACCGCGCTGCCCGCCGTGATCGTCGTCGGCGTCTGGGCGGGCATGCCGCAGACCACGGTGGCACTGCTCGCCGGGCTGCAGCACACGCCGCGCGAACTGCACGAGGCCGCCGCCATGGACGGCGCGGGCGCCTGGCGCCGGTTCCGCACGGTGACCTGGCCCGCGATCCGCCCCGTCGCACTCGCCATCACCGCGCTCAACTTCATCTGGAACTTCAACTCCTTCGCCCTGGTCTACGTCCTGACCAACGGCGGTCCCGGCGGCCGCACCCGCCTCCCCATGCTCTTCGCGTACGAAGAGGCTTTCCGCTACGGCCAGTTCGGCTACGCGGCGGCGATGGGCTGCGTCATGGTCGCCGTCATCTCGGTCCTTCTCGCCCTCTACCTGGTGGGCCGCCTGAAGGGAGGCGACGAGCAGTGATGAAGGTGTCGAAGCCCGCGCGCGCGGGCCAGTACCTGGCGCTCCTCGCCTATCTCGTCTTCCTCGTCTTCCCGTTCCTCTGGCTGATCTCGACCGCGTTCAAGCCGCCCCGCGAACTGGCGAGCCTGCACCCGACCTGGCTCCCGAAGAACCCGACCCTCGACAACTTCCGGCAGGCCTTCGACGAGCAGCCGCTGCTGCGCGCCGCCGCCAACTCGCTGCTCGTGGCGGTCTGCGCCGCCGTCGTCGCGATCGTCATCGCGACCCCGATGGCGTACGTCATGGCCCGGCACCGCTCCCTGCTGTCCCGGGCGGCCACCGGCTGGGTGGTGGTCAGCCAGGCGTTCCCCTTCGTCCTGGTGATCATCCCGCTGTTCCTGATCCTCAAGAACCTGCACCTGATCAACTCCCTGCCGGGACTGACCATGGTCTACGTGGTGTGGGCGCTGCCCTTCGCGCTGTGGATGCTCGTCGGCTATGTGCGCGCCGTGCCAAAGGAGTTGGAGGAGGCGGCGGCGGTCGACGGGGCCGGGCGGCTGCGCGTCCTGGTGTCGGTCACGGCGCCGCTGCTGGCGCCCGGCATCGTGGCGACGGGCCTGTTCGCGTTCATCACCGCGTGGAACGAGTTCTTCTTCGCCCTCGTCCTGATGAAGACGCCGGAGCGGCAGACGCTGCCCGTCGTCCTCACCCACTTCCTCGGGGCCGAGGGCGTCGCCGACCTCGGCCCGCTCGCCGCGGGCGCGTTCCTCGCGACCCTGCCGTCGCTGCTGATCTTCGCGCTCATCCAGCGCAGGATCACCGGCGGCATGCTGGCCGGGGCGGTGAAGTGACCATGAGGGCGAAGAAGTTGGCGACGGCCCTCGCGGCCGTGACCGCGCTGCTCCTCGGCGCCGGATGCTCCTCGGGACCACCGGAGCAGGACGGCGTCGTCACCCTCGCATTCCAGTCCCTCGCCTGGCAGAAGGAGTCCGTCGACGCCAACAAGCAGCTGGTGAAGGAGTGGAACGCGCGGCACCCCGACATCCGGGTGAAGTACGTCCAGGGCAGCTGGGACAGCGTCCACGACCAGCTCCTCACCTCCTTCGAGGGCGGCGAGGCGCCGGACATCATCCACGACGCGTCCGACGACCTGGCCGACTTCGCGTACGGCGGCTACCTCGCCGATCTGCGCGACCTGCTCCCCGCCCGCCTCACGTCCGACATCCCGCGGCAGAGCTGGCGGACCGCGACGTTCGGGAAGGGGGTCTACGGCGTCCCGTTCCTCCAGGAGCCGCGCGTGCTGATCGCCAACGCCACCTGGCTGAAGAAGTCCGGCGTGCGCGTGCCGACCCCGGACGAGCCGTGGACCTGGGAGGAGTTCCGGCGGATCACGAAGGAGCTGAGCGGCGACGGGAAGTACGGCGTCGCCTGGCCGCTGAAGGAGCCCGTGTCGGCGACGCTCAACCTGTCCCTGTCGACCGGCGGCCGGATGTTCCACCGCGGCGCCGACGGAAAGACCGAGATCCGCTTCGACCCGGCCGACCAGATCATGCCCCGCACCGTCCACGACCAGGTGAACGTCGACCACAGCGCGTCCGCCACGACCCTCGGCATGGGCGGCTCCGACACGCTCCCCGGCTTCTTCGCCGGGAAGTACGCGATGGTGCCGCTCGGCTTCTCCTACCGGCAGCAGATCGTGCAGCAGGCACCCAAGGGCTTCGACTGGCAGGTGCTGCCCGCACCGGCCGGTGCCGACGGGCTCGCCCAGGGCGTCAGCCCGCAGACCCTGTCCATCGCCGAGGACAGCCCGCACAAGAAGGAGGCGGCCCGGTTCCTCGACTTCCTGCTCCAGCCGCGCAACATGGTGCGCCTCGCTCTCGGCGACTGGATGCTGCCGACCGGCACCCAGGCCCTGGAGGACCCGGCGCTGCGCACCACGGAGAACGACTGGGCGACGGGCACCGCCCTCGCGTCCCGGCTCCGCTCGGCGCCCGCCCAGTCCGTGCGCGGCTACCCGGAATGGAAGGACAAGGTGGCCACACCCGCCCTCCAGGAGTACTACAGCGGCGCCATCGGCCTGCGCGAACTGCGCCGCCGCCTGGTCACCGACGGGAACCTGGTGCTCAAGCGGTACCAGAGGTAGTCCGCGCGGTACCAGTGGTCAAGTCGCCCTCCTGCCCGGGGAATCGGTGGGATGGTGAGAGTCCGAAAGGGCTGCGAGGTCGTCATGGACGCGATGCTCTTCGAAAGCAGCGACCTGGACAGGGCCGAGGACTTCTTCAGCCGCGCGTACACCAGGCTGCGCATCGGCAGCCGCACCCCGGCCGGCGGGTTCGCCCGGTTCGCCCGGAACACGCTGGGCTCACTCGCGGTGGACGCGCTGGACGTGGACTTCGACATGAGCTACTCCCTCGACCCCCTCGGCCGGATCTGTCTCGGCGTCGTCCACGAGGGCGCCGTACGCGACCACCGGTTCGGGGACGTCGAGGACGACTTCGGCCCCGGCGACGTGGTGTCCTTCGCCCCGCCCGACCTGCCCTACTCCGGCGTGGTGCACCGGGCCCGCTACAACGTCGTCACGTTCGACCCGGCGCTGCTCACCCAGGTCGCCGCGGCCACCCCGTGCGCCAGGCCGGGCCCCGTCCGGCTGACCGGGCACCGCCCGCACGCGCCCGGCCGGGCGCACGCCCTGCACGCGGCCATCGACTACCTGCGCGACCACGTGCTGCCCGATCCGGCGATCGCCGGCCAGCCGCTCGTGGTGTCCACGGCCCAGCAGCACCTGGCGGCGGTCGTCCTCGCGACCTTCCCCAACACGGCGCTCACCGAACCGGGCGGCACCGACCGGGCGGACGCCCACTCCCTGACGCTGCGGCGCGCCGTGGCCTTCATCGACGACCACGCCGACCGGCCGATCACCCTCGCCGACATCGCCGAGGCCACCCACGTCAGCATCCGTACGCTGCAGTACGCCTTCCGGCGGCAGCTGAACACGACGCCGCTCGGCTATCTGCGGCACGTCCGGCTGACCCACGCGCACCGGGAACTGCTGCGGGCCGACCCGCGCGGTGGCTCGACCGTCACGGACATCGCCGCCCGCTGGGGCTTCGTCTACCCGGGCCGTTTCTCCGCCCTGTACCGCACCGCGTACGGCCGGCGCCCGCGCGAGAGCCTGCTGTCCCGAGGGGCCGCCTGACGCCGCGTTCGTTTTCCGCACACCGCGGGCGAACTCTGCGTCCGCTGTGCTGTTCCCGGCCCGCGCCGGTCCGCACACTCGTCGCATCTCCGTCACCCCACACGACATCGGCCCGGACCCCGCTGATGCGCCGGACGGAGAGCCGGGGGGCCGCGGCACCCCTCCGGCCTCCCGGTCCGGGCGTGGGCGGGACATCTGGTTTGCACGAGACGTCTCGTCTCGCTTACGGTGGACGTATGACGAACCCGGAACACCCGCACCACGGCCGGCCCGCCCACATCGCCATGTTCTCCATCGCGGCCCACGGGCACGTGAACCCGAGCCTCGAAGTGATCCGGGAGCTCGTCGCCCGTGGCCACCGCGTCACGTACGCGATCCCGCACCTCTTCGAGGAGAAGATCGCCGAGACCGGCGCCGAGCCGGTCCTCTACCGCACCACGCTGCCCGGCCCCGACGACGACCCGGAGGCCTGGGGGAGCACGCTCCTCGACAACGTCGAGCCGTTCCTGGACGACGCGATCCACGCGCTCCCGCAGCTCGTCGAGGCGTACGAGGGCGAGGGCGGCGCGGGCGTGCCCGACCTCGTCCTGCACGACATCACCTCGTACCCGGCGGGCGTCCTGGCCCACCGCTGGGGCGTGCCCGCGATCACGCTCTCGCCGAACCTCGTCGCCTGGGAGGGCTACGAGGAGGAGGTCGCGAAGCCGATGTGGGCCGAGCCCCGTGCGACGCCGCGCGGCAAGGCGTACTTCGCGAAGTTCGACGCGTGGCTGAAGGAGTACGGAGTCCCGCGGAGCGCCGACGAGTTCTGGGGCGTCTACGACCGCACCCTCGTCCTCATCCCGAAGGCCCTCCAGCCCCACGCCGACCGGGTCGACGAGCAGCGGAACACCTTCGTCGGCGCCTGCCAGGGCGACCGCGGCGCACAGGGCGACTGGGCGCGGCCGGCCGACGCCGAGCGCGTGCTGCTCGTCTCGCTCGGCTCCTCCTTCACCAAGCAGCCCGAGTTCTACCGGGAGTGCGTGAAGGCGTTCGGCGGCCTGCCGGGCTGGCACGTCGTGCTCCAGGTCGGCCACCACGTGACCGCGGACGACCTCGGGGAGGTGCCCGCGAACATCGACGTGCGGTCGTGGGTCCCGCAGTTGGCGATCCTGAAGCAGGCCGACGCCTTCATCACGCACGCCGGCGCCGGCGGCAGCCAGGAAGGGCTCGCCACCGCCACGCCGATGGTCGCCGTCCCGCAGGCCGTCGACCAGTTCGGCAACGCCGACATGCTCCAGGGCCTCGGCGTCGCCCGGCACGTGCCCAAGGAGGAGGCGACCGCCGGGACGCTGCGCGCCGCGGTGCTCGCACTCGTCGACGACCCGGAGGTCGCGCGCCGCCTCGCCGCGCTCCAGCGGGACATGGCGGACGAGGGCGGCACGCGGCGGGCCGCCGACCTCATCGAGGCCGAACTGCCCCAGGGATAGGGGCGGTCACTGGTAGAAGG
The DNA here is from genome assembly GCF_024448165.1 of Streptomyces longispororuber. GTDB lineage: Bacteria > Actinomycetota > Actinomycetes > Streptomycetales > Streptomycetaceae > Streptomyces > Streptomyces longispororuber_A. The sequence continues at coordinate 13,266 of NZ_JAMOLN010000074.1, forward strand.
TGGTGTCGATCCGCGCCCGGTAGACGACCGCCCCCGCGGTCTCCACCGGGCGGGTCGTGCCCAGGTTGAAGTGCACGTACCGGGTGCCGAACGCGTTGCCGTCGGCCACCGCGCCCGTCCACATCTGCTCGCCCGACGCGTGCTGCACGTACGACTTCACCAGGTCGCGGTCGTGCAGCTGCGTCTTCTTCATGGTCGCCTTGTCGACGGCGTGGACGCCGCCCGTCTCACAGATCAGCAGCCGGCCCGTGTCCCGGTAGTCGGGCTGCACGTCGTGGCCGCGGGTGACCGTGATCCGCCGTGCGGTGTCCTCGACCAGCTTGGCCGAGGTCGAGGTCGTCTCGATCCGGTAGGCGGTCAGGACGCTGCCGCCGATCGCCCACATGCGGTCCAGCTGCGGGTCCCAGAGCAGCCCGTGGGCCTGGTGGAACGGGATCGTCTGGGCCGGTACCAGCGAGCTGCTGTACTTGTTCTGCGGCCGGAAGACGTGCAGGCTGCCGCCCGTCGCGGTGCCGCCGCTGCCGCCGTCGCTGCGCCCGGCGACGACGACCACGCCGGTGCCGCGGGCCCGCTCGATGCAGTGCGGATAGTTGGGCACGTTCGCCGACCACAGCTTCTGCTTGTCGCTGCGCCGGTAGATGCTCGCCGTGCCGCTGGTCGTTGTCCCCGCCGCGACCAGCAGGATCTCCCCGTCGCCGTCCGTGGCCCGGAAGCGGTGCTCCATCGGGTGGCCGCCCGCCGGGTCCAGCGACCACTTGACGTTCGCCGAGGTGAACGCCTTGTTCCGGTCGAACAGCATGATCCTGCCGGACGTGATGTCGCCGACCAGCACGTCGAACGCCGCCGGTGCCGCGCTCGCCGCCCCGGCCGGCAGCAGCGCCGCCGCCGGCGCGGCCAGCGCGCCCGCCGCGACACCCTTGAGCAGACTTCGCCTGTCCATCAGTGATCCTCCCCCTGGAACCGTGGAAACGCGTCTGGCCCGGAGATGCGTGGGAGGGCCCGCCGGTTCCGGCTGGAACCAACGGGCCCTCCCGCACCGCCTGTTACCGGCCACGGTTTATGGAGAAACGCGCACCGCCCCCTCGTCGGACCCCGTCCGCGGCGCGTCGAGCGCGACCTCGTCGTGCGTCAGGTCGGGCAGCCGGTGCAGCCATTTCGGCAGGTACCAGTTGCGCTCCCCGAGCAGGGCCATCACGGCCGGCAGCAGCACGCCCCGGATGACGGTCGCGTCGATCAGGATGGCCGCGGCGAGGCCCACGCCCATCTGCTTGAACGACTGCATCGACAGCGTGCCGAAGATCGAGAAGACGGCGACCATGATGACGGCCGCGCTGGTGACCACGCCCGCCGTCGTGACGACGCCGTGCCGGATGGCGTCGTGGTTCGAACGGCCCTGCAGCCGCGCCTCCTTGATCCGCGACACCACGAACACGTGGTAGTCCATCGAGAGGCCGAAGAGGATGACGAAGAGGAACAGCGGCAGCCAGGAGATGATCGCGCCGACCCCTTCCGCGCCCACCAGCGAGGCACCCCAGCCGTTCTGGAAGACGGCCACGAGGATCCCGTAGGCGGCGCCCACGCTCAGCAGGTTGAGCGCGATCGACGTGATCGCGACGGTCAGCGAGCGGAACGAGAGCAGCATGAGCAGGAAGGCGAAGACGACCACGAAGACGAAGACCGGGACGACCGACCCGACGATCTGGTCGTTGAAGTCCTTCGATCCCGCGACCTGCCCGGTGATCGGCGCCTCGACGCCGTCGACCGTGCCGAGGGTGTCAGGACGGACCCGGTCCCGCAGCAGCGCCAGGCTCTGCTCCGCCTTGCCCTGGTCGGAGCCGCCCACCAGCGGCACGTCGATGAACGCCACGTTCTGTCCGCCGTGCACCGTCACCTCGACCGGGCCGCGCGAGGCGCCCGAACTCACGGCCTGCGCACGGAAGTCGGCGATGGCGTCGCGGACCGCGGCGGAGTTGATGTCGTCCGCCCGCACCACGACCTCGGCCGGATCCGAGCCTCCGGGGAACGCCGCGTTGACCCGGTCGTAGGTCTGCACGATCGGCAGCGAGTCGCCGAACTCCTGGTCCAGGGTGAGGTTCTGCGTCTTCATGCCGAGCGCGGGCGCGGCGATGGCCAGCAGCGCGCCGACGGCGACGACGACGGAGACGGCGGGCCGGGCGAGCACGACGGTCAGGACGCGCTTCCAGAAGCGGCTGCCGTCGTTGCCGTTGCCGCCTTTCCTGCGCCTGGTCGGGTGCAGGAAGGGGATGCGGCCCTTCTCCACGCGCTCGCCGAGCAGCGAGAGCAGGGCGGGCAGGACCGTCACGGAGCCCACCATCGCGACCGCCACCACCATCAGCGAGGCGAGGCCCATCGCCTGGAACTCGGCGAGACCGGTGAACATCATGCCCGCCATCGCCACGCACACCGTGACGCCGGAGACGATGATCGCCCGGCCGCTGGTGGCCGCGGCCACCCGCAGGGCGGTCTTCGGGTCGTGGCCCTTCATCCGCTCCTCGCGCTCGCGGCGCAGATAGAACAGGCAGTAGTCGACGCCGACCGCCAACCCCACCAGGAGCATCACCGAGTTGGCCGTCTCGCTCATCGGCTGGAGATGGCTGACCACGCCCATCAGGCCCATCGTCGCCATGATCGCCGTGATGGCGAGGGCCACCGGCAGCAGCGCGGCGACGAGCGCGCCGAACGCGATCAGCAGGATGCCGAGCGCCACCGGCACCGCCGAGTACTCGGCGCGCTGGAAGTCGTCACCGAAGGCGTCGTCGAACGTCTTGCCCATGCTGGCGCCGCCGATCTCCTCGATCCGCAGCGCGTCGTGGTCGTCGGCGACGCCCTCGACCGCCTTCAGGACCGGCTCGACCCGGTCGGACGCCGTGTCCGGGTCGCCGCGCATGTCGAACTGGACGAGCGCCGTGCGGCCGTCCCGGGAGACCGTCTGCGCCCCGGCCGCGTAGGGCGAGCGCACGTTCGTCACCGCGCCGGTACCCTGCACCGCCGCGACCACGTCGGCCACGGCCTTCCTGAACTCGGGTGCGGTGGCCGTCAGCCGGCCGTCCCTGGCCTGGACGAGCACGGTCTCGCCCGCCGGCTCGTCGATCCCCGCGTCGTCCACGATGCGGGCGGCCCGGCTGGTCTCCCCGCTGAGCTGGTCGCCGTCCGACACGTCCACGCGTCCGGCCGCCGAGCCGAGGCCCATCGCCAGGACGACGAACAGCACCCAGATCCCCACCGCCGCCCAGCGGTGCCGGACGCTCCATCCGCCGGCCCGGGCCGCGAAGCCGCGCACCCGCCGGTCCCGGCCTTCCCCGTTCCTCGCCATGAGGTCACCTCCGGATTCGAAGGTATGGGCGGGATAAAGCCGTTTCGTCGTGCTGCTCGACGAAGCGTGGACGGCCGTCTCGGCGTACAGGATGACCGACGCCCCTTACATCTATGAGGGGTTGAGCCGACGGGCCGGTCAGGTGGATCTGTCCGGTTTGTTATTACAGAACCTTGTTGAACAAGTCACAGGTGTATGTAGGTCTTGATCTGGTCGCGTCAATCGGTCAGGGTTTCGTCTCAACCCCCGGACATCTTCCGGAGATTGCCGGAGGTCACGTGAAATTACGCGCCCCCACGCGCGTAGAAGTCACGTAGTAGTCGTTGAACTCTCCACAACCCCCCACACACCGCGAGGAGTTCACTCTTCATGGCACTTCACAAGCGTGCGCGTTCGATGAAGCTGACCGCCGCGATAGCCACGGCCGCGACCGCCGTCGGCGTCACCGTTCTCACCGGCGGATTCGCCGGCGCCGCCGCACCCGCCGAGGGCAAGGTGTACGGCCTCGACGCCAAGGGCGCCGTCTCCGGCAGCTACATCGTGCTGCTCGACCAGAAGACCGGCACCACCGCGAAGAAGGGGCTCGCCAAGGAGTACGGCGGCACCCTCAAGCGCAACTACAAGTCGGCCGTCAACGGCTTCTCGGTGAGTGGTCTCTCGGAGACCGAGGCCAAGCAGCTCGCCGCGGACAAGTCCGTCGCCAAGGTCGTCCAGAACAAGAAGTTCCACATCGACGCCACCCAGGACAACCCGCCGTCGTGGGGCCTGGACCGCATCGACCAGGCGGAGACCGCGGGCGACGGCAAGTACACCTACCCCGACACCGCGGGCGAGGGCGTCACCGCGTACGTCATCGACACCGGGGTCCGCACCACGCACAAGGACTTCGGCGGCCGCGCCTCGTCCGGCTTCGACGCCGTCGACAACGACGACAACGCCGACGACGGCAACGGGCACGGCACGCACGTCGCCGGCACCATCGCCGGTGACGCGCACGGCGTCGCCAAGAAGGCGAAGATCGTCGCCGTCCGCGTCCTCGACGACCAGGGCTCCGGCACCACCGAGCAGGTCGTCGCGGGCATCGACTGGGTCACCCAGAACCACCAGGGCCCCTCCGTCGCCAACATGTCGCTCGGCGGCGGCGTGGACGAGGCGCTCGACGCGGCCGTCCAGAAGTCCATCGCGTCCGGCGTCACCTACGCGGTGGCGGCGGGCAACGAGTCGGCCGACGCCTCCTCGTCGAGCCCGGCCCGGGTCCCCGAGGCCATCACGGTCGCGTCCTCCACCAAGGACGACGAGCAGTCGGACTTCTCCAACTTCGGCTCCGTCGTGGACATCTACGCCCCCGGCTCGGACATCACGTCCGACTGGAACACCGGCGACGACGCCACCAACACCATCTCCGGTACGTCGATGGCCACGCCGCACGTCGTGGGCGCCGCCGCCGTCTACCTGGGCGGGCACCCGGACGCGGCCCCGGCCGACGTCGCCAAGGCGCTCACCGACGGGGCCACCCCCGACGCCATCAAGAACGCGTCGGACGGCACCGCGAACAAGCTCCTGAAGATCGTCGAGTAACCACCGCGATCCCCGAGCCGGCGGCCGCCGCGCCCACCCCCACGGGGCGCGGCGGCCGTCCTATCGTGTGCGGATGACGACGACCGAGCGATACGCGGCGCTGCTGCGCGGCATCAATGTGGGCGGCAACAAGAAGGTCCCGATGGCCCGGCTGCGGCCGGTCGTGGAGCGGCTGGGCTGCACCGACGTCCGGACCTACCTGCAGAGCGGCAACGTCACCTTCGCCGCGGACTCGGGCGACGAGACGTCCTGGGCACGGGACATCGAGGCGGCCGTCGCGGAGGAGTTCGGCTTCGCCGTGGACGTCGTCGTACGGGACCACGCCCACCTCAGGGCGGTCATGGAGGCGTGCCCGTTCCCCGCCGCCGAACTGCAGGGCAAGCAGCTGCACGTCACGTACTTCTCGGAGCCGGTCACCGAGGAACGCTTCGCCGCCGTGGACCCCGCGGCGTACGCGCCCGAGGACTATCGCCTCGGCGACCGCGTCCTCTACCTCTACGCCCCCGACGGCCTCGGCACCTCGAAGCTCGGCGCCCGGCTGGCGCGCCCCGCGCTCACCAAGGGGCTGATCGCGACGAGCCGCAACTGGAACACCGTGGTGAAGCTGGTGGAGCTCACCGCCGGTCCGTGAGCGCGTCCAGCCGGGCCAGGTCGTCCGCGGTGAGCCGCACGTCGGCCGCCGCGATGTTCTCCTCCAGGTGCGCCACCGATCCGGTGCCCGGCGTCGGGCACAGCACGGGGGAGTGGTGCAGCAGCCAGGCGAGCGCGATCTGGGACGGGGTCGCGCCGTGCGCCTTCGCGATCTCGGCGCACACCGGGTTGTCGGGCAGCGTGCCGTTGCCCAGCGGGAACCACGGCAGGAACGCGATGCCGCGCTCCTCGCACAGCTCCAGCAGCGGTTCCGAGACCCGGTCCAGGACGTTGTAGCGGTTCTGCACGGAGGCGATCGGCACGATGTCCAGGTCGAGCGCGGCCCGCAACTGCTCCGCCGTGACGGAGTCGAGGCCGACGTGCCCGACCTTGCCCGCGTCCCTCAACTCCGCGAGCGCGCCCAGCTGTTCGGCCATGGCGACGTCCGGGTCAAGGCGGTGCAGCTGGTACAGGTCGATCCGCTCGACCCGCAGCCGGCGCAGGCTCGCCTCGCACATCGCCCGCAGCTGCTCGGGCCGTCCCGCGACGTGCCACGCCTCCGCCGACGTGCGCACGACCCCGCCCTTGGTGGCGACCACCAGGTCCTCCGCGTACGGATGCAGCGCCGCCGCGACCCGCTCCTCGGCCACCCCCGGCCCGTAGTTGTCGGCGGTGTCGACGAGCGTCACCCCCAGCTCCACCGCCCGCCGCAGCACCGCCGTCGCATTGCTGTCGGACCCCCGCGGACCCCAGGCGCCACGCCCCGTCAGATGCACGGTGCCGTACCCGAGACGGCGCACGGGCAGCTCGGAACCGAGACGGACGGTGGACGGGGCAGCGGTGTCGGTCATGGCCCGACGGTAACCGATGCGTCCTGCACCCATCTGTGAAAGGGTCGCCGCATGCGTTACGTCATCATCGGGGCAGGGGCGGTCGGCGGGGCCGTCGGGGGACGGCTCGCCCAGGGCGGCTGCGAGGTCGTGCTCGTGGCACGGGGCAAGCAGTACGAGGCACTGCGCGAGCAGGGGCTCGTCCTGCAGACGCCGGACGGGCCGCACACTCACCGCCTGCCCGTCGTGAACGGTCCTGAGGCCCTCGGCGTGCTGCGCGCCGACGACGTCCTCGTCCTCTCCGTGAAGACCCAGGACAGCGCCGCCGCGCTCGCCGCGTGGGGGCCGCGCCCGGTCGACGGCGGCGGCACCGCGGCGGAGCGGCTGCCTCTGGTGTGCGCGCAGAACGGGGTGGAGAGCGAGCGGCTCGCCCTGCGCACCTTCCAGCGGGTGTACGCGATGTGCGTGTGGCTGCCCGCCGCGTTCGTCGAGCCGGGCGTCGTCCGCGCCGACGGCACCCCGCTCACCGGCATCCTGCACCTGGGGCGCTATCCGGCGGGCGCCGACGACACCGCCCGGGAGATCGCCGCCGGCCTGGAGCGGTGCCGGCTCGACGCCCCGGTCGTCGCCGACGCGATGCGCTGGAAGTACGCCAAGCTCCTGGCCAATCTGGCCAACTCGATCGAGGCGGTCTCCGGGGTGCTCACCAGCGAGGAGGGCATCGCCCTGTTCCGCCGGGCCCGCGCCGAGGGCGAGGCGGTCCTGGCCGCGGCCGGGATCGCGTACACCTCCCCGGAGGAGGAGCAGCGGGTGCGGGCCGACAAGATCCGCTTCGAGCCCTTCGACGGGTCCCCGCGCGGCGGCGGCTCCTCCTGGCAGTCGCTCCAGCGCGGCGCCGGCACCATCGAGGCCGACTACCTGAACGGTGAGATCGCCCTGCTCGGCCGGCTGCACGGGGTGCCGACCCCGGTCAACGACGTCCTCCAGGAGCGGGCGAACGAGGCCGCGCGGGAAGGCCGTCCGCCCGGGGCGACCTCGGTCGCCGACCTGGTCGCGGCGGTCGAGGCGCGGGTGGCCCGCACCGCGTCCGGCAGCTGACGCCGTCGCGTTTGTTCAAGCGGGGCGGGTGCGCCCGCCCGTAGTGTCCGGGGCATGGAACCGCGCCGTGAGAACGTCCAGCCCTGTCTGATCGAATGCGCCGCCGAGGCCGCCCGTGTGGCCTCCGGCGTCAAGCCCGACCAGCTCGACGCGCCGTCCCGCTGCGCCGACTGGGACGTGCGCACCCTCGTCAACCACTGGGTCCTGTACGGCGCCCACGGCCTGGAGCACCGGGCCCGCCGCGTCCAGCTGCCCGACGAACTGACCGGGCGGGACTTCACCGCCGACCCCGGCTGGGCGGACGACTTCGCCGCCCGGCTCGACCGGGCCGTCGCCGCCTGGGCGGAGCCGGCCGCGTGGGAGGGCGAGGTGGACCTCGGGTTCGCCGCGCAGCCCGCCCCCGAGGTCGCCGCGCTGCTGCTGCTCGAACTCGCCCTGCACGGCTGGGACGTGGCCGCCGCCACCGGCCAGGAGTTCCGCGTCTCGGCGGACGCGGGCCGGCTGCTGCTGGCCGTGGTCACGGCGAACGCCGAGGTCTACCGGCAGTACGAGGGGTTCGCCGCCGCCACCGAACTGCCGGACGGGGCGGACGAGTTCGCGCGGGCGCTGGCCCTCAGCGGGCGCGATCCGCGCTGAGAGGGTCCGCGCCGAGAGAGCCCGTCCGAGCACCCCGTCCGCACCCCGACGACCGGCCCGCTCACTCGCCGCGCCACTCCGCGTCCCGGCCCGCCCACCGCACGGCGGGACCGACCCCGAGGCCGGCGCCGACGAACAGCACGCCGAGCACGGCCCACCCCGTGGTGCCGTGCTCGATCGCGGTGGCGGTCACCAGGGCGGGCGCGGCCATCGTCGCCGCGGCCTGGCCCGAGTTGAACACGCCCTGGTAGACGCCCTGCGCCCGGGAGTCGGCCAGCCCGTAGCCGACGGTCCAGCCGCCCGCCGCCGACAGCACCTCGGCGAGGACCTGCACCACCGCCCCGACCACCAGGACCGCCACCGCCCACAGCGGCGAGAGCCCCGCCGTGCACGCGAAGACCGCACAGGACAGCGCGAGCAGCAGCCCCGAGCGGCGCATCGCCTTCACGGCGCCCGGCAGGTCCTCCACCCCGCGGGTCGCCCGCACCTGGAGCAGCGCCACCAGCACGCAGTTGAGGACCATCACCAGCGCCGCCGACCAGCGCGGCGCCTCGGTGTTCTGCACGATCCACAGCGGCAGGCCCACCTCCAACAGGCTGTACTGCAGGGCCAGTACGGCGTTGAGGAACGTCACCGCGAGGAACGGCAGATCGCGCACCGCCCGCCAGCGGCTGCCCGTGGGAGCGTCGGCGGCGGCCCGCCGCCCGGCCCCACCGGGCAGCCGGTGCACCAGCACCGCCGACCCGACGAACGTCAGCGCGTCGACGAGGATCAGCGCCGTGTACCCGGCCCGGCTGTCGATCTGCAGCGCCAGCGCGCCGAACGCGCCGCCCACGCCCATGCCGACGTTGGTGACCATCCGCAGATGGGCCCGCCCCTCCACCCGCGCGCCGGCGGGCAGCACGTCGGCGTAGAGCGCGTTGCGCACGCCCATGCTCGCCTGGCACAGCGCCGCGTAGCAGATCGCCGTCGCGAGGAACGCGGCGTAGGAGCCGACGAGCGGGTACGCCGCCAGCGCCCCGCCGCACCCGATCCACAGCCCCGTGAGCACCGGCCGCCGCCCCCACCGGTCCGAGGCCCGCCCGGCCGGCACCCCCGCCGCGATCCCGAACAGACCGGCCACGGTGAGCCCGACGCCCACCGACGTGGCGCTCAGTCCGATGACCCGGGTGAAGTACAGGACGCTGACCGGGAAGAAGAGGCCCCGCCCGAACGCGTTGAGCAGGGTGAACCGAGACAGGCGCAGCAGCAGCGGATCGGTGGGCAGCATCCCGGCCAGGCGGGTGGTCCGCCCGGGCGGGTCCGGCGGCAGCGGTGCGGTCGGCGTCGTGGTCGGCGTTGTGGTCATGCCCACTACGAAACGAGGTTCCGCCGCCCGTCGGCATTCCTTTAGCGTGGCGCTAAAGGCTGGGGGTGAATGATGATCGAGTTCCGCTTCGTGGTGGGCGACCTCGCCCGCACCTCGTTCGCCTACTCGCCCTTCCAGGAGGCGGTGTACTCGCTGCGCACCTGGCGCGACCCCGCCCGCTATCCGCACCAGCGGCCCTGGCTGCGCCGCCTCGCCCCGGCCTTCGCGCGCCTGGACACCGAGCTGCTGACCGGCTTGATCGCACCGAGCCTGTGGATCCCCGACTTCCTCACCCCGCGCCCTGACCGGCCGCGCCCCGGCTTCGAGCGGCAGCTCGACGAGCTGTCCCGCACCGACCCCGCGCTGCTGGCGGGCGAGTTCACCGCCGCGTACGGCCGCGCCCCGCTGCCGCCCGTCGTACGGGACGGGCTCGCCGAACCCGCCGCCTTCCTCGACCGCATCTGCCACGTCCTGGCCGCCTACTGGCACAGCTGCCTCGCCCCGGACTGGTGGCCGCGCGCCCACACGATCCTGGAGGCCGACCTCGCGCACCGCGGCAAGGTGCTCGCCGAGGAGGGTGCGCGCGGCCTGTTCGCGAGCCTCGACCCCCGGCTGACCTTCAACGGCGAGGTGCTCACCCTCGTCAAGAAGCTCGACCGGCACCCGTGGCCGAAGGCGGACGTCCGCATCGGCGGCCGGGGACTCGTCGTCCTGCCGACGCTCTTCGCCGCCGGCGCGCACACCTCGATCGACTACACGCTGCCGCCGATGCTCGTGTACCCGGCGCGGGGCCGCGCCACGATCTCCGAGACGCCGCCCCCGGTCACCGACGAGGCCCTGACCCGGCTGCTCGGCGCCGCCCGCGCCCGCCTCCTGCACCTGCTCGCCGAACCGGCGTCCACGACGGAGCTCGCCCACCTCCTCGCCGTCACCCCGGGCGCGGTGAGCCAGCACCTCGCGGTCCTGTACGACGCGGGGCTGCTGACCCGGGCCAGGAGCGGCCGGAGCGTGCGGTACGTGCGCAGTGAGCTGGGGGAGCGGCTGTGCGGCTGAGGGGCCGGCCGGGGCCCGGTTGTCAGACCCCGTCGCTACGTTCGTGACCATGACGTCGAACGAACTGTCGCCGCACGTACGCCGGTTGCGGGCGGCCCTGAGCGGGCCGCCGCCGTCCGACCCGCGGTTCCTGCCCGGGCCCGACGACGTGCGGGCGCTCACCCCGCGCGAACTCGGCTCGCTGCTGCCGCTCGTGCACCGGGTGATCGCCGAGCGGCGCGAGGCCGAGTCCGGCCCCGGGGACCCGCGCGACGACGTGGTGCGGCTCGCCCGGCAGGTGCAGTGGCACGGCGGGGCACCCGAGTTCACGGCGGAGGCCTGCGCCGAGCTGTTCGCCGTGCTCGCGACGACGCCCCGCCCGCCGGACGTGGACCTCGCCGCCGCCGTCCTGGCGCGCTGCGCCGAGCCGTGGGACACCGCCGCGCTCGCCGCCCCGGCCGCCGTCCTGGTGCGCGCCGCCGTGGACGCCGGGCCGAACCCGGACCGGTGCGCCGCGATCCTCGCCGTCGCCGCGCTCGCCGGGCCGGACGCCGAGCGGGCGGCGGGCGAGCGGCTGGCCGCCGTGCTGGCCGAGCGTCCCCTGGCCCTGCTCGAACTCGACGGGCTGCGTGCGGCGGACGTCCACGAGCGCGCCCTGCTCGCCGACGACAAGCGCTACCGCGCGCCGCAGGACTGGCCCCCGCTGCCCGACGCCGCCGGCCGCCCGGCCGCCGACGACCGGTACGCGCGGGCGGCGCACCGGATCGCCCGGGCGGCCGCCGGGCAGCTCGCCGCCCTGCACCGGGGCGAGCTGCCGTACGCCTCCGACACGGCGTTCGCCGGACCCGACGGCGAGACCCTGCGGCACGCGGTGGGCGCCGGACTGCGGCGCGACGAACCGTGGGCGGGGCCGCTGCTCGCCGAGATCCTGCCGAAGGTGAGCGTCGCCCCGACCGCCGCGAAGACCGTGCCCTCGCAGAGCGTCAGCATCGGTCTCGCCCACGCCGTCGAGGAGCAGCCCACCCCGGAAGCCCTGGACGCGCTGCGGGAAGCCCGCCGCGTCGTCCGGCACGCCGGCCTCGCCAAGAAGCTCGACCGCAGCCTGCGCCGCGCCGAGAAGAACCTCGGCAAGCGCCCCGAAGTGGCCCTGCGCCTCCCGGACCTGGGCCTCGATCCCGCGACGGGCGTCCGCCGCCTGCCCGTCGGCCCGTACACCGCGGTGGTCGCGCTCGCCGCCGACGGCCCCTCGCTCACCTGGGAGCGCGCCGACGACGGCACACCCCTGCGCACCGCACCCGCCGCCGCCCGCCGCGACCACCCCGAAGCCGTGGCCGCCGCCCGCACCCTCGTCAAGCAGCTCCGTGCCCAGCAGCGCACCCTCGCCCTGGCCCTGGAGAGCGGCTACGTCCTCGACACCGTGTACCGGTACGGGCGTTGGCGCACCGAGCTGGCCGAGCACGTGGTGGGGAACACGGTGACCCGGCGCCTCATCTGGGAGATCGAGCGGGCCCCGGGCGACTGGCACGCCTTCCTGCCCGCCGACGACGGCCTGCCCGACGCCGACCCGGCGACCGCCGTCCGGCTCTGGCACCCGGCCCGCGCCGGAGCCGCCGCACAGCGGACCGCCTGGCGCGACCGTGTCGTGGCGCTCGCCGTCCGCCAGCCGTTCCGGCAGGCCTTCCGCGAGCAGTACCCGCTGCCGGAGCCCGGCCGGGAAGCCGCCCTGTTCGACGGGCCGATGCTCGACGCGCAGACCGTGCTCGGGCTGGCCGCGCGGGAGGGCTGGACCATCGACGACGACATGCTGTGGCGGCGGTTCGGCCCGGTCGAGGTGGGGGTCGACTTCGGCGGGAGCCTCTTCCCGGGGACCACCGGCTGGTTCTCCGTCGAAGCCGTCCGGTTCGACCGGCCGCTCGGTGACCTCGGCCCGGTGCTCCGCTCCGAGGCACTGCGCGCCGTCGACCTGCTGGTCAGCGTGGGCGCGTTCGCCTGGTGGGACACCACCGACGACACGGGGGAGCGCCGGGCGAGCCTGCGCCGCCTGCACGCCGAACCGCTGGGCGAGCAGGCCCGGTTGCGCCGCGCCGCCCTGCGCCGGATCCTCGCCGCCACCCCGGGCGCCGAGGTGGCCGACCGGCACGTCACGGTCCACGGCCACACCGTGCACCTGGCCACGGGCCGCGTCAGCCGCGGCGGGGAGCCGGTCGACATCGCCGTACCGGACGGACCGAAGGCCCGGGCGCTGCCGTTCCTGCCGTACGACGAGAAGCTGCTGGAGCGGATCGTGCGGACGGTGGAGGTGCTCCTGGAGTCGGGCCCGGATCAGGCCCCGACCGCCGCCAACTCCCGTACCAGCGCTTCCTCGTAGCGCTCGACGAGGACCCGGGCCACCTCCGGCGCGGGCCCGAGGACGTCGGCCAGGACGTCCGCCTCGGCCGCGCCCGCCGCGATGCGGTCGGGCAGCCGGCCGGGGGCGAGGACGTACGGGGCGACGGCCACGCGCGCGCAGCCGAGGGCGCGCAGTTCGCGCACGACGTCGGCCGTGCGCGGCAGAGATGCGGAGGCGAACGCAGGCCGCACGGCGCACCAACCGGTGTGCCGCCACTCCCGCGCGATTTCAGCGATCACTGCGATCGCCTCCGGGTCGGAGGAGCCCGCCGAGGCCAGGACGACCCCGGTCGTGGGCTTGTCGGCCGGGCTCAGCCCGGCCTCGTACAGCCGGCGTTCGAGCGCCGACACCAGCAGCGGTGACGGGCCGAGGACGTCCGCCTGGCGGATCCGCAGCCCGCGCGGCGCCGTGCGCAGCACCGCCGGGATGTCCGCCTTCGCGTGGAAGGCGCGGGTCAGCAGCAGCGGGAGGGCGATCACGTCGCGGACGCCGTCCGCCGCCAGGGACTCCAGCACCCCGTGCACCGACGGGACGTTGAAGTCGAGGAACGCCGTCTCCACCCGCACGCCCGGCCGCTGCGCCCGCACCTCGCGCACGAGGGCGTGCACCGTCGCGGCGTGCCGCGGGTCGCGGCTGCCGTGGGCGATGACCAGGAGGACGGGGGAGGTTCGCATCAGGTGGCTCAGTTCTTGACGAGGAGGCCACGGCCGCGCAGCACGCGGCGCTCCAGCGGGCTGAAGATCAGCAGGTCGATGACGATGCCGACGATCAGGATGAGCAGGATCGCGAGGAACACCATGGGCATGGAGGAGGCGTTGCGGCCGTTCTCCAGGAGCTGGCCGAGGCCGATGCCCAGGTCGGGCGAGGAGGCGATGATCTCCGCCGCCATCAGCGAGCGCCAGGAGAACGCCCAGCCCTGCTTCAGGCCGGCGAGGTAGCCGGGCAGCGCCGCGGGCAGCACGATGTGCCACAGCCCGCGCACCCCCGTCGCGCCGAGCGTACGGCCCGCCCGCAGGAACAGCGGAGGCACCTGGTCGACGCCGGACACCAGTCCGTTGGCGATCGAGGGGACCGCGCCGAGCAGGATCACCGCGTACATCATCGAGTTGTTCAGGCCGAGCCACAGGACGGCCGGGGGTACCCAGGCCACCGACGGCAGCGACTGCAGGCCCGACAGGATCGGGCCGATCGCGGCGCGCACGAACTTCACGCGCGCCACCAGCAGACCCAGCGGCGTGCCGATGGCGAGGGCGAAGAGGAAGCCGAGCAGACCGCGCGAGACGCTCGTCCAGATGTATTCGAGCAGGGTGCCCTGCAGCCAGGCGTTCTGGACCTCGTCCCAGACGGCGGACGGCGCGGGCAGCTTGGTCGGATCGTCGACGATCTTGAACGAGACCAGCGCCTGCCAGACCGCCAGTACCACGACGATCGCGACGAGCGGCGGGAAGATCTTCTCCCGGAACGTCCGGGAGAACGGGGTGCGGCCCGACTGCACCGTCTCCAGCGCGTCCAGGCCCGCCTCCAGACCGGCGAGATCGTCCTTGCCCGCCTCGGCCCGGTCGGCCACGGCCGTCGGTTCAGTCCTTGCCATGGCGGCGGATCTCCCCACGCAGTTGTTCGGTGATCTCGACGGAGAGTTCGGCCACGGCCGAGTCCTCGATGCGGCGCGGCTGCGGGATGTCCACGGTCCACTCGTGGGCGATCCGGCCGGGCCGCGACGACAGCAGCACGACGCGCTGCGCGAGCCGCACCGCCTCGCGCACGTTGTGCGTGACGAACAGGACGGAGACGTTCGTCTCCGCCCAGATCCGGGTCAGTTCGCCGTGCAGGACGTCGCGGGTGATCGCGTCGAGGGCCGCGAACGGCTCGTCCATCAGCAGCAGCCGGGCGTCCTGGGCGAGCGCCCGGGCCAGCGCCACCCGCTGCCGCATGCCGCCGGACAGCTCGTGGACGCGCTTGCCGTACGCGTCCTGCAGCCGCACCAGCTCCAGGAGTTCCTGGGCGCGGGTGCGCCGGTCGCCCTTCGGCACGCCCCGCAGCTTCAGGGCGAGCTCGATGTTCTTGCCCGCGGTCAGCCACGGGAACAGGGCGTGCTCCTGGAACATCAGGGCGGGCCGCCCGTCCGTCGCGATGGAGCCGGCCGACGGGGCGTCGAGCCCCGCGACCAGGTTGAGCAGGGTCGACTTGCCGCAGCCCGAGGCACCCAGGAGGGTGACGAACTCGCCCGGAGCGACATCGAGGCTGATGTCGTCCAGGACGAGCTGCGGGCCGGCGGGCGTGCCGAACGACTTCGAGACGTGCTCGATCCGGGCCGCCTGGCCGTCCGCCACCGCGGCGGAGTCGGCAGCCTTGGCGAGGGTCGTCGCCATGGTCGTCACCTCCTGGGAACTGGGTTGGCTGGGTGCTTACTTGACGCCGAGACCGGCGTCGTCGACCTCGGTGCCACCCTCGGCCTTCAGCACCTTGTTCAGGGGCTTCAGGTCGTAGATGCCGGTCAGGTTCGGCTTCTCCAGGAGTCCGGCCTTCACCGCGTGGTCGGCCTCGGAGTCGAGCGTCGAGGCCAGCGGGTCGTCGGTGAACTCGATGGACTTCCACGCCGGGTCGAGGACGTTTGCGGGCAGCGCCTTGCCCGAGTCCTTCTCCAGCTGCTTGTTGGCGGCGGCCTTCGCCTCGTCCGGGTTCGCGTTGATCCACTTGTTCGTCTTCACGGAGCCGCGCAGCACGGCCTCGACGACGTCCGGGTGGGCCTTGAGGAACTTCTGGGACACGATGATGTTCGTGATCACGAACTTCTTGTCGGGCCACAGGTCGGCCTCGTCGAGGATCACCTTGCCGCCCTCGGCGACCAGCTTGGACGCGGTCGGCTCGGGCACCCACGCGCCGTCGATGGAACCGGACTTGTAGGCGTCCGGGGTGATCTTGTTGTCCGTGCGGACGACGGAGACGTCACCCTTGCCGGAGTTCGCGTCGACCTTCCAGCCCTTCTCGGCGATCCAGTTCAGGAACGCGACGTCCTGGGTGTTGCCGAGCTGCGGGGTGGCGATCTTCTTGCCCTTGACGTCGTCCAGGGACTTGATCTTCTTCGGGTTCACGACGAGCTTCACGCCGCCGGACGCCGAACCGCCGATGATGCGCAGCGACTTGCTCTGCGACTTGGTGTAGCCGTTGATCGCGGGGGAGGGGCCGATCCAGCCGATGTCGATGGAACCGGCGTTCAGCGCCTCGATCTCGGAGGGCCCGGCGTTGAAGACCTGGTACGACGCCTTCGTGCCCTTGAGCTCCTTCTGGAAGAAGCCCTTCTGGTTGCCGACGAGGGCGGTGCCGTGCGTCAGGTTTCCGAAGTAGCCGATCTTGACGGTGTCGGCCGACAGGGCTTTGCCCTTGGCGGCGACGTTCTCCTTGGCGCTGTCCTCCGCGTCGGAGCCGTAGCCGCAGGCCGTCGCGGCGAGCGCGAGGAGCGGAAGGGCGGCGACGGCGGCGAGGCCGCGGCGCACGGAGGTGGAACGGTTGGCAGGCACGGGAGGGGTTCCTCTCGTTGGCCCGGCGGGTCACGCGCTCAGGGCGTGGCCGGGAAGTCGGCAGGTCTTCGTCTTCGTCGTACGTGGTACGCGGTGCGGGGGGTGCGGGAGCGGATGACTACGCACATCGCGCGACCCCGCCCTGCCCGCTGCCGAGGGTGCCGCTGCCGACGCGGCCGCCCTCCTTGGCGAACGTCCCGTAGTAGTCGAAGGAGTTCATGATCAGAAGTCCCAGCCCTCGTCGTCCGTGGCCGGCTCGGCCTGTGCCGTCTGTGCCGTCTGCGCGAAGGACTCGCCCGCCATGCCCGCCGCGAGGGTGGTGCCGTCGGACGGGTCGATCAGCAGGAAGGAGCCGGTGCGCCGCGAGTCGGCGTAGTTGTCGAGCGCGAGCGGCTCGGCGGTGCGGACCTTGACACGGCCGATGTCGTTGGCGACGAGCTGCCCCGGCTCGGGGTGCTGGGAGAGGTCGTCGAGCGTGAGCCGCGACGGGATCTCCTTGACGATCGCCTTGACCGTGCGCGTGGTGTGCTTGAGCAGCACCCGCTGGCCGACCGCGAGCGGCGTGTCCGCGACGTGGCAGACGGTCGCCTCGACGTCCTGCGAGGTGGCGGGCGCGTCATGGCTCGGCACGAGCAGGTCGCCGCGCGAGATGTCGATGTCGTCCTCCAGCAGGAGCGTCACCGACTGCGGCGTCCACGCCACGTCGACGGCCTTGCCCAGCAGGTCGATCCCGGCGATCTTCGACGTGCGGCCGGACGGCAGCACCGTCACCGACTCGCCGACGCGGAAGGTGCCCGCGGCGATCTGCCCCGCGTACCCCCGGAAGTCGGGGTGCTCGGCGGTCTGCGGCCGGATCACGTACTGCACGGGAAGCCGGGCGTGGCAGCTGGTCAGGTCGTGGCTGACCGGCACCGTCTCCAGGTGCTCCAGGACGGTCGGGCCGCCGTACCAGTCCATGTTGGCGGAGGGCTCCACCACGTTGTCGCCCGCGAGCGCCGAGATCGGGATGGCGGTGATCTCCGGGACGCCGAGGTCGCTCGCGTACGCGGTGAACTCCTCGGCGATCGTCGCGAAGACGGTCTCCTCGTAGCCGACGAGGTCCATCTTGTTGACCGCGAGCACCACATGCGGGACGCGCAGCAGCGCGGCGACGGCGGCGTGCCTGCGGGTCTGCTCGATGACGCCGTTGCGCGCGTCGACGAGCACCACGGCGAGGTCGGCGGTGGAGGCGCCGGTCACCATGTTCCGGGTGTACTGCACGTGGCCCGGGGTGTCCGCGAGGATGAAGCGGCGGCGCGGGGTCGCGAAGTAGCGGTAGGCCACGTCGATCGTGATGCCCTGCTCGCGCTCGGCGCGCAGGCCGTCGGTGAGCAGCGCGAGGTCGGGCTCGGCGGCGCCGCGCGAACGCGAGGCGTGCTCGACGGCCTCCAGCTGGTCGGCCAGGACCGACTTGGAGTCGTGCAGCAGGCGGCCCACGAGCGTGGACTTGCCGTCGTCGACGGAGCCGGCCGTGGCGAACCGCAGCAGGGTGGTGGCCGAGAGACCGGCCAGCTCTTCGGCAGTGGTGGTGCTCATGTCTAGAAGTACCCTTCGCGCTTGCGGTCTTCCATCGCGGCCTCGGACATCTTGTCGTCGGCGCGGGTGGCGCCGCGCTCGGTGAGGCGGGACGCGGCGATCTCGGCGATGACCCGGTCGATGGTCGTGGCGTCGGAGTCGACGGCGCCGGTGCAGGACATGTCGCCGACGGTGCGGTAGCGCACCAGACGGGTCTCGACCGTCTCGCTGTCCTTGGGGCCGCCCCAGTCGCCGGCCGTCAGCCACATGCCGCTGCGCTGGAACACCGGCCGCTCGTGCGCGTAGTAGATCTCGGGAAGGTCGATGTTCTCGCGGGCGATGTACTGCCAGACGTCCAGCTCGGTCCAGTTGGAGAGCGGGAAGACGCGGACGTGCTCGCCGGGCGCGTGGCGGCCGTTGTAGAGCTGCCACAGTTCGGGGCGCTGACGCCGGGGGTCCCACTGGGAGAACTCGTCGCGCAGGGAGAAGACGCGTTCCTTGGCGCGGGCCTTCTCCTCGTCGCGGCGCCCGCCGCCGAACACGGCGTCGAACTTCTCGGCCTGGATCTTCTCGGTGAGCGGCACCGTCTGCAGCGGGTTGCGGGTGCCGTCCGGGCGCTCCTTGAGCACCCCGCGGTCGATGTAGTCCTGCACGGACGCGACGTGCAGCCGCAGACCGTGCTCGGCGACGACGCGGTCGCGGTACTCCAGGACCTCCGGGAAGTTGTGCCCGGTGTCGACGTGCAGCAGCGAGAAGGGGACCGCCGCGGGGGCGAACGCCTTCAGCGCCAGGTGCAGCATGACGATGGAGTCCTTGCCGCCGGAGAACAGGATCACCGGCCGCTCGAACTCGCCCGCCACCTCGCGGAAGATGTGCACCGCCTCGGACTCCAGGGCGTCCAGGTGGCTCAGCGCGTACGGGCTGTCGGTCTCCTCGGAGACGGTCACTACGGTCGTCATGCGGCGAGACCCCTCTCGGTGAGCAGCACGCGGAGCGCGGCCGCGGACTCCTGCACGGTCTGGTTCTGCGACTCGATGCGCAGGTCGGGCGAGTCCGGTACCTCGTACGGGTCGTCGACCCCGGTCAGACCGGAGATCTCGCCCGCGGCCTGCTTGGCGTACAGACCCTTCACGTCGCGCACGGAGCAGACGTCCACGGGAGTGGCGACGTGCACCTCCAGGTACGCCGTGCCGCCCGCCTGGTGGCGCTTGCGCACGGCCTCACGGCTGTCCGCGTACGGGGCGATCACCGGCACGAGCGTCAACACGCCGTTGCGGGCGAGGAGTTCGGCGAGGAAGCCGATGCGCTGGACGTTCGTGTCGCGGTCCGTGCGGCTGAAGCCGAGGCCCGCCGAGAGGTACTCGCGGATCTCGTCGCCGTCCAGCACCTCGACCTGCCGGCCCTCGGCGCGCAGGGTGTCCGCCAGTTCGTTCGCGATGGTGGTCTTGCCGGCACTCGGCAGACCCGTGAGCCAGATGGTGGCTCCGGTCACTTGCTTCTCCAAAGTCTGTGTCGCTGCGGTCATCAGCCGTGGATCCCGCACTCGGTCTTGCCCCGGCCCGCCCACCGTCCGGCGCGCGCGTCCTCGCCCTCCAGGAGGCGGCGGGTGCAGGGGGCACAGCCCACGGACCCGTAGCCGTCCATCAGGAGGGGGTTGGTGAGGACGCCGTGCTCGGCGACGTACGCGTCGACGTCGTCCTGCGTCCAGCGCGCGATCGGCGAGACCTTGACCTTCTGCCGCTTCTCGTCCCAGCCGACGACCGGGGTGTTCGCCCGGGTGGGGGACTCGTCGCGGCGCAGGCCCGTGGCCCACGCGGCGTACCGGGTCAGCCCCTCCTCCAGGGGCTTCACCTTCCGCATCGCGCAGCACAGGTCGGGGTCGCGGTCGTGCAGCTTCGGGCCGAACTCGGCGTCCTGCTCCGCGACGGTCCGGCGGGGCGTCAGGGTGATGACGTTGACGTCCATCACCGCCTCGACCGCGTCGCGGGTGCCGATCGTCTCCTCGAAGTGGTAGCCGGTGTCGAGGAAGACGACGTCCACACCGGGCATCGCGCGGGAGGCGAGGTGGGCGACGACCGCGTCCTCCATGGACGAGGTCACGCAGAACTTCTTGCCGAAGGTCTCCGTCGCCCACGTGAGGATCTCCAGGGCGGAGGCGTCCTCCAGGTCGCGCCCGGCCTGTTCGGCGAGCGCCTTCAACTCATCGGTATCGGAAGCCACTTGAGCCGTGGTCATATCTGTTCCCCTCCACCGTCGGTGCGCTGAAGCCCACGGGCGAGCAGCCCGCGGAACTTCAACTGGAAGGCCCGGTTGCACGACGCGCATTCCCAGGCGCCGTGACCTTCCTCTCCGGGTCGAAGATCCTCGTCGCCGCAGTACGGGCAGAAGAACGGTGCGGCACGCTCGCTCACGACAGGGCCTCCGCACTCGCGCGGGCCGCCCAGGTCGCGAAGCGCTCGCCGTCCTCGCGCTCCGCCTGGAAGTTCTTGAGCACCCGCTCGATGTAGTCCGGCAGACCGTCCGAGGTGACCTTCAGGCCGCGCACCTTGCGGCCGAACCCGGCCTCCAGGCCGAGCGCGCCGCCGAGGTGCACCTGGTAGCCCTCGACCTGGTTGCCGTCGGCGTCGAGCATCAGCTGGCCCTTGAGACCGATGTCCGCGACCTGGATGCGGGCGCAGGCGTTCGGGCAGCCGTTGAGGTTGATGGTGAGCGGCTCGTCGAAGTCCGGGAGGCGGCGCTCCAGTTCGTCGATGAGCTGCGAGCCGCGGCCCTTGGTCTCGACGATGGCGAGCTTGCAGAACTCGATGCCGGTGCAGGCCATCGTGCCGCGCCGGAACGGCGACGGCCTGACCTGGAAGTCCAGCGCCTCCAGACCCGCGACGAGCGAGTCGACCTGGTCCTCGGCGACGTCGAGGATGATCATCTTCTGCTCGACGGTGGTGCGCAGCCGGTCCGAGCCGTGCGCACCGGCCAGTTCGGCGATCTTGGTGAGCGTGGTGCCGTCCACCCGGCCGACGCGCGGGGCGAACCCGACGTAGAAGCGGCCGTCCTTCTGCTGGTGGACACCGATGTGGTCGCGCCACCGCTGCGAGGGCTCGGCGGGCGCCGGGCCGTCGACGAGCTTGCGCTTCAGGTACTCGTCCTCGAGGATCTGGCGGAACTTCTCCGGGCCCCAGTCGGCCATCAGGAACTTCAGGCGGGCGCGGTTGCGCAGCCGGCGGTAGCCGTAGTCGCGGAAGATGCCGACGACACCGGCCCAGACGTCCGCCACCTCGTCGAGCGGTACCCAAGTGCCCAGCCGCTGCGCGAGCTTGGGGTTGGTGGACAGGCCGCCGCCGACCCACAGGTCGAAGCCGGGCCCGTGCTCGGGGTGCTCGACGCCGACGAAGGCCACGTCGTTGATCTCGTGGACCACGTCCTGGACGGGGGAGCCGGAGATCGCGGTCTTGAACTTGCGCGGCAGGTTGGAGAATTCCTTGTTGCCGATGTACCGGTCGTGGATCTCGTCCACGGCGGGCGTGCCGTCGATGATCTCGTCGTCGGCGATCCCGGCCACCGGGGAACCGATGATCACGCGGGGGCAGTCGCCGCACGCCTCGGTCGTGGACAGGCCCACGGCCTCCAGCTTCTCCCAGATCGCGGGCACGTCCTCGATCCGGATCCAGTGCAGCTGGATGTTCTGCCGGTCGGTGATGTCGGCGGTGCCGCGCGCGTACTGCTCGGAGATCTCGCCGATGGCGCGCAGCTGCGCCACGGAGAGCCGGCCGCCGTCGACGCGGACGCGGAGCATGAAGTAGCGGTCGTCCAGCTCCTCCGGTTCCAGGACGGCCGTCTTGCCGCCGTCGATCCCGGGCTTGCGCTGGGTGTACAGGCCCCACCAGCGCATGCGTCCGCGCAGGTCATTGGGGTCGATGGAGTCGAAACCGCGCTTGGAGTAGATCGTCTCAATGCGTGTCCGCACATTGAGACCGTCGTCGTCCTTCTTGAACTGCTCGTTGCCGTTGAGCGGCGTGAAGTGGCCCACGGCCCACTGACCCTCGCCGCGGTGACGGCTCACCTTGCGGCGGGGCGCGGCGTCGGCAGGCTTTTCAGGGGTGGCAGCCATGGGTGTACGTCCTTCAAGGCAGGCTTAGACGGCTCTGACCTGCACACTTCGCGCGAGGGCGCGGCGGTGCGCAGGGAGATCAGGTGAAACGGAAGTCGGCGGGGCTGGTTCTGTCAGCGCGCCGGACAGATGGCGCTGGACATGCGGCCGAAGTCGACGTGCCGCCGACTCACCAAGGCAATTCCAGCTGTAGACATGACGGAAGCGTGTCATGGGACTTTGGGCCCGGTCCACCATCGTCCACGATCTGGACGAGAACGTCTCGGATCGTGGACTTTGGTGGCGCCGGTCACATGAAGTGCTGGTGAAAGGTCGTATACGCCCGGAATGAGGTCAGGCGGAGGGGAACGCTCCAGGCCACGGCCCCGGACTGGCCACCTCCGGCTGCTCCGCGGTCTCCGTCCGGAACAACCGGAAGCCGCGGCGCTCGTAGTTGGCCATCGCGTGCTCACCGTCCAGCGAGCACGTGTGCAGCCACACCCGCTTCGTCGGCGTCCGCTCCGGCCGGCGCTCGGCCAGGTCCCAGGCGCGCGCGATGCCGTACGACAGCAGGTGACCGCCGATCCGGCGGCCCCGGAACGCCGGGATCAGGCCGAAGTAGGCGATCTCCACGACGCCGTCGTCCTGCGCCGCCAGCTCCACGAAACCCGCCGGGGTCCCCCGGTCGTAGGCGACCCACGTCTCCGAGCCCGGCCGGCCGATCTGCTCGGCCCACTGCGCGTAGGTCCAGCCGAGCCGGTCGACCCATTTGATGTCGGCGCCCACCGACGCGTACAGGAAACGGCTGAACTCCGGTGAGGGCACCTCCGCGCGGACGATGCGCACGTCGTCGCCGGGCGGGGCCGCGGCCGGGCGCAGGTCGGACGGTGCGGTCTGTTCGAGGGACCAGGTCGTGACGGTGACAGTGCTGCTGCTGCTCATGCGGCACATCGGATCACGTGCGACGCACTCTGGCCAAGGCGTTCAGGATGCGGGAGGATCCGCGACGCGCAGCAGCCACCCCCCGCGTCCGACCCATCCGGAGGATGTTCGATGTCCCACCGCACACCCCGCGGTCTGCTCGCCGCGGCCACCCTCACCGTGGCCCTCACCACCCTCGCGTCGCCCGCCCTCGCCGCGCCCGCCGCGCCGCAGGCCCGGATCTTCATGGTCAACCCCGTCCAGTCGACCGGCGACCAGTCCCTCACCGACGCCAAGGACGCGGCGTCGGCCGTCCCCGCCACCGCGTACGCGCAGGCGGCGCTCCGCAACCTCGACGGCAGCGGCGGCCTGTCCGGCACGTGGGCCTACGTCAGATCGGAGACCGGCGCGCCGGCCAAGGCCGCGGACGTCGCCGGGTACGACCGGCACGACGACCGGTTCGAGCAGGTCATGGCGTACTTCTGGGTCAACGAGGCACAGGAGTACCTGCAGGGCCTCGGCTTCGGCGGCGACCTGCCCGGCGCGAACGACCGCGCCCAGCCGGTGCGCATCAACCAGTGGGGCGCCGACAACTCCTTCTTCACCGACAAGAAGGCGGAGATCCGCTTCGGCAAGGGCGGCGTCGACGACGCGGAGGACGCCGAGGTCATCGTCCACGAGTACGGGCACGCCGTGCACAACGCCCAGGTCCCGGGCTTCGGCACCTCGCTGGAGGCCGGCTCGATCGGCGAGGCGTTCGGCGACTACCTCGCGGTCGAGGTCGGCGCGGCGGCCGACGCCAAGTACGGCTGGCCGATGAAGACGGACCTGGCCTGCGTCGCCGACTGGGACTCCGTCGAGTACACGAACACCGCCCCGCACTGTCTGCGCCGCGTCGACACCGACAAGACGTACGCGGACCGGGTGGGCGAAGTGCACGCGGACGGCGAGATCTGGTCCCGGGCGCTCTTCGACGTCCGGGGCGCACTCGGCGCGCGCACGGCCGACCGGATCATCGTGAACGCGCAGTTCGGGTTCGCCCCCGACACCAGCTTCGCCGACGCCGCCGCGACGACCGTCGCGACGGCGCAGCGGATGTACGGGACGAAGGCCGCGACCGCTGTCCGGGCCGCCTTCGCGGCGCGCGGCATCCCCGGGATGTGAGCCGGTCCCCGCCGCCGCGTCAGCCGCGGCGGCGGGGCACGCGGGCCAGCGCCGCCACGACGGTCGCGGCGGGGTCGGCCACGTCGAGTCCCAGCGCGGTCAGCCAGCCGTGCACCCGGGCGACCGGCTCGTGCATCCCGCGGGCCTTGCGGACCAGCGTCTCGAAGTCGACGTGGTCGGCGACGGTGAGCAGCATGTCGTCGTCGCCGGACAGCAGCATCAGGGCGGTGGACTCCGACAGGCCCTCCGGCAGCCTCGGGCACGACACGGCGACGCCCCAGGCGGTCAGCCGGGCCGTGATCTCGGCGGGCGAGCGCAGCAGGGTCCGCGCGGCGCCCAGGACATGGGCGAAGGGGAGGTCCTCGTCCGTGTTCACGTCGATCCAGTCCAGCGGCCCTTCGAGCTGGAACAGTTCGTCGTCCAGCGGGTCCGGCGCGGCGGGCCGGGTCAGCGGCACCGTCAGCCCGAAGGTGCGCAGCCGCCGCGCGATCTCGTCCAGCGGCTGCTCCAGGTCCTGGGCCACCTCGATGAGGTGGCAGTAGGGGACGGCGTCACCGGGGCGCAGCGGCGCCGGCGCGTATCCGTACTCGTCCCCTTCGTACGCCAGCAGGTCGATGTACTCCTGGAGCTCGTCGGGGTGGATGCTCGGGAAGGGGACGGGGAGCGTGAAGCCCATCCCGGTGTACCAGTCCATCGCCCGGTCCTGGGAGATCCCCAGGTTCTCCGCCGCGATCAGGACGTCCAGGGCGGGCACGGGCTTGTCCAGGGGCAGCCACACCTCCTGGTCCACCGGCCACTGCCGGAGCAGCGCGGGCAGGCTGTCCACCGGCTCGCGCGGCAGGCCGGTGCCGTCCGCTTCCAGGCCGCACAGGGCGAGGCGCTCGCACACCTCGGGCACCGTCTCCTCCAGATCCAGGGCGAGCTCCGCGATGATGCCCGGGTGCACCGGCAGGCCGGGCCGGAACCAGTCGCTGCCGTACTGCTTCACCCGGGCGGACAGCTTCTCGTCCGCCTCGGCGAGCCGGGCGCACTCCACGAACTCGGGCGGCACCACGCAGCCTTCGGCCGCCCGCAGCCGCGCCACCTCGGCGACCGTGGAACCGGTGGAGACCGCTTCACGGACGAGACCGGACGGGCTGACCGGGCGGCGCCGCGCGATCGCGGCGCGCGCCTGTGCCGAGGCGAACTCCGTGTCCTGCGCATCCGGCGGGACCTCGGCGTCGAAGACGTCGGGCGGCAGCTCGTGCAGCCCCAGCAGCGCCGCCCGCTCGGCCACGTCGCGCGCGGGCAGCGCGAGCGCCGCGGCGATCTCGATGAGCTTCTCGCAGGCCGCGAACGGGTCGTGGCGGTAGGGGAACGCGTGCAGGTCCAGGAGCCGCTGGTCCGAGGGGAGAGCGGGCAACAGGTCCATGGGAGCCGCCAGTTCGGGGCAGAGCGTCCTCAGTTCCGGCAGGGCCTCGTGCGTGCCGTGGGCCAGCATCCGCCACAGGAAGACGTGGTCGGGGAGCGCGGGGTGGGCGTCCGCCAGCGAACCGGCCTCCGTCTCGTCGTACCGGGTCAGCGCCGGACGGACAACGGACGCGTCCAGGGGAAGGCAGCCCGCCCGTGCGGTGTCGACCTCGCGGGCGCGTCCGCCGATCACCCGGCCCTGCCGCACGCACTCCTCGGTGATCAGGTCGGCGGTCACGAGGCTGCCGTCGGCGGCCCGGCACAGCCAGGCGAAGTGGAGGAAGTCGGGCCGGGCCGACACCAGGTGCCGCGCCGCGTCCGGCAGCACGTCCGTCAGGAAGGGGCGCAGGTCGTCGAGGACTTCGAGACGGTCGGCGGACAGCCGCTGCGGGGCGCGCGGGCCGGAGAGGTTCACGACGAGGCCGGTGAGGCCGGACGGCTCCCGGGAGACCGCGCCGCCCCGTACGGACGGCTGCACGACCAGTCCGTCGACCAGCAGGTCACCGCCCCGCTCGCACCAGAAGAGCTGGACGCCCTCCGGTGCGTCGGGCCAGGGCAGCAGCCGGCCGCGGCCGGTCAGCCCGACACTTCCGTCCTCGGGCTCCCGCCCCGCCTTGAACTCGCCCGCCGCCCACTCCTCGACGTACTCGTCGTGCCGGGCGCTGGTCGCGAACTCGGCGACCCCGAGCAGCCGGCGCAGCACCCGGGGGCAGGACGGGGCCCGGACACCGTCGGACGCCGCCTGCAGGTAGAGGCGGACGGTGGTGCCCGGCTCCGGTCCCGCGTCCGCCAGCCGCGCGATGCGGAAGAGGTGCCCCGGCCCGAAGATCGACGCTTCCAGCAGCGGCCCCGTCGTGCCCGTGGGACCCATCCGGCAGGTCGTCACCCGGATCTCGTCGGCCAGCATGAAGTAGCTCAGCACGCCGATCCCGAACCGGCTGTTGGGGAAGAGCCTGACCGGCGGTTCGGCCTCCGCCCAGGCGGCCTGCTCGTCGAGGAAGTCCGGCTGCTCGGCGAACCGGGCTCCCGCGTTGGAGAAGACCCCGTGCAGTTCGGCCTCGCCCATGCCGACGCCGTTGTCCCGGCACTCGATGTACGCCCGCCCGTCCGCGTCGACGTCCTGCACGAACGTGATGCCGCCCGTGTACGCGAACGACGCCCCCGGCGTGCTCCGGTCCAGGTACTCGGTCCGTGCCCGGCGGTAGCGGCAGGCGTCCAGGGCGTTCTGGTACAGCTCCCGCAGCGCGAGATCGCGGTCCTTGTACAGCTGCTCGCCCATCAGCAGGTCCCGCACCCGGCGCTCGTCGAGACGGAAGCTCGCCCAGCTGGTGAAGGCGTCCTCGGCCGGCGCCACCCCGTCGGACGAGAGGTGGCTGGGCAGCGCGGGAAAGGTCTGGGTGATCCGCTCCTGCGCGGTGCGCCGGACCGCGCGCAGCAGTTCGTCGACCCGCGCCGCGTACGCGTGCAGCCCCTCGATCACGGCCTCGTGGTGGCAGGCGGCGCGCAGGACGGGCTGGTCGCGCGAGCCGCCGAGCGAGGCCCCGGCCAGGGTGTCCCGCAGCTGGTCGAGGAGGACCGGGTGCGGGATGCCCAGGTGCTCGGCCACCACATCGGGCAGGGCCGTCGGCTCGATCGCCAGCGCGAAGGCCGACGCGGCGAGGAGCGCCAACCGCTGTTCGCGGACGCGCTGTTGGCCCGGGCCGCGCAGCCCCTCGTCGGGCGGCAGCGAGTCCAGGAAGTCGGGGTTGCACACGTCCGGGCCGCGGCGCACCCCGTGCAGCAGCCGGGCGACGCGGGCCGGGGCGAGCACGTCGCCGAGTGCGCCGGCCGCCTCGCCGAGCGAATCCAGCGTGTGCCGGACGTGGGTGGGCGACACGTCGTCGCCGCGGTGCACCAGCCAGCGGTGGGCCAGCCACCAGCCCAGCGGCGGCGCCGCGTGCGGACGCAGCCGGGCGCGCTGCACGAGGAGCCGGTACCGGGCGCCGTACGCCTCGAAGGCGCGGCGCCGCTCCCCGGCGGCGGGGCGGTTCGACAGGTCCCAGGGTTCCACGTCGCGGAGCCCGAGCAGCGCGTCCAGCGTGTGCACGCGGTACAGGAACGGCAGGAGTGCGATGAGGGCGGCTTCCGCCGGGTACAGGTCGAGGCCGGTGCCCGTGCCGCTGGTGGGTTCGGGGTCCGGCTCGCCCAGCAGCCACTCCATCCGGTCCGTGAAACGCTCCGGGAACTCCGGGTCCTGCCAGGGGTCGTCGAGCAGGCGCGGCTCGGCCGCGTCCCGCAGTTCCGCGAGGCGGGCGGCCACGACTGCGGCGCCGGTCCGCCAGGGTTCGACGTCGCGGTGGGGCGGTACGTGCCGCCACACACCGGAGTCGCGCACCGCGGCGACCCAGGCGTCGGGCCGCTCCGTGGGGCCGGGCGCGGCGGTGCCCGTGTGCACGGTCAACTGCCCCACGGATCCGCCGACTTGTACGAGTGCCCCGTCCACCTGTGTGCCGGTCACGGTGTTCCGGGTGTTCTGGTGCCGCATGCCGCCCCCTGTACCTTCAGAGACTCAGCTTAGGCACGGGGGTGCGGGTGCGTGGGGGCTGACCGCGCAGTTCCCCGCGCCCCTGAAGACGGACTGCGTCTGCTGTGCGGGGCTCTCGTCGCGGGGTGCGGCTCTCGTCGTGGTTGCTCGCGCAGTTCCCCGCGCCCCTGCGATGCGCACTTCGTGCGCCATCTCAGGGGGCGCCGATGGGGCTGCGGCGAAGCCGCATGCTCCAGGGGCGCGGGGAACTGCGCGACCAGCCCCCACCGGACCCGCACCGGACCACGGACACCCGGAGTCACGGCGCCGGTCCCGGGTGCCGACGGATGTCCAGTGCCCGGGACACGTTTGTCCATGTCGCGGAGCGCCCCGCGCACGCGAACCTGTGCCGCAT
>NZ_JAMOLN010000075.1 GCF_024448165.1 Streptomyces longispororuber
ATTCCAGCCGCTCGGTCAGCTTCCCCTCGCGGCCGACCATGCGCCGCACCCGCTGGGCCCGGGCCAGTTCCTCGGTCAGTCGTGGTTCGACCAGGTCGGGGCGGCCCACGGTGCCGATCAGCAGCGATCCCCCGGTGAACACCGCGGCCACCGTGCCGTGCTGTTCGAGCGCGTACGCGGTGTGGTGCGGGGTGTGTCCTGGTGTGGCCAGCGCTTCGAGGACGAGGCCGGTGTCGACGGCGGTGCGGTCGCCGTCGTGCACGGGTGTCCGCTCGAAGGAGACGCCGGCCTTGGCGGGCACGAGGTAGACGGCGCCCGTGAGGCGAGCCAGTTCCAGGCCACCGGTGACGTAGTCGTTGTGGATGTGCGTCTCGGCGACGTGCGAGATCCGCACCCCGCGGCGGGCCGCCGCCGCGAGCACCCGGTCGATGTCGCGCGGCGGGTCGACGGCGACGGCGGTGCGCTCGCCGCCCGCGAGGTAGCTGCGGTTGCCGAGTCCGGCCGTCTCGATGGTGTCGACGAAGAACATGGCGTGCACTCCTTCCGGCACCCGGCCGGCCTGTGGGCCACCGGGTGCGGGGTGTGGGCGTTGACTGCTTCTCGGGCGAACCGGCCCGGCCCGGTGGGGTTCAGAGGACCGGGTCGAGTCCGCGGAGGCTCCGGCGCGGGCGGGTGAAGGGGGCCGGGGCGGGGTCCAGGCGGTATCCGGTGCGGGCGTCGAAGCGGGCCACGACGCTGAAGCGGTCGCCTCGGATGAGGGTCGTGCGCCATTCGACGGTGCGGCCGTGCGTACGGCCGAGCCGCTCGATGGAGAACGCGGCCACTCCGTCGGGAAGGCCGAGGAGCTTCTGCTCGGCGGCCGTGGGGGTGACGGCCTTGATGTGCTCCTCGCCGCCGACCAGACGGATGCCGCAGCGCACGGCGAGTTCGTCGTAGAGCGCGGTGTGGCCGAAGTCGACGTCGAGCAGGGCGCGGGCGTCCGAGGCCAGCATCCACACCTTGTCGTGCGCGAGGGGTTCGCCGTCGGCCAGGCGGATGCGCTCCAGGTACAGCAGGGGCGTGGACTCCTCCATGCCGAGGCGCACCGCGACGTGCGCGTCGGCGCGGACGTCGAGGGCGCGGACGATGCTGCGCTGCTCCAGACCGGCTGCCTCGACGGAGGCGAACAGGCTGTAGACGGCACCGACGGGCTGCTCTATGACGGCCTCGCCGGCCGCCCGCGGCCGTCGGCCGCGCGCCGCGGTGACCAGGCCTTCCTGCCGCAGGTCGCGCAGCGCGGCCCGAACGGTGTGCCGGCTCACCTCGTACCGCTTGGCCAGCTCCATCTCACCGGGAAAGGAGTCGCCGAACTCCCCCTGCTCCAGCCGGGCCCTGAGGTCGTCACGCACATGACGCCACAGCGGGGTCCGGTCCCGGCCGCCCTCGGGGGTGGGTTCCTCGCTCATGATTCCCATCCTTGTGTACGTACATTTGACTGGCTAATGTACGTACATTAACGCGCACCGCCAGAACAGGGAAGCACGACCCCCGCACCGGCCAGTCGGCACGACCCCTCGAACCGGATGGAGCACGGGAATGACCACGCACGCGCACCACAAGGTCCTCATCGTCGGCGGCGGCAGTGCCGGCGTCAGCGTCGCCGCGCGGCTGCGGCGCCAGGGCGTCGCGGACGTCGGACTGGTCGAGCCGTCGGACACGCACTACTACCAGCCGCTGTGGACCCTGGTCGGCGGCGGCCGGGCGGCCGCCCGGGAGAGCGCCCGGCCGCAGCGTTCCGTCATGCCGAAGGGGGTCTCCTGGATCCGCGACCGCGTGGCGGGCGTGGCTCCCGGGGAGCGGACGGTCGCCCTGGCCGACGGCCGGACCGTCGGCTACGACCGGCTCGTGGTCTGCCCGGGCATCCAGCTCGACTGGGACGCGGTGCCCGGCATGGCGCAGGCCGTCACGGCGCCGCACACCTCCAGCAACTACGCCTACGAGCTGGCGCCCAAGACCTGGGACCTGATCCGCTCGATGCGCTCGGGCACGGCCGTGTTCACCATGCCGTCGGGGCCGATCAAGTGCGCGGGTGCGCCGCAGAAGATCGCCTACCTGGCCGCCGACCACTGGCGCGAGCAGGGCGTCCTCAAAGACATCCGGGTGGTGCTCGTGCTGCCGACGCCCGGGATGTTCGGCGTCCCCGTGTTCGCCCGGGAACTGGAGCGGGTCGCGGCCCGGTACGGCATCGAGGTGCGCACCAGCAGCGAACTGGTCGAGGTGGACCCGGACGGCCGCGCCGCGACGGTGGTCGATCACGGGACCGGCGCGAAGGACCGCATCGGGTTCGACATGCTGCACGTGGTGCCGCCGCAGTCGGCCCCCGACTGGCTGAAGGCGACCGACCTGGCCGATCCGGCGAACCCGGCCGGTTACGTGGAGATCGACAAGTACACCCTGCGCCACGTGCGCCACCCCGACGTCTACGCCCTCGGAGACGCCGGTTCCTCGCCCAACTCCAAGACGGGCGCGGCGATCCGCAAGCAGGCGCCGGTGGTCGCCCGGAACGTCGTCGCCGATCTGGCGGGTGCCGGGGCGCCGCCCGCGTCGTACGACGGGTACGCCTCCTGCCCCATCACCACCTCACGGCACAGCATGCTGCTCGCCGAGTTCGACTACACGCTGCAGCACCGCCCGACCCTCCCCCTGATCGACACGACGCGCGAGCGCCGGGACATGTGGTACCTGAAGCGCTACGGACTGCCGTTCCTCTACTGGAACTTGATGCTTCGCGGACGCGCGTGAGGTGCGGGCCGGACACCTGCCCGGATCCCTTGCGCTTTCCATGCCGAGGCCCATAAGTAGCTGACAGGTAGGGGTCGAGCGAGTCTTCGCGCGGCTGCCGCTCGCCGTCGCCGAGGACACCGGGCAGATCGCCGGTCTCGACCCGGACCTCACGGCCTTCCAGATCGACGCCGTGCTCAACGCCACCAACCAGAGCAGCGGCGGGAGTTCACCGTCGTACGGCGTCGAAAACGTGACGACAGCCGGTGATCGGGCAGGCTAGCGTCGGCTGCATGAGCCCTTCACTCGAACGTCCTCCCCTTCAGGCCGACGAACGGACCGCGCTCGTCGGCTGGCTGGACCTCCAGCGCCAGATCCTGCGGTGGAAGTGCGAGGGCCTGGCCGAGGCGGACGCGCACCGCGCCGTCGTCCCGACCTCCCCGGCGATGACGATGGCCGGGCTGATCAGCCACATGCGGTGGGTCGAACACACCTGGCTTGAGGTGCTGTTCCTCGGCGGCGACGAGAAGCAGAACCCGTCCTTCGACGAGACGGTCGAGGACGCCGACTGGCACACCGACGGCGCCACGCTGAAGGACCTGCTCGCGGCCTACGAGGCGCAGTGCGCCCGCAGCAACGAGATCGCGGCCGCGGCCTCCCTCGACGACGTGGGCCGCCACCCCGACTACCGCTCCGCCAAGGCCAACCTTCGCTGGATCCTCCTGCACCTCGTCGAGGAGACCGGCCGGCACGCGGGCCACGCGGACATCGTGCGGGAGCTGCTCGACGGGTCCAAGGGCTACTTCTAGCCGCCCCTGCCTCGGGCTCGCGCACGGCGGATCTCCTGCACCTCAGCGCAGCACGGCCGCCAGCAGATCGGTGCCCAGCGCCGTCAGACCGGACGGTTCGAGGGTGTGCCGGACGTACCGGCCGTGCCGCCGCGCGGTGAGCAGGCCGGCACGGCGCAGCACCGCGAGATGGCGGGACACCTCCGGGCGGGACAGTTCCCAGACATGGGCCAGCTCGCCGGTGGTGTGCGGGCCGCGGGCCAGCGTGCGCAGCAGCCGCAGGCGCACCGGATGGGCGAGCGCCGCCAGGCGCAGGGTGACCGTCTCCAGGGACACCGGTTCCGCCGGGTTCGGCTCGGCCACCGGGTACTGCACCACCGGATGCCAGCCGGGTGCGTGGACCACCACCAGGTGCGGGCTGTTGAACACGCTGGGGATGAAGGTGACTCCGGTGTCGTCGGCCTGCGTCGCCTTGTCCTGGAGCTTGTCCACCAGGATGCAGTCGCCGTCCGGCGACAGGGTGACCGCACCGGAGACCGAGGCGAGCGCGGCCGCCGCGCCCTGCCGCTTGAGCAGATCGTTCTTCAGGCGCAGATCGGTGGCGAGCCGGACAGCGGCAGCCGTCCAGGCCGTGTCGAAGAAGGCCTCGGCGCACTGGGTGAGGGTGTCCCGCACCCGTTCCCGCACCGCCGCCGGGTCCGCGAGCAGCCGTTCCGCGAAGGCCTCCTGGCGCGGGCCACGGGCCTGGGCCAGGTCGAGCGCCCGCTCCCGCGCCGTCGCGTCGGTGAGCGGCGACCGCGCGGCGACGGGTGCCCGGATGCCGCCGCACGTGGTGACGAGCGCGGCGGTCACGTACGTCTCGTCGTCGATCCGGTCCACGTCGTCCAGCTCGTCGGCGAGCGCCGGCCGGGGCCGCGCGGGGAACAGGAAGTCGGCCTGCGAGGACCGCCAGAGGAACTCCGCCTCCCTGAGCCGTTCGGCCAGTTCGGGCCGCAGCCCGGCCCAGACGTCCGCGGCCCACACCGCGTGTCGCGGATGGTGCCCGGGCTCGGCCAGCACGTGCAGCATCGCGGTCAGTTCGGCCAGCGGGGAGGCCGCGAACCGCAGCCGCTCCGACGGCACACCGCCGATGTCGATCCTCAACGTCATCCCCTCATGATCGCGGCTGCGCCGGGCGGGACCGGCGCCGGTTGACGGATAACGTCAACCGACGTGCCCGGTCCGGGTGCCGACCGCATCGTTCGGTGCCATGACGACCACGACCGGCCTGCGGCCCCGCGCCCTCGTCCGTGCCTCCGGAGGCCCCCGCTACGCCGTCGCCCTGGCGGTGGACGCGCTCGGCACCGGCCTGCTCCGGCCCTTCCTGCTGCTCTACGGCGTGACGGTCCTCCGGCTGTCCGCGCCGGTGACCGGCGTCGCCATGACCGTCGGCGTCGTGGCCGGTCTCGTGTGCATGCCCGCGGTGGGCCGGTGGCTGGACCGGGGCGCCCGCAGCACGGTCGTGGCGGCGTCGATGCTGGTGCGCGTGGTGGGCGTCGCGCTGCTCCTGGCCACCCCTGAGGGGAACACCGGGCTGTTCGCGGCGGCGGCGCTCTTCCTCGGTGTCGGCAACCAGGCCTGGCCGGCCGCCCACGCGGCGCTCGTGGCGACCGTCACCCACGGCCGGGAGCGCGACACGGCTCTCGCGGCGGGCCGCGCGCTGCGCAACGGCGCGCTGGGCGTGGG
This sequence comes from Streptomyces longispororuber, assembly GCF_024448165.1. Classification (GTDB taxonomy): domain Bacteria; phylum Actinomycetota; class Actinomycetes; order Streptomycetales; family Streptomycetaceae; genus Streptomyces; species Streptomyces longispororuber_A. The sequence continues at coordinate 5,274 of NZ_JAMOLN010000075.1, forward strand.
CGCGCTCATCGCCACCGCCTGCCTGGCCGGTGGCACCACCGCGCTCCAGGCGCTCGCCGCCGTCACCGGGGTCGCCTATCTCGGCGCGGCCGCCCTGGCCTGGTCGGTCCACCTGCACGCCCGTCCCGCCACCACGTCCACGGACGCGGACGCAGACCCGGACCCGGACCCGGGAAAGGGCGCCGTACCGCGGATGCGCGCCCTGCTCGCCGCCAACGTGATCTACGTCTTCTGCCTCAACGTCCCCGAGATCGCACTCCCGTTGATCCTGGTGACGCAACTGCACGCGTCCCCGGTGTGGTCGGCGGCCGTCTTCGTGGCCAACACGGTGCTGGTGGTCACCCTCCAGGTCCCGGTCACCGCGTTCATGTCCCGCTTCCCGCGCCGCACCGTCCTCGCGCTCGCCGGGGTGGTGCTCGCCCTGTCCTACCTGGGATTCCTCGCGGCGGCGTCGCAGGGACCCGGCTGGGGCGCCCCGGCCGTCGCCGCCGTCTCCGTCGTCTGCACGCTCGGCGAGATCCTCTACGCGGGCAGCGCCACCGCGCTCGTCACCGCACTCGCCCCCACCCGCGTCCTGGGCCGCACCCTCGCCCGCTTCGAACTCTCCACGGGCCTGGGCCTGGCCGTCTCCCCCGCGGCCATCACCGCGCTCGCACCGCACGGCCCGGCCGCCCTCTGGGGCACGCTCACCGCCGCGACACTGGCCGCCGCCTCCGCCGTCCGGGGCCGGTGAGCACCACGGCAGGAGCGGGGGAGGTACGGGGCCAGTTCGGCGGGCGTCGGACGGCCGTCGTGCCGCGCGGGCTCAGTCCTGCGCCGTCAGCGTCGCGTCCTCCTTGTCCACCGCGTGGAAGTACGGCAGGGGCAGACCGTTCTTGGAGCGGAGTTCCATGACGGTCGCCTCGATCTGCACGGCGCCGGGCGCGACCGTGTCCGCCGGTGGCGTGCCCGTGTTCACCCACGGGTGCTCCAGGCCGTCGCACACGGCCGGGGTGCCGCCGATGCCGTGCCGCGCGGGGTCGGAGCCCTGCCGCACCGACGACGAGACGAAGGCGAGGCCCGAGGTGTCGTGGCACCGGTACGTGCCGGACAGCGTCACCGTGCCGTCCGGGGCGACGGATCCGACCTTGTCGATGGTCACGGACTCGTCCGGGGCCGCGGCGGTCGCCACCGGTGCCGCGAGCAGCAGGGTCACGGCGCCGGCGGCGGCTCCGAGAGCCGGACGGATACGGGATGACATGGGAGAACCTCCTTGTTGGGGGCCTCCATTGATATCCGGGTCACCCCGGGCGCCCGCCGATCATCACCCCTTAGACGGCGAGTCCCGACGGGCCCCTGACGCCCTCCGGACACGTCGGCGGAGCAGCAGCGCTCCGACGGCCGTCACCCCGGCCACCGCGACGGCGCCGACCGTCCACGCGAGGGTGCCGCTGCGCGCCGCGGGTGGGGCGGCCTCGGCCGGAACCACCACGACCCGGGCCGTGTTGTCGGACGGATCGGGGTCGGCGGTCCGCTCGTCCGGGGCGCCGCGCGGCTTCAGCCGGACGAGTCCGTCGCCGTCGCCTGCCGCGAGGCGCAGCGTGAAGGTGAGGGTCCGCTCCTCGCCGGGTTCGTGGGCGGTGCTCGGACAGGTGTAGGTGTCGCCCTTGTGCGGGCACAGCGGCTCGAAGACGTCGTCGTCGATCTCCTGCATCGGCTCCTTCACCACCGTGCTGCCCCGCGGCGGGGTGAAGACGAGGTCGAAGGCGCCGCCCTGGCCGGGGTCGCCCGGGCCGTCGTTGCGCGCGCCGATCCGCACGTCGCGGACATCGCCCGGCGCGCCCGCCACCCGGTCGCCGATCGCCACGTAGTCCGCCGGGTTGTCCGTGTGGACCATGGTCCACACCTCGGCGTCGTCGCTCCACGCACCCCGGCCGCCCGCGCGCACCACCGGTTCGAGCCGGGGACCGTCGCCGGCCGGACCCGGGCTCGTCATGCGCACGGCTTCGTACGGGCCGAGGTCGAGCGGCCAGGCAGACTGGCGCAGGTCCGCGTGGTCGATGACCTTCGGGGTGCGCATCCGCAGGCCGGGGCCGAACACCACGGTCCGGCCCGGTGGCAGGCGCAGATCGGGGAACGTACAGTACGCGGTCTGCGCACCGCGATCGGCCCCGCTGTAGCGGCAGTTCGCGAAGTGCTGTGACAGGGGAAGCTCGTTGTCGACGGTGAGCAGCAGGGCGATGCCGTGGGCGGTGGTCTCGCCCGTGTTGCGCACCGCGAGGTCCATGCTCGTCTCGGCGCCGGGACGGATTCCGTCGACGACCTTCGGGGCGCGGACCTCGAGGATCGGTCCGCCGACCACCACGCGCGTCGTCGCGGTGGCGACGTGCCCGTCGGGAGCCTCGTACGTCATGCGCAGCCGACCGCTGTCGCCGGCCTTGCTGCCGGGTGCCGCGTAGGGCAGCGCACCGGACCAGCCCGCCCAGCTGTCGTACCGCGTACCGACGTCGCACACCACGACGAGGTCCGCGGTGTTCGTACAGCCGCTGCCGAACTTCTTCAGGCGCAGCACGTCCTTGGCGGCGCTGACGTCCATGGTCAAGTGCCCGGACTTCGGGCCCACTTCGCCCGCGGCGTCCGGGTCGTCCGGGGCGTACCGGATGTGGAGGCGCTTGTCGCGCTCCGGCCGCTTCCGGCCGCCGGGCGGCTTCACGTGATAAGTGCCGGGCGCCGTGAGCACGGGCCGTTCGCCCGGTGCGGGACCCGCCCGGAACTCCCTGAGGGTGAGCACGGCGAGGGCTCCGGCGGCCAGCACGGCGACGGTCACCGCGAGCGGGCGGAGCACGCGACGCCGGTCACGCTCCGTAGGGTGTGCGGGCATGCCGGTCAGTCGAACACGGGTGGGTTCGCCCCGGCCAGGATCCCGGTGTCACGACTGGGCAACAGCCGTCGGCCCTGGTGGACGGGTCGGGCACGCGCCGCTCGTCCGCCCCTTCAGGACGTGCGCTCCGCGAAGGCCGCCGGTGAGAAGGTGAACGCCACGTAGGTGCGTCCGCCACGTTCGAACCGCGCCGCCTCGGTCATCCCGTAGTGGCGGTGCACGGCCAGGGAGCGTTCGTTGGCCGTCTCGACGAACGCGACCGCGAGATCGAAGTCGTCCCGAAGGGCCCGGCTCAGCGCCGTGATCAGCCGGGTCAGCACGCCGCGGCCCTGGAACCGGTCGTCGACCGCGACCGGCCCGTAGAGGAACATCCTGCCCAGGTCGCGTCCTCGGGCCGCTTCGACGACCGCGGTGACGGCCGCCGACGCCGGGTGCTCGGGCGGCAGTCCGCCCGCTTCGCTCGTGATCGCGAAGCCGGCGAGTTCCCCGGCGGCGTCGGCGACGAAGATGCCGGGCCCGTCCTGGAACCGTTCGAGGAGCTCCGGGGTCATGCTCCCCTGCACGAAGCCGCGCCGGGCCCGCTCCTCGTCGCTGAGCCCGAGTCCGCGGGCCCGGTCCATCAGGGCCAGGATCGCCGCGTGGTCGTCGGGCCGGGACCTGCGCACGGTGATCGTCACTCGGCAGACCCTACGCAGCCGGGCCGTGGTCCGGGACCGAGAGGGACGCCCGTGCGTGGCGGCGCTCCCACGCCTTGCCCGCCTCGACCAGCAGGAAGATCACCACGGCGAACCCGATGGTGAGCCCCCACTCCCGCAGCCCCACCGAGGCGGTCGCGAACCAGTCGTGCATGAACGGCGTGTACGTGAAGAAGATCTGGAAGGCGATCAGCAGGGCGCTCGACCACCAGATGACGGCGTTTCCGCGCAGCACGTCGGGGGTGAGGCTGGAGCGGTTCAGGAAGCGGCAGTTGAACAGGTACGCCAGCTGCCCGAGCGCCAGCATGAGGACGGCCGTCGTCTGCGCCTCGGCGAGCGGCACGCCCCGCGCGGTCTCCATGTAGAAGACACCCATCGTCGCGGCGCCGATCAGGACCGAGCCGACGGCGATGCGCCGGGCGAACTCCGCGTTCAACAGCGGGGCGTCGGGGGCCCGCGGCGGCCTGGTCATGATGCCGCTCTCGGCCTTCTCGCCGGCCAGCGCCAGGGAGAGGGTGACCGCGGTGACCATGTTGATCCACAGCACCTGCACGGGCTGCAGCGGCAGGGTCCAGCCGAACAGCACGGCGACCAGGATGACCAGCGACTGGGCGCCGTTGGTGGGCAGCAGGAACAGCACCGACTTGCGCAGGTTGTCGTAGATCCTGCGGCCTTCCTCGACCGCGCGCTCGATGGTGGCGAAGTTGTCGTCGGCGAGCACGATCTCCGCCGCGTCCTTGGTCGCCTCGGTGCCCTTGATGCCCATGGCGACGCCGATGTCGGCCTGGGTCAGTGCCGGGGCGTCGTTGACGCCGTCGCCGGTCATGGCGACCACTTCGCCGTGGTGCTGCAGCGCGGACACGATACGGATCTTGTGCTCGGGCGAGGTCCGTGCGTACACGTCGACGTCGCGCACCACCTGCCGCAGTTCCGCGTCGTCCATGGCCTCCAGTTCGGCACCGGTGAGGCGGCGCGGTTCGGCGGCGTCGACGATGCCCATCTCCCGGGCGATGGCGACGGCCGTGCCCGCGTGGTCACCGGTGATCATCTTGACCCGGATGCCGGCCCGCAGGCACTCGGCGATGGCCGTGACGGCCTCGGGGCGCGGTGGGTCCACGATGCCGACGACGCCGAGGAACTCCAGGCCGGTCCCGACGTCGGCGGGATCGAGCCGGGTGCGGTCGGGGGCGGCCGGGAGCCGTGCGGCGGCCAGCACCCGCAGCCCGCGCGCCCCGATCTCGTCGATCTGCGCCTCCCAGAATGCGGCGTTCAGCGGCTCGGCGGTGCCGTCGGCGGCGGTCTGGGTGGTGCTGCGGGCGAGGATCCGGTCCGGGGCACCCTTGACGAGGACGTGCCGGGAGCCGTCGGCGGCCTCGTCGAGCACGGCCATGTACTTCGTGTCGGACTCGAAGGGGATCACCGCGCGCCGCCGGTGCTCCGCCCCGTCGTGGCCCGCGGTCATGCCGAGCGTGCGCAGCGCTCCCTCGGTGGGCTCGCCGACCAGCTCCCAGCGGCCGCTCTCACCGCGGACGACGCGGGCGTCGTTGCACTCGGCCATCACCTCGATCAGCGCGCGCAGGTCCGGATGGGCGGTGAGCGGGGCCGGTGCGCCGTTCAGGGTCACCTCGCCCTCGGGTGCGTAGCCGAGGCCGCTGACGTCGTAGGCGTGCGCACGGGTGCGGACGAGCCGGGCGGTCATCTCGTTGGTGGTGAGCGTGCCCGTCTTGTCGGAGCAGATCGTGGTGACGGAGCCGAGCGCCTCCACGGCGGGCAGCTTGCGCGTGATGGCCCGCCGCCGGGCCATCTGCTGCACGCCGAGCGCCAGGGTGATGGTCACCAGCGCGGGCAGGCCCTCCGGGACCGCCGCGACGGCGAAGCCGATGGCCGCCGACACGAGCTCCGATCCGGTGAAGTCGTGCAGGACCCCACCGACCAGGAGCATCACGGCGGCCGCCACCAGGATCACCACCGCGAGCCGCTTGCCGAACGCGGCGAGGGTCCGGGACAGCGGTGTCTCCAGCGACTCGACCTCGTCGATCATCGTCTGGATCCGGCCGATCTCGGTGGCCCCACCGGTGGAGACGACCACGCCGGTGCCGGTGCCCGCCGCGACCAGGGTGCCGGAGTACAGCATCGAGGACCGGTCGCCGATCCCCGCGTCGGCGTCGACCGGGTCGGTGCGCTTGGCCGCGGTCACCGACTCGCCGGTCAGGGCCGCCTCGTCGACCTGCAGCGCGGTGGCCTCCAGCAGGCGCAGGTCCGCCGGGATCCGGTCGCCCGACCGCAGCCGCACCACGTCGCCCGGCACCAGGTCCTCGGCGTCGACCTCCGCCCATGCGCCGTCCCGGTGAACGTGCGCGGAGACGGAGAGCATCGCCCGGATCCCGTCGAGCGCCTTCTCCGCCCGCCCCTCCTGGACGAAGCCGATGGCGGCGTTGATCACCGCGACGGCGAGGATCACCGAGAAGTCCACCCAGTCGCCGAGCAGTGCCTTCAGCACGGCGGAGACGAGCAGGATGTAGATCAGGACGTCCTGGAAGTGCGACAGGATCCGGCGCCACAGCGGCGTGGGCGCGGGCGGCGCGAGCCGGTTGGGGCCCGTCTCGGCGAGGCGGCGGGCGGCCTCGGTTCCGGTCAGGCCGTCCTGTGCCGAGTCCAGGCGGTCGAGGACCGCCTGCCCGGACAGCGACCACGGTGCCGCCGGCTCCTCACGGAACCGGGGCGGCTGCGTCTCTGGTGCACCCGTCATCGTTCCAGTCAATGCCGGAACCGCTGCCGTGTCGCGGTGAGAACGTCCCGAACGCGCGGGCACGAGGGCCCGGGACCAAAGCCCTCCTGCCGGGGGTCACCGGGAGATTCCCGGGACGGGACGGCGGTCGAGGACCGCGGCGGCCCGCTCCACCCGGGTGGCGCACGGCACCGTCTCGCCCGACTCCACGGCGTGCAGCAGGTCCTTGAGCGCGGCGTACGTGTTCGGCGCGCAGATAGCGGCGCCCGGCTGGGCCAGCGCCCGCCTGGCCCGGTTCCAGGCCCGGGCGGTGCGCCCCTGCTGCCGGTCGACGAAGGCCCGGGCGTAGTGGGCGCGCAGCGCCGACCACTGGTCGTCGCGCAGTTCGGGCTGGGCCAGTGCGGCGCGGGCGGCCCGCTGCGCTGCGGCCGGGTCCTGGACGGTGCGGGCGACCGCGAGCGCGGCGAGGTAGACGGCCCGCCCCGGTCCCCCGGGCGCCCGGTCGGGCGTGCACTCGCTCGCGTGCTCGAAGCATTCGGCGGCCTTGACCGTGTCCCCGCGGAACAACGCGACGAGGCCCTGCACGTGGGAGATCCGGGCGATCAGCAGGTCGTCGCCGGCCAGCAGCGCCTGCGGCCACAGGTGGCGCAGCAGGGTCTCGGCGGTGTCCGGGTCGCTGCGTGCGGCCAGCCAGGCGGCGAGCCACTGGGCGGTGCCGCTCTCCGGCCGGTCCAGGGGGTGGAGGCTGAGCAGCTGCAGCAGATGGCGCAGGCCCTCTGACGTGTGCTGCCGCTTGGTCCACCAGAACCACAGCCGGCCCGCGGCGTCGAGGGCGTCCTGCGCCAGGTCGGGCCGCTGCACCGCGTGCCGCATCATGGCCTTCAGGTCGTGCTGTTCCTCCTCCAGGAGCTGCATGGCGTGGCCCTGGCAGCCGTGCTGCCACAGGTGCTCGGCGATCTGCGCGACCTGCCGTACGTGGCTGGCCCGCCGCTCCAGCGCGACCTCGGTCTCGCCCGCCTCGGCCAGTCGCAGGCCGCCGAACTCCCGTACCGCGCGCGGCATCCGGTAGCGGGGCTGCGCCGGGCCGTGCGGATCGTGGTCGCTCTCGAGGACGCCCTGCGCGGCCAGCCGGGCCAGCAGTCCCGGCACCTCGTGGGCCGCCACCCCACCGCCGGCGCACACCAGTTCCGCGGCGGCCTGGCCGAACGGTCCGGCGAAGACACTGGCGCGGCTCCAGACGATGCGCAGCTGCCGCTCGCAGCGGGCGTAGCCGGCCCCGATGGCCCGGGCCAGGCTGCGGTGGCGGCGCAGTGCCGGGTGCGGGCTGCTGAGCCAGCACTGGCCGTGCCGCACGAGTTCGGCCAGTTGCTGCGCCGAGTGCGTGCGGGTCTTCGCCGCGGCCAGTTCGAGTGCCAGCGGCAGCCCTTCCACGGCGCGGCCGATGTCGTCGGCGGCCCGCAGCACGGTGCGGTCCTGGCGCAGACCGGTCAGCCGGGCGGCTCGGCTGAGGAACAGGGCGGCCGCGGGCGACGGGACGCCGTCAGCGGGTGCCTCCGTGGCCAGCGGGGCGAGTTCGAGCAGGCCCTCGGCGCCGAGTCCCAGGGGTTGGCACGAGGTGACCAGCACGTGCAGCCACGGTCGCTGCATCACGGCTCGCTGCACCCAGCCCGCGCACTCGGGGTGGGCCGCGTCGACGTCGTCGAGCAGCAACAGGGCCTGACCCCGGCTGCCGCGAGGACCCGTCGTGCGCGGCGCTCTGCGGTGCGGGCGCAGTCCGGCCAACGCGTCGTCGGCGGCGCGGGCGAGCCGCTCCTGGGCCGTGGGGCCGCCGGGGCAGCGCAGGCAGGCGGCGCTCTGCCAGGACGACTGGAAGGCCCTGACCGCGGCCCGGGCGAGATGGCTCTTGCCGACCCCGGTCCGGCCGGTGACCGTGACCACCTGATGGTGGGCCAGCAGGTCACCCAGTTGCGCCAACTCCCTTTCCCTGCCGATGAGTTCGCCCGGTTCGCCCGGCGGGCCGCCCACTGTCGGCAGAGTGGTTCTGGGCTGGTGCAGCACGCTGTGTCCCCCGGATGGTTCTGATGCGGATCGTTCGGGCTCCCCCGCCTGCCCGGCACTGCCGCGGGCCCGGACAGCGATGCCGGACCGACCACTGCAGAACCGTCACTGCTCGGGAGTCACGCACTCCCAACGCGCCCCTCGTACCCCGGTTGTGCGCCAGATCGGGGAATCACCCGCACAGGTGAGATGTCCGTGCCCGGAAGAGCCGTCGTTGACCGGCCGCACCGTGCCTCCGCACCGTGCGCACGCGATGTCCACCACGGCAGACGGACCCGGAGAGTCCGCCTCCGCGGCGGTCACGGCACAATCCGGCCCGCCCTCCGTCCGACGCCTCCCCCGGCCCGCCGCGCACCGGGACGGCCGCGCGTACCGGAACTCCGCACGTACGGGGCCGATCCACCGCCCGCCCGGGCGGCCCGCCCCCGCCGGGGGGCCGGTGCGCATCCGGCCAAGACGTCCGCTCACGCCACGCCCGCACACCCCTGGTGCCTACGCTGTGAGCGGCCGTCTCGGTGGATTCCCCCGTGCCACCGAGGCGGCCTTCCCCCTGCGGCACGCGGCGTCACGCGCTCCGCGGACCGGGCTGACCGGCGGCCGCACCACCAGTGGCGGTGGCCGGGGGCCAGGATCCCTGGCGTTCGGGTGACAGGGGGAACGGCCTTCGAAGGAGCCGGGGCATGAGCGACGATCCGATCCACGCCGAGCTCGACCAGCGGGCCACGGCCGTCGAGCAGCAGGTCGTCGCGTGGCGGCACCACCTCCACCGGAACCCAGAGCTGTCCCATCGCGAGGTCGCCACGGCCGGGCTGATCGCGGGCGGACGCGGGATGGCCCCAACCACAACCCGCGCGTCTACGTGAACGACGACGCCCTGCTGCACGGCGTGCGCCTGCACCGCAACGTCGCCTACGACCACCTGACCGGCACGCTCGCTCCCCGGACGTGACGCGGGGCCCCGCCCGCTGCTACTCCCAGGTCGCGGTGTCCGGGTCGATGCCGTGGGCGCGTGCACTGGCGTCGACGATGCGCCGGAACCAGGTGGCGAGGCCGGTGCGGATGCCGTCGTAGTGCGCGGCGAATCCCGGGTCGGTCTCGTACGTGCGACCGAGGCACACCTGCATCTGCCGGGTCAGCGGAAAGTACGCGGCGAACACGTGGCGGTGCCGCTCGACGAGTGCGTTCGCCGCTGAACTGCCCGGTGCCACATCGGCGTCCATCGCCTCGGCCAGCGCGCGGTCGAGGTCGGTCATGGTGTCGGTGACGGCCTGCCAGTCCTCCGGGCCGCGCGCGGCGGAGCGTTCCGCGAACTGCTGCCACTGGGGCGTGTCCCCGTAGAGCTGGCGGGCCTTGACGGGCCCTTCCGGGTCCCAGCCGGGGCCGAAGACCGCGGCCTGCTCCTCGACGGTGAGCAGCACGCCGCGCTGGTGGGCGTCGATCATCCGGTCGAGTGCGGCGCCGAGCCGCTGGAGTCGTTCGATCCGCTCGGCGACCTGGGTGCGCTGGGCCCGCAGGGCGCCGGGGACGTCCATGGCCGGGTCGTCCAGGACGGCCCTGATCCGGTCCAGGCCGAGTCCCAGCTCGCGGTGGACGACGATGCGGTGCAGCCGTTCCAGGTCCGCGGGAGTGTAGAGCCGGTATCCGGCGGCCGTGCGCAGCGAGGGCCGCGCCAGGCCGATCTCGTCCCAGTGGTGCAGCGCGCGAACCGTCACGCCCACCCGCGCCCCGGCCTGACCGACGGTCAGGCCCTCGGTGTCCCGTGCGTCATGCATGGGCCACATTGTCGCCCGGGCCGCTGTCGGGTCCGGTGATCCCGATGGCCGCGAGGTTCCGTGCCTCCTCGCCGGCCGGGTCGTAGGGCTTCGCCGCGGTGAACACGATCCGCGCGTTCTCGGGGGTGATCACTTCCACGTCGCGGGTGTTCCAGGGAGTGTCCCGCGGTCCGTCGACCGAGTCCGGGCGCACCGCACGGCAGGCCTCGACCAGGGCATCGACCTGGCCGAGCACGCACGCGAAGCTGACGGAGATCGCCGGCGCCGTCTCCGGCGCGCTCGCCCCGGTGACGAGGAGGACGTCCTGGAACGCCCACCGGCGCAGATGGACGAGCCTGCCGGGTATGCCGAACAGTTCGAAGAATCCGAGTCCACGGGTCCAGAAGTCCACGGAAGCAGCCAGGTCGTCCGTCGGGATCGTCACGAACGCGGGCATGCCGTAGATGCCGCGGAACAGCTCCGGCGGCACGGCGTCCGGGCCGGGGTCGGGCACGGGGCTCATCTCGAACGCGTTGTAGTAGTCGCTCATGGACGCCACTTTCGGCCCTCCCGCAGCGTGAGGGTCAAGCCGCGTCCGAACCAGCACGCCGGCTCGCTCCCGCCCGCCCGGTCCCGCTCAGTCGGCACTCCCCAGGCCCCGGTCGGGCGCGCTCATGTCCCCGGTGGCGGGGACGCCGTCGGCGAGCCCGTAGCGCAGGTACACGGCGCCCTTGGAGCTGGCGACCGGGGGTTCGAGCAGCTTGACGTTGGTGGGCACCGCGCCGTCCTCGAACACCTTCTTCCCGGCGCCGAGCACGATGGGGTGCAGCCAGAGGTCGATGCGGTCGAAGAGCCGCTCGCGCAGCAGGCTCTGCACGAGGTCCAGGCTTCCGACCACCTTGATGTTCTCGTGCCGCTCGCGGAGCTCGCGCACCGCGTCGGCCAGATCCGGGCCGAGCTGGGTGGACCCGTCCCACGGCAGGTCGGGCTTGCCGCGCGAGGCCACGTACTTCGGGATGCTGTTGAAGAGTGTGGCGATCTCGTTGTCGGGACCGCCCTTCTGGTGCGGCCAGTAGGCGGCGAAGATGTCGTACGTGCGCCGGCCGAGCAGCAGCGCGTCGGTGCCTTCGTAGGCGGCCTGGATCTGCGCTCCGACGGCTTCGTCGATCAGGGGTGCCTGCCAGCCGCCGAACCGGAAACCGGCCGGATCCTCCTCGGGGCCGCCGGGCGCCTGCCCGACCAGGTCGAGGGTGGCGAAGAGCTCGAGGTGGATGAGGCCCATGGTCTGCTCCCGGTGAGTCGGTCGTTCCCCGTCAAGAGATAGACCGGCGGGCGCCCGCAGACTCATCGCCGCGCCGAAGGTCCCGGGCCGGCCCGTCGCCGGGCCCGGCGTCCGAGGACGGTCTCAGTCCCACTGCTCCTGGGCGAGGGAGTCGACGGGCTGCGGCTTGCCGATGAGGGCCAGGGCGATGAAGAAGTTGATCTGGCCGATCGCGATCATCAGGGTGGCCAGCGCCTTCTGGTCGTAGTGCCGCGCCACCTCGGCGTACAGCTCGTCGGAGACGCGCTCCTTGCCGGTCGCGGCGGGCTGGAGGGTGGCCTCCACCAGGGCGAGGGCGGCGCGTTCGGCGGGGGTGAAGTACGGGGCGTCCTGCCAGGAGGAGACGGCGGTGATGCGGTCCTCGGACTCCCCGGCCTTGCGCAGGAAGCTGGTGTTCAGGACGGTCAGATAGGTGTTCTGGACGATCTGTCCGGCGCGCAGGTGGACGAGGCTCATCGTGGTGCGCGGCACCGAGTGGTTGCCCGTGGCCCGGAACAGGGCGGCACTGATGTCGCCCAGCTCCGGTACGAACTCGGTGGGGTTCGGCATCCGCGAGATCGAGGTGCTGGTCATGGCTGGTCTCCTTCGCTCCGGCCTGGCGGCCCGGTCGGCGTCTTCACTGTCATGACGGACCGGCTCACGAAGGTGTGACGGGATGCGGGAAGTTTTCTCGCGGCGGGAGTGTGACGACAGGCCTCAGTCCGTCGGGGCCGCTTCCCCGGCCATGAACTCCCCCACCAGGTCTGCCGGGTTGGCGGCCGCGGTCAGCTCGAACATCGCGTCGGGGTCGAACATGTCGTAGAGGACCACGGGCGTCGGGCGGCCCAGCGCCGCCACGATCCGGCCGCTCTCGTGGAGGTGCCGGGCCGCGCCCACGCACACCTCGGCGAACCACTCGGCCAGCCGCTCGTCGCGCTCGTCCGGCTCCTCGTCGTCCTCGAACCACAGTCCCCGGGCCTCGGCCTCCCGCCGATGGGCCAGGCCCGCGCCGTCGTCCCGGCCGGCGACCCGTACGCCTTCGAGGCCCGTCGGCGGGAAGAACGCGTAACTCCAGCGCGCCTCCCAGGCGTCCGACGTCTGCCCGGCGGCCTCCGCGGCGTCGGCTTCGGTGGTGTAGCCGACGGCCACGTACGGATAGCGCGGGTCCTGGTCCACGCTGTCGATCCGGAACGTCACCGCGTAGATCCCGCGATCCGCCGGAAACCCGCCGACCACCTCGTCGGCGACGTGCTGTACCTGTTCCGCGAACGTCATTCGGCCTCCTCGTCCGTGCCGAGGATTCCAGAGCCGGTGGCGCCCCGGCGGACCGGGGCGCCGTCGACGTTCAGGATCCGGGCGTGACGGTGACCGCCGAAGGCCGGGCGTCGGTCCGGGACCAGCCGCGCACGCCGACGGCGACGTACCGCGCGGTGCCGTCGAGCCGGACGCTGCTCTGCCGCGTCGGCCGTGGGCCGCGCCGGTAGGTACGGCCGTCCTCGCTGAACTCCGCGTACCAGTCGGGGACGTGCCCCGTGAGCCATGCGACCCGCACGTCCGCGATCGGGCGGACCGCTCCGAGGTCGACGACCATCCGGCCGTCGGGGCCCGGCGTCCAGGCGGTGGCCGGGTCGCCGTCGACCAGGACCGCCGGGTCCGACATTCCGGCCGGCCGTGGCGCGGTGGGGAACGTGGTCCGTCCCAGCGCGAGATCGGCCACGGGGAAGCGGACGGCCCGCGGCACCGTGACCGTCGTCGTCCGCCCGGCGTGCACCACGGCCTGCCTGCTGCGGCCCTGCGCCGTCACGGTCACCCGGCCCGCGGCACCGCCCAGCCGGACCGTCGCCGCGTCGACGACCTCGGCACGCAGGCCCTGCGGGAGCCGGGCCGCGGTGAGGGTCATGCGCGGCGGCAGGACGACCGCCTGGGCCGCTTCCAGACGGACCGTCAGCTCGGTGCCCTCGTCCCGCACGGTCTGCGCCCCCTCGAACAGGACGGTCGCCGCCCCCTCCGACGTCGTCCCCCTCGCGGTCGCCCCCTGCGGCACGCGGACCCGGGTGGTGACCGGCGCGTCCGAGAGGTTGAACAGCGTCAGGTGCCCGTCCACGAGCGCCGCTCGTACCTGGGGCGCGTCGGTCGTGGGCGTGGAGCGTGCGGCCAGGTCGCCGAGTTCCTTCGCGCTCGCGCCGGGGTGCCCTTCGACGAGCAGCGGCTCGGGTCCGCCGTCCGAGAGGATCACGGTGTTGCCGTACACCGACAGCGGGTTGGTGGCCCGCGTGTCCCCCGCGCCGCGGCGCAGGACGAATCCGGCCCGTCCGTCGACGTCGAGCCAGTCTCCGGTTGCGGTGAGCACGGGCCGGGGCCACACGACGAGGTCCGTCCAGGTGCGGCCGTCCGTCGAGCCCTGGACCCGGAAGGCGCGTCCGGCGGCGCTCTCCCAGCTCAGCGTCACCCGGTCGACGTCCTGTTCCGCACCCAGGTCGACGGCGATCCAGCTGTCCGCCCGGGGCCGGTCGGCGCGGGACACGGCCCACCGGGTCGCGGCGTCGCCGTCGACCGCGCGGGTCGGCTCCTTGCCCGTGTCGGAGGAGGAGGCGGCGCAGGCGGCGCCCCGGGCCAGGTCCGTCCCGTCGGCGCCGGCCCGGACCTCGAACGCGTACAGCGAGTACCCGTAGGCGGGGTCGGGCCGCACGCCGAGCATCCGCACGTGCCGCACCCGGCTGCGCGGGAAGGTGAGTTCGTCCACGCGCGGGCCGCCCTCGTCCTGGGTCGGTGTGACGTCCGCCGCACCCCCGGCCGTCCGGAAGGTGCGCCGGCCGGTCAGCCCGGGCATGCCCGGCATGTCGAGGTTGTGGACCTTGACGACGCCTTCTCCCGGCCCCGTGCCGGTCGTCGCGTAGACCACCGCGCCGGAGGGCAGCGTGGCGAACCCGGCGTACCCGGCGTCGGCCAGGGTGAACAGGGAGGCGCTCGCCTCGAAGCCGTCCCGGCCCTTCTCGTAGGTGACGACCGAGCGTCCGATGACCTTGGCGGCGGTCGAGGGCAGGAACACGGGGGTGCTGCCGCTGAGCGCGAACAGCCAGTCGTCGTGGTCGGGCTGCCAGGCGAACTTCACGAACCCGGCCTTGCTCACGGCGCCGGCCCAGGCCCGCCGGGTCTGGTGCGCCACAAGACCGGGCCCCGCCCCGAAGTCCACGGCCCCGCCGGCCCGCTCGAACAACTCCTGTTGCGTCAGGGGCTGTACGGCCGGACGGCCCGAGCGCGAGCGCCACTCGTGGAAGAGGTAGCTGATGGCGACCTCGGCGCGGGCCTCCGGCTCGTACTTGGGCTCGCCGGAGAACTTGGCGATGCGGTGGGTCGGCGGATACTGCTGATACGCCTCCAGGCGCCGGGCCAGCGCGAGTTCGCAGGCCGCGGCCGACCGGTCGCCCAGGACCTGGGCGAGGAAGGCGAGCGGAATCACGTCCCTGCCGTACAGGTGCTCCCGGTCGGCGACCATCGGCATCAGCGGCTCGCCCGCGTCACTCATCACCGTCAGCAGGGTGCGCCAGAGCGGCCCCGCGTTCGGCTGGTCGGTGAGCACCTGGGGCAACTCCCGCCCGGCGAGCAGGAAGTGGACGGCGTTGCGCCCCGCGGTGCGCCACAGTTCTTCCTGGTAGTGCGGGCCGAACGAGCCGTGGTTCTCGACGATGAACGTGTCGTAGAGGTTCTGCGCGGTGTTGGCGGCCACCGGCACGCCGTCCACGCGCGCCGGATTGGCGAGGTCCGCGGCCGGCAGCCCGGCCTCGTTGCGGCTCCACCGTCCGAACGCGTCGCTCCAGTCGCCGTGGCGCGGATCGTCCGACGCCCAGGCGAGGGCGGGGGCCAGCGACTGCGCGTAGACGCCCATCTCCTCCAGCTTGGTGTCGCCGACGAATCCGCCGGTTCCTCCGTGCGGCGTCCAGTCGCCGGACGCCGGGTCGTCGGCCGTCCCCAACTCCGTGGTGAACGCGGCCTGTTCGCGGGTGATGGCGTCGATGTCCGCCCGGACCTGATCGTCCAGGTCGGCCCAGAGCAGGCGGGCGGCGAGGACGAAGTACGACTGGAAGGTCGTGTCGAAGAACAGCTTCTTGCCCCACACGCCGCCACCGGTCAGCCGGTTGGTCGCCGCGAACTGCTTGATGGTGGCCAGCGTCCGCTTCCGCAGGGTCTCGCGGTCGACTCCGGCGCGCTCGGCGTCGTACGTGCCGCGGGTCAGCAGGACGGCGTGGCCGAGGACGACGGCGAACCCGAAGTCCTTGTCCGTGTAGAAGCCGCGGGCGGCGTCCCACTGGGTCTCCGACCACCGCGTGTGGTCCAGGAGCACGCGGTAGTACGTGTCCGCCACCTCGTCGGTACCGGGCGCGGTCGCGGCGCGGGCCACCGCCGCTTCCGGGAACGTGAGCGTCGGCACCGCGGTCAACGCGGCGGCCGAGCCGGCCAGTTGGACGAACCGGCGACGGCTCGGACCGGACCCTGGAAACATCATGCGCCCCACCCTCACGACAACGTTGTCAGATCGCGATCATTGTTGGCCGCCTCCCCACCGCCGTCAAGGGTTCGCTCGCACCGCGCCGCACCGACGACCCCCGGCCGCCGCCCGCCTACTTCGGGCCGACGCCATCCAGGAGGTTGCCGACGAGCGCGACGACGAAGGCGTCGGTGACGGGTTCGTCCGGGATGAGGAGCCGGTGGTACGCGGCGCCCCAGAGCTGGTCGACGAGGACCTGCACGTCGACGTCGGCGCGGATCTGGCCGGCTTCCTGCGCCCGCTGGAGACGCTCGCCGGCCAGTCGGCGCCGGGGCGAGGAGTACAGGTTCCGGTACGCGGCGGCCAGGTCCTTGTCCGTCTGGGCCGCGCCGATCAGCTCGGCCAGCACCCGTCCCCCCGGGGTCCGCGTCATGACGTGGGCGAAGGAGCGGAGCTGGGTGAGCAGGTCGGCGCGGACGTCCCCGGTGTCGGGGAAGGCCAGCGTCTCCTCGACGGCGTGGAAGTAGCCGTCCAGGGCGAGCGCGCCCTTGGAGGGCCACCACTTGTAGAGGGTGGTCTTGCTGACGCCGGCGGCCTTGGCGACGCGTTCGAAGGTGAGGTCGCCGGTGCCTTCGGCGAGCAGCAGGTCACCGACGGTGCGCAGGACGTCCGCCCGGACCTCGTCCGCGGGACGGCGCCCCCGCCCGCGGCCGCCGCCTTCCTTGGCGGCCAATCCGCCGGTCTTGTTCGTCACGTGTGCTCCTGCTGGGTCCCGGGTGGTGGCGGACGGGGCGTCACCGCTGGTCATACCGATCCTCTCAGGTCGTCACCGGTCGCCTCAGGGCCGGACCGTGAGGAGGTCGGCGAGGTCGATGCGGGTGAGGAACTCGCGGCGGATCCGGTCGGCGGTGTCGGAGACCTCCTGGGACCCGTCGTCGGCGGGGTCGACGTGCACGCGGAAGGGGCGCTTCCCGGCAGGCAGGGCGATGACGCGGGCGATCTCGTCGGAGACGAGTGACGCGGTCACGCCTTCGGGAGCGAGGGCGGCGAGCTTGCCGGCCACCTGGTCCATCAGCCCGGCGTACCTGGTCTCGTACGCGGCCTCGACGGCGGCGTCGTCGGGGTGGCCGGAGTGGGCGAAGTGGTTGGTGCCACTGGTGAACGAACCGGGGACGACGATGGTGGTCTCCACTCCCCAGCGCGCGAGTTCGCCCGCGTAGGACACGGCGAGCGAGTCCATGGCCGCCTTGGCGGCGAAGTACGGGGCGAGGTACGGCGGGGTGCCGCCCTTGACGCTGGAGCTGGACACCCAGAGGACCAGTCCCCGGCCGCGCCGTCGCATGCCGGGCAGCGCCGCGCGGTTGACGCGCTGGGTGGACAGCACGTTCACGTCGTAGAGCTCGGCGAGCTGGTCGGGGGTGAACGCCTCGGCGGGGCCGGTCGCCATGTGCCCGGCGTTGTGGATCAGTACGTCGATGCGGCCGTGCTCGGCCTCGATCCGGGCGATCGCCGCGTCGACCGACTCCTGGGAGTTCACGTCGAGTTCGACGGCGCGCAGGTCGACCCGGTGCTCGTGCGCGTAGTCCGCGGCGGCCTGCACCTGCGGCGCGTTGCGGCCGGTGGTCAGGCGCATGCCGGCGTACACGGTGTGGCCGGCGTCGGCCAGCGCGCGGGCGGTGAGCGCCCCGAAGCCGCTGGAGGCGCCGGTGATGACGACGATGTCGCCGGTGGTGGTGGTCATGATCGTGGTTCCTTCCCGGGAGGCCGGTGGGGCGGGGTTCGGTGGGCGGTGCCGGTCAGGCGAGGCCGCCGTTGGCGTAGAGGACCTGGCCGTTGACCCAGCGCGCGGGTCCGGCGAGGAACGAGACGGCCTCGGCGATGTCCTCGGGGCGCCCCAGTCGTTCGAGCGGGGCCGCCTGGCCGAACTTCGCGATGGTGGCGTCGTCCTTGCCGTCCAGGAACAGCGGGGTGGCGGTGGGGCCGGGCGCGACGACGTTGACGGTGATGTCGCGGCCGCGCAGTTCGCGGGCCAGCGTGAGGGTCATGCCCTCGACCGCGGCCTTGCTGGCCACGTAGGCGCCGTAGGTGGGCAGCTGGGTGCGGACCACGGACGTGGAGAAGTTGACGATCGCGCCGCCGGGGCGGATGCGCCGCGCGGCCTGCTGGGCGACGACGAAGGTGCCGCGGATGTTCGTGCGGTGCATGCGGTCGAGGTCGGCGAGGTCGAACGTCTCGATCGGCGCCAGGACCATGATGCCCGCGGTGTTGACGACCACGTCGATGCCGCCGAAGGCCGACTCGACCGCGTCGAACGCGGCGCCCATGTCGGTCTCGTCGGCGACGTCGCCGCCCACCGCCATGGCCCTGCCGCCCGCCGCGGTGATCGCGGCCACGGTGTCCTCGGCCTTGGCCCGGTTGCCCGCGTAGTGCACGGCGACCGCGAGGCCGTCCTGGGCGAGCCGCTCGGCCACGGCCCGGCCGATGCCGCCGGAGCCACCGGTGACGAGGGCGACGCGGGCGACTCGGTCGGCGAGAGGGGTGCTCATGAGGGTTCTCCTTCGATCACTTCAAATGAACGCTGCGTCCATATAACCACGAAATGAACGAGCCGTCCACATACCTGACGGCTCCGGCGCGCACTCGGGGCGAGCCGGCCCGGCGTTGCGTTGGACACCGATGTCGACGGGCGGGCCGGCTCCGCCGGCGGGTCGGCGGAGGTGGTCCCATGGCCGGAGTGCGCCAGTTCGACGAGCGGGAGACGCTCGGACGCGCCCTGGAAGTCTTCGGCCTGCGCGGGTACCGGGCGACGTCGATGCCGGACCTCGCCACCGGGACCGGGGTGCAGCGCGGCTCGCTGTACCACGCCTACGGCGGCAAGGAGCAGCTCTTCCTGCGCGTCTTCGACACCTGCACGCGGGAGTTCCTGGCCGACACGGCCCGGGCGCTGCGCGCCGCTGACACGCGCTCCGCGCTGCTGGCCTTCTTCGACCACTGCGTCCGCTCGATCGCCTCGGGCACTCCGTCGCGCGGCTGTCTGTCCACCCGGACGGTGATCGACGCGAGCGCCGACGTCCCGCAGGTGGCGACGGCGGCCCGCGCGTTCCTCGACGACCTCGAATCGGTCGTCCACGACGGGCTGGTGGCCGTCGGCGACGCCGGCACCGTCCTCGGACCGCGCCCGGCGGCCCGCCTCGTGGTCACCACGACCCGGGGGCTGGCTGTCATGGAACGGGCGCACCACACACCCGACGAGCTGCGGAGCATCGCCGCCGACTTCGTCGACTGCCTCACCGGCGGCGCCGGGACCCGGTAGGGCGGTCGCCCGCCGGTCAGCCTGCCGCCAGGACCTCCACGCCCCGCGCCGCGAGTTCCCCGACGACCGGGTGGCGGGGATCGGCGTCGGTGATCAGTCCGCTGATGCCGTCCCAGGGCAGGACCCGGAACCGGGAGGCGGTTCCGATCTTCTCGGACGACGCGAGGACGTAGGTGTCCGCGGCACGGGCGGCCAGGGCGCGCTTCATCGCGGCCTCCTCGGCGTCACCCGTGGTCAGTCCCGCATCGGGGTGGACGCCGGTGACACCGAGGAGACACAGGTCGGCCGAGACGTTCTGCGCGGCTTCGAGTGCGGCGGCGCCGCAGGCGACCGCGGAGTGCTTGAAGACGCGGCCGCCGAGCAGGAAGAGCTCGGCGCGGGGATGGTCGAGGAGTGCGGCGGCGACGGTGGGGCTGTGCGTGATCACGGTGCAGTCGAGTTCCTGCGGCAGGGCGTGGGCCACGGCGAGCGCGGTGGTGCCGCCGTCCAGGATCAGGGCGCTGCCCGGCCGGACCAGCGCGGCGGCGACCGCGGCGACCTTGCGCTTGCCGTCGGGCGTGACCGCCTGCCGGGCCGCGTAGTCGACGACGGCCGGGGACACCGGGAGGGCGCCGCCGTAGACCCGCTGGCACAGGCCCTCGGCGGCGAGGTCTCGCAGGTCGCGCCGCACGCTGTCCTCGGAGATGCCCAGGTCCGTGGCGACGGACTTGGCGACGATCTTGCCCTCGCGGGCGAGCAGTTCCAGCAGGTGGTCGCGTCGCTCAGCGGCCAGCATCCGCACTCCTTCACGGTCTTGCACGTTTCTGCACGTTCTCTGTGTATCGTAGCGCGTCATGACCGACAAGCCGATGCTCATCCTCATCGCCGGGCCCTACCGCTCCGGCACCGACGGCTCTCCGGAGGCCATGACGGCGAACCTGGCCCGTCTCGAAGCCGCCGCATGGCCGGTGTTCGCCGCCGGGCATGTCCCCGTGATCGGCGAGTGGATCGCCCTGCCCGTCCTGCGTTCGGCCGGCGCGGGCCCCACCGACGACCTCGCCGACCAGGTGCTCTATCCGACCGCCCGGCGCCTGCTGACCCACTGCGACGCCGCGCTGCGGCTGCCGGGCGACTCCACCGGAGCCGATCAGGACGTCGCCGTCGCGCGCCGCCGCGGCCTGCCCGTCTACCACCACGTCGACGAGATCCCCCACCGCTCGCCGCAGGAGGCCGCGTGACCAGCCTGTCGGCCGGCCCCGGCCTCGACGTCCCCGACCACCGCGGCCGCACCGGACTCGACCGCGCCGGACGCGATCTGGTCCGCAACCCCGACGTCGTCGTCCGCGACGTGGAGCTCACGTCCCAGGGCTGGCACGTGCTGCGCCGCACCACCTACGACTACCGGCGCCGCGACGGCCGCTGGGAGACGCAGCAGCGCGAGACGTACGACCGGGGCAACGGCGCGGTCGTGCTCCCCTACGACGCGGAGCGCGGCTGCGTGCTGCTCACCCGTCAGTTCCGGTACCCGGCCTACGTCAACGACCATCCCGACGGCATGCTCGTCGAGGCGGCGGCCGGACTGCTCGACGACGACGCGCCGCAGGCCGCCGTCCGGCGCGAGGCCGCCGAGGAGCTCGGCGTCGAGCTCGGCCCGCTCACCCACGTCCTCGACGCCTACATGAGTCCGGGTTCGGTCACCGAACGCCTGCACTTCTACGCCGCTCCGTACACCCCGGCCGATCGCACGGGCAGCGGCGGCGGCCTGGCGGAGGAGGGCGAGGACATCGAGGTGCTCGAACTCCCCTTCACCGAGGCCCTGGCCATGGTCGGCGACGGCCGCATCGCGGACGGCAAGACCGTCCTGCTCCTGCAGTGGGCTGCGCTCCACGGCCCCTTCTCCCCCACGGCAGCGGGGTGATCAGCCCGGCGCCGGCCGCCCGGTCACCCGCTTGATCCCCACCAGGACGCGATACCGCCGCCGCGCCGCGAACTCGGCCAGCCCCCACACGGCGGGCCGCCCCACCTCGGCGCACAGGTGAAGCACCGCGTCCTCGCCGGCCCACAGGCCGACATGAGCGCCGTAGGCGTCGCCGTCCGCGCTGAAGAGCAGCAGGTCCAGGGGCTCAGGGGACGGCACGCGCACGCTGTGCTCCGCGTCCTCCCACAGCTCGCTGGAACGCAGGTCCGCGGGCCGGCGGCCGAAGTGCCGCAGCACCTCGTACGCGTACAACTGACAGTTGGCCCCCGCCGCGACCCCGGGCAGCCCGGCCACGACGGCCGCCCCGGGGAAGCGCGCCCCGTCGTACCGCACGTCCCGGAGAGCGGCCGGGAGCCGGGAGAGGATCGGTTCCACGTACCCATCATGCCAACCGGCGCACACCGGGGCCGACTTCCTCTCCCGCCCCTCTCCCACGCCTCTCTCGCACCTCTCTCGCACCTCTCC
This sequence comes from Streptomyces longispororuber, assembly GCF_024448165.1. GTDB lineage: Bacteria > Actinomycetota > Actinomycetes > Streptomycetales > Streptomycetaceae > Streptomyces > Streptomyces longispororuber_A. The sequence continues at coordinate 26,887 of NZ_JAMOLN010000075.1, forward strand.
CGCGCCCGCCGCGTCCGGGGCATCGGCAGCGAAGGGGCCACCGAGCCGCACCACGGGATGCCTCGCCGGGCGGGGCGCCTTTCGCGGCAGGTGTCGCATCGCTCAGTAGAGTGCGGTGATTCGTCCGTGTTTGTTCTCGTCGGCAAGGAGCGGTCCATCGCCACGCAGCCCTCAGGTTCCCGGATGACGTCCCGCAGGCACGCTCTGGCCGGACTGGCCGGTGCCGCTTGGGCGTTGAGCGGCGTCGGGTCGCCCTCCGCCGCCGCTGCCGTCCGTGACACCGCCCGTGCGCTCGCCGGCCGGATGACGCTGGAGCAGAAGGTAGGCCAGCTCTTCGTCATCGAGGTGGCGGGCCAGGACGCCTTCCACGTGGACGAGGCGGCCGCGGCGCTCAACCAGCAGCGTTACGGGGTCGCCACGCCCGCCGAGGCGGTCCGCGCCTTCGCCCCGGGCGGAGTGATCTACTTCTCCGCCCGGGGCGACGACAACCTCCGCTCACCGGGCCAACTCGCGCGCCTCTCCAACGGGTTGCAGGAGGCGTCCACCGGTGTCGCGGGCATCCCGTTGATCATCTCGGTGGACCAGGAGGGCGGCGCCGTCTCCCGGATGCCCACCCCGCCCGCCACGCCCCAGCCCGGCAACATGGCCCTGGGCGCCACCTGGTCACCGGCGGACGCCCACCGCGCGTACCGGATCACCGGTGCCGAACTGCACGCCTGCGGCATCACCGCCGACCACGCGCCGGTGGCCGACGTGAACGTCGATCCGGCCAATCCGGTGATCGGGGTCCGCTCGTTCGGCTCGGAGCCACGGGCCGTGTCCGCCTTCGTCCGGGCCGCCGTCCGCGGGCTGCACCACGGCGGGGTCGCCGCCACCGTCAAGCACTTCCCCGGCCACGGGGACACGGACACCGACAGCCACGTCGGGCTGCCCCGGATCACCCACAGCCGGGCCCAGCTCGACGCCATCGATCTGCCGCCGTTCCGCGCGGCCGTCGCCGCGGGCGTCGACATCGTCATGACCGCGCACATCAGTGTCCCCGCGCTCGATCCCTCCCTCGCGCCGGCCACCATGTCCCGGGCCGTCGTCACGGGCCTGCTCCGCGAGGAGCTGGGCTTCGACGGACTGATCGTCACCGACGCGCTCGACATGCAGGGCGCCAGCGCCGCCTACCCGCCGGACAAGGCCGCCGTCACCGCGATCGGCGCGGGCGTCGACATGCTCGTCCTCTCCCCCGACCTGCCGCGCGCCCACGCGGCCGTCCTCGCCGCCGTACGGTCCGGAGAGATCCCCGAGTCCCGGCTCGACGCCTCGGTCTTCCGCATCCTCAGTCACAAGATCCGCCACGGCCTGCGCCACGTCCGGAGCAGCGAGGCGCGAGCCGAACGCGTCGTCGGCTCACCGGCGTTCCTGGCCGCCGCCGACGCGATCACCGGCCGCAGCACCACCCTGATCAGGAACGAGGGCTCCGCGCTCCCCCTCGCCCCCGGCGCCCGGAGCGTGCTGGTCACCGGCTGGGACGCCACCGCGGTGACCCACCTGGACGCCTCGTTCGGCGCGCGCGGCCACACCACGACCGCGCTCGCGACCGGCGCCGTACCGGACCGGGCGGCGACGGACGCGGCGGTGCGCGCCGCGGCGTCCGCGGACCTCGTGGTCGTCGCCAGCTGTCTGGCCCTGGCCGGCAAGGAGGAGAACGGCGTCGCCCAAGTGACCTTGATCGAGGCCCTGTTGTCGACGAGCCGACCGGTCGTCGTGATCGGGGTGCGCAACCCGTACGACATCAACCGCTTCCCCTCCGCGCCGCTGTACCTCGCGACGTACGGCACGGGCACCGGCAACCTCGACCACGCGGTGCAGGTGATCCTCGGCGAGCACGGCCCGCGCGGACGCCTCCCCGTGGCCGTCCCGGCGGCCGACGATCCGTCGCGGGTTCTGTATCCCGTGGGGCACGGCCTGCGGTACTGAATCCGCGCGCGCCCGACCGGTCCCGCCGGTCCGCCGACAGGGCTACGATGCGCGCCATGGAGTGTTACGCCGCCGGACGTACCCGCCGCTGAGGGCCCGGCTCACCGCCGGTCCCCGGCCGTGAGCGGGCCGACCCGACGCCCTGGTCGACCAGGGCCCACCGGATCCCAGGCCCCAGCCCGAAAGGCGCACTCCCATGCTCATTCGCGCGTACACCCCGCACGACCTGACCCCCCTCACCGACCTGACCATCGAGACGTTCCGGCCGTTCTACGAGGACTCCTTCCGCCCCCTGGTGGGAGAGACCGTCTTCGCCGTCCAGCACGGCAACTGGCGCGACGACTACCGCACCCAGGTCGCCGGGCTCCACGCACCCGAACGGCACGCCCACGTCGCCGTCGCCCTGGTCGACGACGCCATCGCGGGCTACGTGGCGTGGACCGTCGACCCCGCCGGCCGGAAGGGCACGGTGGTGCTCCTCGCGGTCGCGGACGGCCACCGGCGGCACCACGTGGGCACCGGGCTCTGCGAGCACGCCTTCGCGCACATGCGGGAAGGCGGCGCGGAGGCGGTCGAGATCGGTACCGGCGGCGACGCCTTCCACGCCCCGGCCCGGGCCCTCTATGAACGGCTCGGATGCACTCCGCTCCCGGTCGCGGTCTACTTCCGCGAGCTGTGAACGCCTGGCCGTACACCAGGTGATGCTCCGTCAGGGTCGCTCCGTGCCTGCGGTCACTTCCGGCGCCCGCCCCGCCGCTCGTCCACCACGGCGACGACCCGCGTGCTGTCCTCGCCGTCCCGGCACAGCACCAGCGCCGTCGCGGTGGTCGTGTCGGCGAGCAGGCTCCGCGTGCCGTCGCATTCCTCGCGGGCGATCTCGCTCGTGGGGCCTGCTTCGAGGCGGGTCGTCAGCGAGGGGCCGTCGTCGGTCGTCTCCGCGTCGACGTGGTACGTCACGGAGGTCAGGCGACCCGAGGCGCCCAGGGCGAGCAGCGCGTCCCCGTCGCCCGCCCTGTCGCGGGGTCCGGCGAGCGCGACGATCCGCTCGCCCGCGCGGACGGTCACCCGTCCCCTCCAGTGGTTCTCGGCCTCCCCGGACCCGAGCCCGACCCCGTCGCCGACCGCCGCCACGTCGTCGTACTTGGCCTCGGCGATCGGCAGTACGGGCACCTCTCCGGGCGCCCGGCGCCGCCACGGCGCGAAGCGGTCGGCGTCGGGGTCGGGCCGGGTCAGGTCGAGGCGCCGGTTCGCGGTGGTCCTGCGCCCGGTCCTGCCGCAGGCCCAACTCCCGGTCAGGAACACGTGGTGGCCGTAGGAGCGGATGCGCTCGACGTCCCCGTCCCGGCACCCGGCGGGGCCGGACACCGTCATGTCGGCGTCCGCGAACAGCGGGGGCAGGACCGGGGAGCGGTAGTCGACGGCGCGCTCCGGCCGGTCGAGCCGGGAGACGTCGGGGAGGGGCACCAGGACGTCGCCCGCTCCGCACCCGCCGGCGAACAGGGTGCCCGGCGAGCCGGGTCCCCCGTAGTCGACGAGGTAGGAGCAGTAGGCCCGGCCGACCCCCCAGGCCAGCGGGTGGACGTCCGCGCGCCGGACGGCGACGACACCGGCCTCGGCGGCGGCCACGTGCAGGAGGTCGGCGGCCGGCAGCGTCACCAGGGCGGGCGGCCGGTCGGCCTGGCGGTAGGAGGTGACGAATCGCCAGCCGTCCCGGCCGGGCTTCGGCAGCACGGTGCCGCCGTGGGCCCGGCCCGTGTACGTGTCGATGCCGATGAGCACCGACCCGATCAGCACGAACACCGAGCAGCCCGCGCTGACCGCCACCTGCCCGAGTTCCGTCCGCTTTCCCAGGCGCACGGTGAAGGCCCAGCGGCGGCTGCCGTCACGGGTGTCGTGGCCGGTGACCGTAGCCTTGGCTCGAGTGCGCTCCAGGGCGACGAGTGTCGCGCGTGCGTGCCCGTCGTGGGCGCAGGTGCTCAGGGCGGTGGGGCCACGGAACGTCCGCCGCCAGGCGACGTGTTCGGGCCGGGTGGGGAGTCCGGGCTCGGCGGCTCCCCTGGCGTCCCCGTCGCCGCTCTTGTTCGCGCTGTTCGCCCGGTCCGCCTCGGTCAGGCGCCGTGCGCCCCGATGGAGCTTGTCGGCGGGTACGGGCCGCGACGCGGTGTACTCGCTCCACCAGGGGCCCAGGGCGTCCGTGCGGGTCGCGCGGATCTGCTGGGCCCCGAGGACGCTCGCCTCGGCCAGCAGCACACCCACCACGATCCCGGCCACCGCGCCGTACATGACGCCGCGGGGCCGTGCCGCCCTCGGCTGCCGCTCGGAAGCGGCCGGTTGCTCGCCGTGGGGCTCGGGCCACGCCCCGGACGCCGACACCAGCGCGATCACCGCCACCCCGGCTGCCGCCAGGGCCACCGCGAGGCTCGCCGCGGTCGGCCAGGCGGTCAGGAGGGCGTGCAGTTCCCGGTCGACCGGCCCCATCCACCACGCGCCCGACGACGCGGCGGCCCGGTCGGCGGCCCGCGCGTCGGCGATCTCGTCGGCCCGGCTCCACAGCACGAACCTGAGCGCCCCGCCGACGGCGACGGCCGTCGCGACGCCGGCCGCCGCCGTGACGTAGCGCCGCCGGCGCTCCACCACTCCGACGAGCAGCACCACCCCGGCCACCGCGAGCGGCACCCGCAACCACCAGGGTGCGGTGCCGAATCCACCGGCGCCGCCCTCGTCCTGCCCGACCCACCAGGGAAAGGCGCCGGCCACGGCCAGCGCCCCTCCGCCTGCTGCCAGGAACGGCCGCCACCGCCCCGCAGCCCTCGCACGGACCCGCATATCGCCCCCCTGAGGGAGCGTAAGCGCGAATTGTCCCTTCCGTGCCGGGCAGGTGGCCGGGGGCGTCCGCTGACGCCGACGCCCCCGGCCGGGAGGTCCGGCTCAGTCGAACACGAACGGGCCGGGCGCCTGCGCGGACGTGGCGGTGCAGCTCGCGGTGATGCCGAACACCACCACGGTCAGCGAGGTGGCCTCCAGGCTGTCGCCGGCCGCGACGGTCCCGTTGAGCGGGCCGGTGGAGACCGCGCTGCCCGCGGGGATCGCGGGGTTGGAGTTGCCGGTGAACGTGACCTCGCCCGCCCCGTGGTTGGTCAGGGCGAGCGTGGAGTTCACCGAGCCCGCGGCCACGTCGATGGGCGCGGTGATGGCGGAGGTGGACACCTCGATGGTGGCCGCGGTGCCGTTCTGGGTGGCGGTCAGCGTGGCGCTGCCGGAACCCCAGGTACCGCAGTCGAAGGAGATGGTGGCGCTCTGGGGTGCGACGGCGCCGGCGGCGGGCGCCAGGGCGAGCACGCCCGTGGCGGCCGCGCCCGCGCCGAGAGCGGCGCACAGCCCGAGCCGTCGGGGGCCGCGCCGGGAGGAAAGGATGCCGTGTCTCATGGGGGGTTGCCCTTCATGTGGGGGAAGGTCGTGCCCGTGGGGATCGTCGTGCGGTGTCGTGCGGGGCACACCATCTCTGACGGTCCGTCAGTGGCGATGGCGGGCCCATTGAGGCACGACGCCCTCGAGACAACAACCCACAGGCCACCCCTTATTGACACGCTACGAACAAAACAAGCCTGCCTGCGCAGAGGCGGGGTGGCTTCACAACTCCCCTTGATTCACGGCTGGTTCAGAGCACGTTCACCAGTCCAACGCCGCCGCCACCGGGCGGTGGTCACTGCCGTTCGACGGCAGCACCGACGAGCTCACCGGCTCGACCCCGCGGACCAGGATCTGGTCGATCCGGGCCACCGGGAACGTCGCCGGCCAGCTGAAGCCGAAGCCGTCCCCGGCCGCGTCCTGGACCGAGCGCAGCCGCGAGGTGAGGCCGTCGAAGGCACGGTCGTCCGTGGTGCCGTTCAGATCGCCGAGCAGCACCACCCGCTCGTTCTTCTCGGCGGCGACGGCCTCCGCCAGCGCCGCCGCGTTGCGGTCCCTGGTCTCCGTCCAGAAGCCCGTCCGCGGAGTCACCCGGACCGATCCGAGGTGGGCGACGTACACCGCCAGCGGCCCGTGCTCCGTGGCCACCGTGGTGCGCAGCGCCCGGTTGTCGACCAGTTTCACGGCGTCCGGCTTGGTGTCGCCCAGCGGGCCGACGTCCGTCTTGATGTCGACCGGCTCGGTGTCCGACAGCGGAAGCCTGCTCCACAGCCCGACCGTGCCCTGCACCGTGTGGTGCGGGTACGCCTCGGCCAGTTCCTTCTCGTACGTGCCCCGGGCCCGGTCGGCCAGCTCCTCCAGCGCCACCAGGTCCGCGCCGGAGGCGGCCAGGGAGCGCGCCGTGCCGGCCGGGTCGGTGTTCTCGGCGCCGACGTTCTGGCTCACCACGGTGAGGTCGCCACCCTGCCCGGACTTGTCCCCGAGCAGCCCGCCGAACAGGCTCAGCCACGCCACAACCGGCAGCAGCAGCGCGACCACCGCGGAGGCGGAGCGCCGCCACAGCGCCGCGGCCAGCAGCAGCGGCACGAACAGACCGAACCACGGCAGGAAGGTCTCCACCAGGCTGCCGAGGTTCCCGGCGCCGTTCGGGATCCTCGCGTGCAGCAGCAGAAGGAGGCCCAGCAGCAGCGCCAGAGCGGTGAGCACCGGGCCGCGCTTCCAGGCGTCCGGCCGGGTGCCCCTGCGGATCACCCGGCGGACGCCCGCCCGCCGGGTCCCGGCTGCCGCAGCTCCGGCCCCGGCTGTTCTGCGCCCGACGTCCGCCGTGTCCGCCGGTGTCATCGTCGTTCCTCGCTCGGTGCCGGTCACTGCTGCATCCTCGGGTCATGGGTGGGGTCGGCGTACTGGCGCGGGCAACCGCCGTCGGTCGCGTCGGCGCGCAGTTCGTAGTGCCAGGGTTCGTTGGCGTAGATCTGACAGAGCCCGTACGCGGCGCCGTGGGCGGACAGCCAGGCCGTGGCGGCGGAGCGGCCGAGGTCGACCGCGTCCCCCGACACGTGCGGCGAGGTGTCCGCGGTGGCCACCCAGCGGGCGGCCTCGGCCTCGGAGCCGTACGTGGCGACCGCCTTCCGCAGAAGCTCCGTCTGGTACTCCGGGGAGCGCCAGCCGCTGTTCACGTAGAAGGAGACTCCGTCGTCCCCGGCGTCCGTCGCCGCCCGTCGCAGGACCTTCAGCAGATCCGGATCGAGGTTGGCGACGGCCGGGAGCGTGTCGTCGAAGACGGTGACGCCGTCGGGCACCGCGCCGCCCGCCTCGCCCAGCCCGCCGCCCAGCTGCCGGCGTCCGGTGTGCGGCGAGGGCGCCGAGCCGGTCCCGGGGGGCGACTCGGCCGCGGCGGTCCCCCTGGGTGGTGCGGCCGTGGAGGACGTGGACGTCGATGTCACGTGCACGAGGACCGCGGTGATCGCCGCGACCACGGCCACCAGGCCGATGACCAGGAGCGGGCGGATCCGGCGTGGCGTCGTCCGCGCTGACGGTGGGTTTCGAGTCATACCGGCAGTCAAGAGAGGGCGCTGTTGCCGACGCGTATGCGGTTTTCGATATGCCGACGATACGCGGCTGCTCGTAGCCTCGACGGCATGCGTGTGCTGATCGTCGAGGACGAGCCCTATCTGGCAGAAGCCATCCGCGACGGCCTGCGCCTGGAAGCGGTCGCCGCCGACATCGCCGGTGACGGCGACACCGCTCTGGAACTGCTGAGCGTCAACAGTTACGACATCGCCGTCCTCGACCGCGACGTCCCCGGCCCGTCCGGTGACGAGATCGCCCGGCGCATCGTCGCCTCCGGCAGCGGCCTGCCGATCCTCATGCTCACCGCGGCCGACCGGCTCGACGACAAGGTGTCCGGGTTCGAACTGGGCGCGGACGACTACCTCACGAAGCCCTTCGCGCTCCAGGAACTCGTGGTCAGGCTCAGGGCGCTCGACCGCAGACGGGCCCACAGCCGGCCGCCCGTGCGGGAGATCGCGGGTCTGCGGCTCGACCCGTTCCGCAGGGAGGTCTACCGCGACGACCGGTACGTCGCCCTGACCAGGAAGCAGTTCGCCGTCCTCGAAGTCCTCGTCGCCGCCGAAGGCGGTGTCATCAGCGCCGAGGAACTGCTGGAACGCGCGTGGGACGAGAACGCCGATCCGTTCACCAACGCCGTGCGCATCACCGTCTCGGCCCTGCGCAAGCGGCTCGGCGAGCCCTGGATCATCGCCACCGTGCCGGGCGTCGGCTACCGCATCGACACGCAGCCCGCGGCCGGCGGGAGCGAGGACCGTGGATAGGGAGCCCGGCCTGAGCGTCCGGATCAGACTCACCCTCAGCTACGCCGGATTCCTCATGGTCGCCGGCGTCCTGCTGCTCGGGGCGATGTACTGGTACCTGGTGCACTCCCTGCCCGACGTGACCAGCGTCGCCGGCGGACACCTCCTCGTCCGCTCCGAGCTGCTGCGCGGCTTCCTGCCCGCGGCGGTCGCCGTCATGGCGGTCCTGCTGGTGCTCGGCCTCCTGGGCGGCTGGATCCTCGCGGGCCACATGCTCGCCCCGCTCACCCGCATTACGCACGCCACCCGGCTCGCCACCCGCGGATCGCTGGCCCATCGCATCGGGCTGCCGGGCCGCCAGGACGAGTTCCGCGAACTCGCCGACGCCTTCGACGGCATGCTGGCGCGCCTGGAGGCGCACGTCGCCGAGCAGCGGCGGTTCGCGGCGAACGCCTCCCACGAGCTGCGCACCCCGCTCGCGATCTCGAAGTCGCTCCTCGACGTCGCCCACGCCACCCCGGACCAGGACACGGGCCGGCTCCTGGACCGCCTCCGGGTGGTCAACACCCGGGCGATCGACCTCACCGAGGCACTGCTCCTGCTCAGCCGCGCCGAGCAGCGGTCCTTCACCCCGGAACCCGTCGACCTGTCCCTCCTGGCGGAGGAGGCCACCGAAACCCTCCTCCCCCTCGCGGAGGAACAGGGCGTCACCATCGAGACCCGCGGCGAGATCGCCCGCACGAACGGCTCGCAGGCACTCCTGCTGCAGCTGACCACGAACCTCGTGCACAACGCGATCGTCCACAACCTGCCCGGCCTGGGCGCCGTGTGGGTCGACACCACGGCAGGACCCGGAACCGTGACGCTCACGGTCGAGAACACCGGCGAGAAGCTCTGTCCCGAACTGGTCTCGACGCTCGCCGAACCGTTCCGGCGCGGCACCGAGCGCGTGCGCACCGACCATGCGGGCGTCGGCCTCGGCCTGGCCATCGTGCAGACCATCGCCCAGGCCCACCACGGGACACTCACCCTCGCCCCGCGCCCGGCCGGCGGCCTCCGCGTCACCGTGGAACTCCCGGCGGCAGCCCGGCCCGCCGGCCCCTGAGCGGCCGCTACGCCGGACCGGCCGGGGGCCGGGTCACGCCCGCGCCCCGGCCGGGTTGGCGTCCTCGCCGAGATAGGTGCCGGCGCCCTCGACGACCAGCGGGCCGTCGAAGTTCAGCACCTCGTTCACGAGGCCGCCCTTCTGGTTGCGGTAGTTGATGACCACGCAGTCCACGCCGACGTAGTGCCCGACCACCTCGAAGCGCAGGTCCGGGATCCGCCGCAGGCCCTCGGTCCAGTAGGCGCGCAGCCCGTCCTTGCCCCGGATCACCCCGTCGCCGCCGAGGAGTTGCGCGGCCACCGGCGACCGGAACGTGACGTCGTCCGCGAAGTGGGCCAGCAGGGCTTCCAGGTCGTGCGCGTTCCACGCCGTCACCCAGGAGTCGACGAACGCCCGCGCTTGTCCATGATCCATGAAGGCCATCATGCCGTTGCCCGCGCGGGCGCCGCCAGTGCCCTTCGGTCAGCCCGCGTGCCGGGACAGCCAGGCCTCGACCTCGTCGGCCGAGCGCGGCAGCCCGCCCGACAGGTTCTCGTGGCCGTCCTCGGTGACGAGCAGGTCGTCCTCGATGCGGACGCCGATGCCGCGCCACTCCTCCGGCACCGTCAGGTCGTCCGGCTGGAAGTACAGACCGGGCTCGACGGTGAGCACCATGCCCGGCTCCAGGGCGCCGTCGACGTACTCCTCGGTCCTGGCCTGCGCGCAGTCGTGGACGTCGAGGCCCAGCATGTGGCCGGTGCCGGCCATCGTGAAGCGCCGCTGCAGCCCGAGCTCGTACGCGCGCTCCGCGGGGCCCTCGATGAAGCCCCACTCGACCAGCCGCGCCGCCAGGTGCCGCTGCGCCGCCTCGTGGAAGTCCCGGTACGCGGCGCCCGGCTTGACGGCCGCGAAACCCGCCTCCTGTGCCTCGTACACCGCGTCGTAGACCTTGCGCTGGACCGGCGTGAACGTGCCGTCGATCGGGAGGGTGCGGGTGACGTCGGCGGTGTAGAGGGTGCGCGACTCGACGCCGGCGTCGAGCAGCAGCAGTTCGCCGGGGCGCACCGGGCCGTCGTTGTCGGTCCAGTGCATGATCGTGGCGTGCTCGCCCGCGGCGCAGATCGTGCCGTAGCCGACGGCGTTGCCCTCCAGGCGGGCGCGGCGGAAGAAGGTGCCCTCGATCCAGCGCTCGGACGTGGCGACGGCCCGGGACAGCTCTCCGACGACGTCGGTGAAGCCGCGCACCGTGGCGTCGACGGCCTTGCGCAGCTCGCCGATCTCCCAGGCGTCCTTCACGGAGCGCAGGTCGCTGAGCGCCTCCTCCAGCTCGGCGTCCCGCTCCGGGTCGGTGCTGACGGCGGCCTCCAGGGCCGGGTCGACGCCGCGCACGATCCGGGTCGGGACGGCCGCGCCGCCCGCGAGGTCGGCGGCCGCCGTGCGGACGTCGCGGCAGGGCAGGCCGAGGACGCGCTCCGCCTCGGCGAGGGAGTGGCGCCGGCCCATCCACAGCTCGGCGTGGGCGCCGGTCCAGAACTCGTCGTCGTTGCGGCTGTCGCGCGGCAGCTGGAAGCAGTAGGCGTCGTGGCCGCCGTCCGCCCGGGGTTCGAGGACGAGCGCGCCGTCACGGGCCTGGTCCCCGGTCATGTGCACGTAGCCGGAGTACGGGCGGAACGGGTACGTGTCGTCGTTGGAGCGGACCTTGAGGTTGCCCGAGGGGACCACGAGCCGCTCGCCGGGGAAGCGCGCGGAGAGCGCGGCGCGGCGGGCGGCCGCGTACGGGGCCTGCTCGTCGGGCTGCAGCTCGTGCCGCTCGGTGTCCGCCCAGCCCGTCCGCATCAACGCGGAGAGCTCCTCGGAGATCCCTGAGTACAGTCCGTTCTTCCGGCCTTCCGCCACTGCGTCCGCCTTCCCGGGGTCGGTTGTCGCCGCGCGTCGGCGACGTCGGGACGCTATCCCGCCCCGCCCGCCACCGGCGCCCATGAGTGCCAGTGGCACGGATCGGACACGACGGGTCGCGGCGGGCGGCCGATAATGCGGTCATGACGAACGCGAAACTCGGTGACGCCCTGCGGCTCCTGGGCCTCGACCGGGCGACGGTCCGGGTCTATCTCGCCCTGCTGGAGAAGGCCCCCGCCCCGCTCACCGAGATCGCGGCCGCGGCCGGTCTGGACGGTGCCGCGCTGGTCACGGCGTACGACGCGCTGGTGGACGCCGGTCTGGCGAGCGCCGCCGAGGGCGACAGCGGTGTGGTCGCGCCGGTGCCGCCCGCCGCCGGTCTCGAGGCGCTGGCGCGGCGGCGCGCGGCGGAGGTCGAGGAGTCCCGGATCGCGGTCGGCGGCGCCTTCGAGTCGTTCCGGCGCCAGCGGCTCGCGGCCTACAACGACGGCCTCGTCGAGATCGTCACCGGCGAGGCCGTCGGCCCGCGCATACGGCAGGCCTGGACGAGCGCCCGCGAACAGATCCGGCAGTTCGAGTCCCCGCCCTACTTCCCGCTGGCCACGGCCACCGACGACGCGCTGGCCACCCTGGCCCGCGGGGTCACGCAGCGGGTCGTCTACTCCCGTGCCTCGCTGGAGCACCCGGGGCACCTGAAGAACGTCATCGAACCGTGCGTCAACGCCGGTGAGCAGGCCCGGGTCCTGCCGACGGTCCCGGTCAAACTCGTGATCATCGACGAGGCGTACGCCCTGGTGTCGTTGTCCATCAAGGAAGCCGACGTGCACAACACCATGCTGGTCGTGCAGCCGTGCGGACTGCTCTCCGCGCTCATGGCGCTGTTCGAGCAGTCCTGGCACAACGCCCTGCCGTTCCACGGCAGTACGGCCCGTCCGGGCGGACTCGCGCCCGCCGACCGCCGACTGCTGTGGCTGCTGGCGGGCGGCGCGGGCGACGAGGTCATCGCCCACGAGCTGGGCATCAGCCGGCGCACTCTCTTCCGCCGCCTGCAGATCCTGATGGCCAGGCTCGGCGCCGCCAACCGCTTCCAGATGGCCCTTCAGGCGCAGCGCAACGGGTGGCTGTGAACCTCGCCCTCAGCCCCGGCCCGGGCCAGGGCCTGGCACGCGCCGTGGCGAGCTCCTGCTCGGTGCGGGCGAGCCAACGCCGGTACCACTGCGCGAAGTCGAGCCCGGTCGGCACGATGCCCCGGTCCATGGGCCGCAGGTCTTCCCAGATCTCGCCGCGGTGCGGGCCGGTCGTCACGAGCAGCGACGTGTAGCCGCACCCCTGCTCGCCGAGGAACACGGCGCCCGCCTCCTGGGCGTCGTACAGCTCCTCGTAGCGCGCGTTCCAGGCGGCGGACGCCTGCCGGTACGCGTCGTCGTCGGCGAAGTCGTCCGCCCGCGGCTCGTCCGCGTCGAGCACGTCGATCTCGGTCTGCAGCGCGGCATCCAGGGACAGCAGTTGCTCCTCACCGAGGACCGGTCCGAGCCGAAAGCCGTGCCCGCGGGCCCCGAAGACCCGGTCCGCCCCGGGATGCCGGGCGAACCCGCGCACCCGCTCCCGCACACCCGCCCACGTGTCCATGCTCATGAGGCCACGCCAGTGAGCCGCACCCCGGACCGGCACCGCATTTTCCCCGGCTGTCAGGGCCTCATGCCGCGTCGAGGCGGGCCAGTTGCTCCGGCGTGAGGGTGAGGTCGGCGGCCGCGGCCGAGTCGGTGATGGAGGCCGGGCGCTTGGCCCCGGGGATCGGGACGACGACGGGCGACTGGGCGAGTTCCCAGGCCAGGGTGACCTGTTGGGGGCTCACGTCGAGTTCGTCGGCGACGGCCCGGAAGGCGGGGTGGCGGTCGGCGAGGCCCTTGGCGCGGTCGAGGCCGCCGAGCGGGCTCCACGGCAGGAAGGCCAGGCCGAGTTCGGCGCAGACGTCGATCTCGGGGCGGCTGCTGCGGAAGGCGGGCGAGAACTGGTTCTGGACGCTGACCAGCGCGGTGCCGAGCACGGCGTGGGCCTGCCTGATCTGCTCGGGGTTCGCGTTGGACAGGCCGAGCATCGCGACCTTGCCGCTGTCGTGGACCTCCTTGAGGGTGCCGAGGACCTCCTCGTAGGGGACGGCGGGGTCGGGGCGGTGGTGCTGCCACAGGGCGATCTGCTCGACGCCGAGGCGGCGCAGCGAGTCGTCCACGGACTTGCGCAGATGCGGCGCCGAGCTGTCGGTGTCCCAGCCGCCGCCGTCGGTGCGGACGTGCCCGGCCTTGGTGGCGAGCAGCACCTGGTCGCGCACGCCGAGTTCGTCGAGCAGGCCGGCGATCAGCTGCTCGTTCTCGCCCTGCGCTCCCGCGCCCTTCTCCTTGCCGGGACCGTAGGCGTCGGCGGTGTCGAAGAGGGTGACGCCGGCGGCCAGTGCGGCACTCACCGTGTCGAGCAGCTGCTGTCGCGGCTGGGGCCCGGTCTGGTCGAACGTCATCAGACCCAGGCCGACGGCCCCGACCTCGTGCCGTCCGACGGTGTCGTTGCCGATGGTGCGCGTGTGCATGCGGGGCTTCCTCATCCTCGGTCTGGCGGTGGCCGGTGGTACGTCGGATGTGCCGACGCCCACCGACGTTACCGGCGCCGGACCGGTTCAAACCTGGCGGGCGTGGGCCGGGCACCGGGGTGCCCGGCCCACGCTGTCGCCGGAGCGCGTCAGCGTGCCGCCGCCGGAGCGGCCGCGGCCGCCGACCAGCGTCCGTCCTCCGTCTGTTCGGCGAGGCCGCCGTCGGCCAGCGCCTTCAGGTGGCGGCTGACCGTGCGCGGCGTCCAGCCGACGGCTTCACACATCTGCTCCAGCGTCATGCCGCCGGGCGCCTGCTCGAGCCGCTGCCAGGTCAGGCGCGTGTTCTTCCCCAGGTCCCCCAGGGCAACCGGGGCCTGGGCCGCGGGCGTTGCGGGGGCCGCCGGGGCCGGACGCTCTCCCGGGTACGGGGCGGGCGCGGCCGGAGCCGGCACCCGCAGCCGCCCGTAGCCGAGTCTGCGCAGGACCCGGTCCACGTCGGGCCCGCTCTGCTGCTGCGGCACCGGTGCCGTCGTCCGCTCCGCGGTCGCCGCCGTGGTGGTCACCGGCCGCGGGGTGCGGTTGACCGTGCGGTGCCTGCGGCCCTTCTTCTTGGTCCTGTTGCTCATCCGCCGTCTCCTCGAACGCGTTGATCATGGTCACGTGTTCAACGACGAACCCGCCGTGAGGACTCGCCCACGGCTCCATCGGGGGGACCGGCGGCCGGTCGGGTCAGCGCTTGAGGACGCCGTCCAGCCACTCCAGGACCTCAGGGGTGACCGGGTCGGTGATGTCGGCGTACTCCTCGTGCTTCTTGAGGAACTTCGCGACGTACGGGCAGACGGGGACGATCCGCTTGCCGGAGCTCCGCACGTCGTCCAGGGCTTCCCTGACGAGGATCGAGGCGAGGCCCTGGCCCGCGTACGCGTCGTCGATCTCGGTGTGGAAGAAGACCCGCCGGTCGTCCCGGTCGCGGTAGGCGGTGAAGCCGGCGGTGGCGCCATCGACCTCGATCGCGTAG
>NZ_JAMOLN010000076.1 GCF_024448165.1 Streptomyces longispororuber
CGGGGCCGACGGGCCCTCCTCGGCGCGGGCCTCGGGGGACTCGCCCGCGTCCACGTCCGCGTTCAGGTCGACCAGCATCTCCTTGCTGAAGCCGAAGAAGTACGTGGCGAGGAAGCCGACGGCGTAGCCGACCAGGAGGCCGCCGCCGTAGATCGCGGCCGTCGTGCCCCAGCCGTGGTTGCCGTCGAGGAGCGGGAAGAGCGCCCAGCCGGACGGGCCGATGGCGGTCGAGCCGACCTTGTCGCCGAGCATCGAGAAGAGGCCGACGAACGCGCCGCCCGCCGCGCCGCCCACGCAGGCGGTGATGAAGGGACGGCCCAGCGGGAGCGAGACACCGTAGATGAGGGGCTCGCCGACGCCGAGGAAGCCCGCGGGGAGCGCCGACTTGATGGTGCTGCGGATCGACTTGTTGTGCTTGAGCCGCTTGTAGACGGCGATCGCACAGCCGACCTGGCCGGCGCCCGCCATCGCCAGGATGGGGAGCAGGACCGTGAAGCCCTGCTGCTCGATGAGGGTGGTGTGGATCGGGATCAGCGCCTGGTGCAGGCCCAGCATGACCAGCGGGAGGAAGAGGCCGCCGAGGACCAGGCCGGCGAACGCGCCGGTGTTGTCCAGGAGCCAGTTGGCCGCCGTGCCGATGCCGGTGGAGACCTCACCCGCCACGTACATCAGACCGAAGATCGTGACCAGGCCGGAGACCAGGACCGTGATGGTCGGGGTGACCAGGACGTCGACCGCCTCCGGTACCCACTTGCGGCACCACTTCTCCACGTACACGGCGAGGACCGCCGCGCCCAGCGCGCCGAGCACACCGCCCTGGCCGGGCGAGAGCTTCTGGCCGAACGCCTCGATGTTCGCCACGCCCGCGTACACGATGATGGCCGCGACCGCGCCGCCCAGGATCGGCGTGCCGCCGAACTCCTTCGCCGTGTTGTAGCCGACGAAGACGGCGATCAGCGCCATGAAGCCGGAGGCGATGGCGGCGAGCGCCGGGGTGACGCCCGGCAGCCACTCCAGGTTGACCAGCAGGCCGTTGATGCCGGCGATGATGCCGCAGCCGATCAGGGCCGGGATCAGCGGGACGAAGATGTTGGCGATCTTGCGGAGGAACAGCTTGAACGGGGTGGCGTTCTTGGCCTTCCGTGCCGCCCGCAGCTCTGCGCCCTGCGCGGCCAGCTCGTCCGCGGTCAGGGCGTGGGCCTCGGGGGCGGGCGCGGCGGCCTTGCCCTCGTTCACCAGCTCCTCGAACTCGGGGGTGACGCGGGCGACCTTCCCCGGGCCGAGGACGATCTGGTACGTGTCGTCCTCGACCACGCCCATCACGTCGGGAAGCGCCTTGAGCGCCTCGTCCTGGACGAGCGAGCGGTCCGCGAGACCCAGCCGGAGCCGGGTCATGCAGTGGGCTACGGAGGTGACGTTCGTGGCACCGCCGATGAGCGGCAGGATCGAGGCCGCCACGTCGCGGTTCTTGTTCTCAGCCATGGTGCGTGCTGCCTTGCTGTGCGGGGAGTGGTTCCGGTGGTTCTACGGGGTGGTGGTGGCCGCGAGGAGAGCGGCCCGCAGGTGACCCTGCGAGTCGTGCAGGAGGCGGGCGGCCGTGGGGCCGTCGACCTCGCCGAGGATGACGAGGATGGCGTTCTTGACCTCGCCGTCGGTCGCGGCGAGCGCGGCCTCGATGGCGGCGTCCTCGGCGCCGGTGGCGAGGGACACGATGCGGCGGGAGCGGGCCCGCAGCTTCTCGTTCGACGCGCGGACGTCGACCATCAGGTTCCCGTACGTCTTGCCGAGCCGGATCATGGTGACGGTCGAGAGCATGTTGAGGACCAGCTTCTGGGCCGTCCCCGCCTTCAGCCGGGTGGAACCGGTGAGGAGCTCGGGGCCGACGACGACCTCGATGCCGTGGTCGGCGGCGGCCGCGAGGGCGCTGTCCGCGTTGCAGGACAGGCCGACGGTGAGCGCGCCGTAGCGGGCGCGGGCGTGCTCGACGGCGCCGATCGCGTACGGGGTGCGGCCGGAGGCGGAGATGCCGACGACGATGTCGTCCGCGGTCAGGTCCAGGCCGTCCAGGTCCTCGGCCGCCAGTTCCTTGGAGTCCTCGGCCCCCTCGACCGCCTTCACCATCGCGGACGGGCCGCCCGCGATCAGGCCGACGACCTGGCCGTCGTACGTGTTGAAGGTGGGCGGGCACTCGGAGGCGTCCAGCACGCCCATCCGTCCGGCGGTGCCGGCGCCCGCGTAGATCAGGCGGCCACCGCGGGCCATCCGCTCGGCGGTGCCGTCGATCGCGGCGGCGATCTGCGGCAGCTGCGCGGCGACGGCGGTGGGGACGGAGGCGTCCTCACCGTTCATGATCTTCGCGATCTCCAGGGTGGAGAGCTGGTCGATCTCGGCGAGCTCGGGGCGGAACGCCTCGGTGGTGAGGGTGTCCAGCTGGGCGCGGAGCTCGGAGTAGGCGGCGTCGTCGGTGGTGGTCATGGCGGACGGCTCTTTCCGGGGTGACGAGGTGACGGGTGGCGGGGCGAGGGTGGGTGCGGGGCGCCGGGGCTAGCGGCCGCCCCGGCCGCGGGGCGAATGTCGGTGCGCGAGGGCTTCGTACGACGCCGAGAGGGCGGGGGCGGCCGTCTCGTAGCTGCGCTGGGCGACGCCCACGAACAGGCAGTCCACGACGAGGAGCTGGCTCGTGCGGGACGACATCGCGGCCGGCCGCAGCTCGCTCTCGCGGGCGATGGAGGTGGTCAGTATGTGGTCGGCGTACTGCGAGACGGGCCCGTCGGGGCGACCGGTGATCGCGATGGTCGTGGCGCCGTGCTCGAAGGCCACGCGCAGCGGCTCGATGACGTCGCCGGTGCCGCCGGAGTGGGTGATGGCGACCGCGACGTCGCCGCCGCGCAGCGTCACCGCGTTCGTGATCGCCAGGTGCGGGTCGCTGTGCGCGTGCGCGACCTGGCCGATGCGCAGCAGCTTCTGTGCGAGGTCCTGGGCGACGAGGCCGGAGGCGCCGACCCCGTACACGTCGACGCGGCGGGCGCCCGCGAGGGCGGCCACGGCGGCGCCGAGCTGCACGGTGTCCAGGCCGGCCGCGGTGTCGGCGAGGGTCTGCTGCTCGTCGTAGGCCAGCTTGGCGACGACGTCGGCGATCGGGTCGTCGACCGCGATGTCGGCGGTGACGGCCGGCGCCCGGCCCGACTGCTGCTGGGCGGCGAGCCCGGCGAGTGCCAGGCGCAGGTCCCGGTATCCGGGGTAGCCGAGGAGGCGGGCGGTGCGCACCACCGTCGCCTCGCTGGTGCCGGTGAGCTCGGCGAGGCCGGTGACGGTGAGGGCGGCGCAGCCCGCCGGGTCGCCGGCGACCGCCTCGGCGACCCGCTGCATCGAGCGGGTCATCGACGGCGCCAGCGTGCGCACCTTGGCCGCGAGGGCGGCCGGGGCGGGCGGCGCGTCGCTGGCGAAACTTTCCTTCACGTCATTGCTCACATAATGAAAGATATTTTCGCGGCGTGTCGCGGTCAAGGGTCCTTCGGCCGGGACGTGGGTCACATGTGAGGGGCGCGGGACAATGGGTGCATGGATTCCGTCAGCCCGCTCGAACAGGCCCTGCACGCCGCCCGCGCCCTCGTCCTCGCCGACCTCAAGGCGGTGGACGTCGCCGACGCGGACGTCGTCTCGCTCGTCGAGGAGTCGATCGCCTCGCGCCGCTGGTGGGTCGAGCAGTGGCCGGAGGGCGTCGAGTACGTGACCGGGCTCGTCGCCCAGGACGTCAAGGACGGCCTCCTGGAGCGCTACGGCCGGTGGCCGCTGTGCCCGGTGTGCGCCACCGGCGACCCGCACGCCCTGGACGTGGAGCCCGAGCTGGGGGCCGACCCGCACTGGGTCTGCTCCGAGGCCGGGGTGGTGGTCGCGCCGGTGGGGGCGCTGGGGACCGTGGCCGGATGACCGTCTACATCGACCCGCCGAACTGGCCGGGTCACGGCCGCATGTGGTCGCACCTGGTCAGCGACGTCTCGTTCGACGAACTGCACGTGTTCGCCGAGGGGTTGGGGGTGCCCGCCCGGGCCTTCGAGCGCGACCACTACGACATCCCCGCGCACCGGTACGCGGACGCGGTGGGCGCGGGCGCGGTGGAGATCGGCTCGAAGGAGCTGGTGCGACGGCTCACCGAGGCCGGGCTGCGCAGGCCCAAGGGGCGCCCCGCGTAAGGGAGTTGCCGGGAGGGAAGGGGTGAGGGGGCCGGCCCGGGACCTCTACTGCGGTGCCAGCAGGTCCAGTTCCGTCGTGAGGTTCTCGCGCGCCGGGGACGCCCAGTGCGCGATGCCGTGCGGAGTCCTGAACAGCCGCGGCAGGTCGAGGAGCTGGCGCAGGATCGCGGCCCGGCCGGCGCGGAACGCCTCGTCGGGGACGAACGCGTACTCCTCGCGGACCGCCCGCGTGTACGCGGCGTACGTCTCCGGGTCCGAGGCCAGGACGGCCAGGTCCGCGTCGCAGAGCGCCTCGCCGTTCGTGTCGCCGTCGGCCGGGTCGTGGCCGACGGTGAGCCGCACCAGACGGGCCACCTCGGCGACCTGAACATCCGTCAGCCCGGCTTCCGCCAGGGCCCGTTCGGCCAGCGCCGCGGACCGTTCCTCGTTCTCCGAGCGGTCCGGGCGGTACACCGCGTCGTGGAACCAGGCCGCCAGCCGCACGAGCTCCGGGTCCTCGGCGTGGTCCGCGAGGACGTCGACGTGGTCGAGGACCGCCGCGAGGTGGGCCGTGGTGTGGTACCGGCGCTGCGGCTCGGCCCAGCGGCCGAGGAGGTTGTCGGCGTACGGGTACGGGTCCAGGTCCGGGGTCCCCGTGGTCGCCCGCAGGGTACGGGCCCAGCGCTCGCGCAATCGGCCCGCGTCGGTCGGCTCGGTCATGGAACGACCTTAACCCCTGACGATTGCCTACCCCCCAGGGGTATGTTACGTTCCTCGGCGTCAGATACCCCAGGGGGGTATAAGTCAGCCAGGGAGGGAACAGTCATGGACGGGGTCAACCCACGGCGCTGGTGGGCGCTTCTCGTGCTCGCCACCGCTCAGTTCATGGTCATCATGGACACCTCGATCATCGGGGTCGCGCTCCCCGAGATGCAGAAGGACCTGGGCTTCTCCCAGGGCGAGCTGCAGTGGGTGTTCAACGCGTACGTCATCGCCTTCGGCGGACTGCTGCTCCTCGGCGGACGCCTCTCCGACCTGCTCGGCGCGCGCCGGGTGTTCGTCGGCGGCTGGACCGTGCTGATCGCCGGCTCCGTCGTCGCCGCGGCCGCGCAGACCGCCTGGGTCGAGGTCGCCGGCCGCGCCGTGCAGGGCGTCGGCGGCGCACTGATCGCACCCGCCGCCATGACGCTCCTGATGATGCTGTTCGGGCACGACCCGAAGGAGCTCGGCAAGGCGATGGCGCTGTACGGGGCCGCGGCACCGGCCGGCGGCACCGCCGGGGTGTTCCTCGGCGGTGTGTTCACCGAGTGGCTGAGCTGGCCCTGGGTGTTCATCGTCTACGTCCCGATCGGCCTGGCCACCCTCGCCGCGACCGGGCTGCTGCCCGCCGTCGCGCCGCGCCGCGGTGCCGTCGACGTGCTCGGCGCGGTGTTCGTGACCGCCGGGCTCGCGCTCGCCGTGTACGCCCTGGTGCGGGCACCCGAGACCGGCTGGGGCTCGGCCTCGACCGTCCTCCAACTGATCGGCGCGGCCGTCCTGCTGGGCCTGTTCCTGGTGGTCCAGAAGGTCGTCGGGCAGCCCCTCATGCCGCTCGGCGTGTGGCGGGTGCCGCGGCTCGGGTCCGCGAACCTGGCGATGGCGCTGCTCGGCGCGGCCTGGATCCCGATGTGGTACTTCCTCAACCTCTACCTCCAGCAGGTCATGGGCTACGGGGCGTTCGCGTCCGGCGCCGCCCTGCTGCCCATGACCGGTCTGCTGATGGTCTTCATGACCGCGGTCACCGGGCGGCTGCTCGGCCGGTTCGGCGCCAAGCGGCTGATCGGCGCCGGGCTGCTCGTGCTGGCGCTCGGCCTCGTGTGGCTGTCGGCGGTCGGGCCCACCGGGTCGTTCGTGGTGGACGTGCTGCCCGCGTCGCTGGTCGCCGCGCTCGGCATGTCGCTCGCCTACATCCCCGCGATGATGGCCGCCATGTCCGGGGCGCCGCAGGAGCAGGCGGGCCTGGCCTCCGGCATCGTCAACACCACCTACCAGGTGGGTTCCGCGCTCGGCCTGGCCGCGCTCACCGCGCTCGCCACCTCGCAGGGTGCCGGGCGGCTCGGTGACCTGCCGGCCCTGACGGACGGGTTCAGCGCCGCGTTCCTCGGCGCGGCGGGCATCGCCGCCGTGGCCGGAGTGCTCACGCTGACCGTGATGCGGGGCGAGCCGGCGGCGCAGGGGGCGGCGGCCGGGGAGCGGGTCGGTGCGTAGCGGCCCAACTGGTCCGTGTCCGGCGCCCGTTGCCCCCTCGCCGGGGCGGCGGGCGCCCTACCGTGTGGGCATGACTGCAGACGCCGTACGCCACGATGCGCCGCGGGACCCCGAACTGCCCGGGCGGCTCCTGACCACCGAGCGGGACGTCCTGATACCGCTGCTGCGGTCCCGCCCCGACGCGGACTTCGCGCTGCGGACCGCGTGTCCCGGGTGGACCGTGCGCGATGTGCTCGCGCACTGTTCGGCGGCGTTGTCCCGGGTGGTGGAGGGGCGGTTCGAGGAGGGGGTGTTCAGCCCCGAGTCGAACGACCGGGACATCGCCGAGCGGGCGTCCTGGAGCAACCAGGACGTCGTCGACGAGCTGGAGCGCGGCATGACCGGGGCGGGCGCGGCCATCGCGCGGGCCGGTGGGGCGCTGGACGGGGTCGCGCTGGGGGAGTGGGTGCATGCGGGTGACGTACGGGAGGCCTTCGGGGAGCCGGGGGCGTATGCGGGGGCCGGGCTGCCGGTGGCGTTGCGGTTGCTGGTGCGGATCAGTCGGGAGCGGGGACACGTGGCGCTCCGCGCGGACGTGGACGACGTGGACGACCCCCTCGTCCTCGGCTCGGCCGGGAGTCCGCCGGGGCGGTTCATCGGGGCTGCGGCGACGCTGGTCCGGCTCTATGCGGGCCGCCCGGTGATCGGCGTCCACTACGAACTGGCCGGGGTACGCGAGTCGGAACTCAACCTTTTCGGTTGAGCGGGTCCTCTGCGGGCCGGTGGGGGCTGGTCGCGCAGTTCCCCGCGCCCCTGAATGCCGACTGCGTCTGCTGGGCGGGGCTCTCGTCGCGGTCTGCAGGTGCGTGGGGCTTCTCGCGCAGTTCCCCGCGCCCCTGACGGGGCGCCCCGTCAGGGGCGCGGGGAACTGCGCGAGCAACCACGACGCACCCGCACTCGGCGGACGAACAGTGGTGGCTACGGCGCGTAGCCGTGCATTTAGGGGCGCGGGGAACTGCGCGACCAGCCACGACGTACCGGTACCCGGCGGACGAACAGTCGTGGCTACGGCGCGTAGCCGTGTTCTTCGAGGCGTGGGGCGTCGCCAAAAACCATTGGCAGACACACCCACCCGTCCCGTACACTCGCCGGTCTTGCCCGCCTCCCTTCGTAGAAGTCGGAGCGCCGCCGGCCGGACGGAAACCGGGCGGCCCGTCACGTACGCGTACCGGAGGCAGAACCCCGTGAGCCCGACCCCGCTCGACCGCGAGCGCACGCACCTCGTCTCGTCCCGCGCCGCCCTGCGCGCCATGCGCGAGGACGCACAGGCCCTGGACATCCGCGACGTCACCGCGAACTGGGTGAACGCCGAGGTGCTGCAGCGCCAGATCGACGAGCGGATCAAGGCGCTCGCCGACCTGAGCCACACCCCGCTGTTCTTCGGCCGCCTCGACTACCTGCACGCCCCCGGCGTGGAGCTGGCCGAGGGGGCGGACGGCGAGCAGTTCTACATCGGCCGGCGGCACGTGCACGACGCCGGCGGCGACCCGATGGTCATCGACTGGCGCGCCCCCGTCTCGCAGCCGTTCTACCGGGCCTCGAAGAAGGACCCGATGGACGTCGCGCTGCGCCGCCGGTTCGGGTACACCGGCGGTGACCTGACCGCGTACGAGGACGAGCACCTGTCCGACCCGGCCGAGGCGGCGCAGACCAGCAAGCTGCTCCAGCAGGAGATCGAGCGGCCGCGCGTCGGACCGATGCGGGACATCGTCGCCACGATCCAGCCCGAGCAGGACGAGATCGTCCGCAGCGGGCTCGCCGGCTCGGTGTGCGTGCAGGGCGGGCCCGGTACCGGGAAGACCGCCGTCGGCCTGCACCGGGTGGCGTACCTGCTGTACGCGCACCGCGAGCGGCTCGCCCGCACCGGCACGCTCGTCATCGGGCCGAACCGGTCCTTCCTGCACTACATCGAGCAAGTGCTGCCCGCGCTGGGCGAGTTGGAGGTCAAGCAGGCGACGGTCGACGACCTCGTCGCGCACGTCGAGGTGCGCGGCACGGACGACCCGGCGGCGGCCCTGGTGAAGGGCGACGCGCGGATGGCCGAGGTGCTGAGGCGGGCGGTGCGTTCGCACATCACCCTGCCGTCCGAGGGTGTCGTCGTCGTGCGCGGATCGCGGCGCTGGCGCGTCGCCTCGTACGAACTGGAGGAGATCGTCCGCGAGTTGATGGCCCGCGACATGCGGTACGGGGCCGCCCGCGAGGCCCTGCCGCAGCGGATCGCGCACGCCGTGCTCGTCCAGATGGAGCGGGCGGGCGAGGCGCCGGACGACCGGGTGCAGAACGCGGTCGCGCGCAACGCCGCCGTGAAGGCCGTGGTCAAGGACGCCTGGCCGGCGATCGACCCGGCGAAGCTGGTGCTGCGGCTGCTGTCCGACGCGGAGTTCCTCGCCGCGCACGCGGACGGGCTGCTGGACGAGGCCGAGCAGAAGACGGTGCTGTGGGCGAAGCCGGCGCGCAGCGTGCGCACGGTCAAGTGGTCCGCGGCGGACGCCGTGCTGATCGACGAGGTCGGCGATCTCGTCGAGCGCACGCACTCGCTGGGCCACGTGGTGCTCGACGAGGCGCAGGACCTCTCCCCGATGCAGTACCGGGCGGTGGGGCGGCGCGCGACGACCGGTTCGGTGACCGTCCTCGGCGACCTCGCGCAGGGCACGACGCCCTGGGCGACGCGGAGTTGGGGCGAGGCGCTGGCCCATCTGGGCAAGGCGGACGCCGTGGTGGAGGAGCTGACGGCGGGCTTCCGCGTGCCGACCGACGTCATCGCGTACGCGTCGCGGCTGCTGCCGTTCATCGCGCCGGGGCTGGCGCCGGTGGCGTCGGTGCGGGAGAACCCCGGGGAGTTCGAGGTGCGTGCGGTCGACGGTGACGCGGACGTCGTCGCCGCGTGCCGCGAGGCGCTGGAGCACGAGGGGTCCATCGGCCTCATCGCCGCGGACGCGCGGTGCGCGGGGCTCGGCGCGGCGCTGGCGGCGGCGGGGCTCCCGTACCTGTCGCCCGGCGAGGAGACGACGGCCGAGTCGCGGCTGACGCTGGTGCCGGCGTCGCTGGCGAAGGGCCTGGAGTACGACTACGTGGTCCTGGACGAACCCGTCGCCGTGGTGGACGGGGAGCCGGACGAGCGGACCGGGCTGCGGCGCCTGTACGTGGCGCTGACCCGCGCGGTGTCCGGGCTGCTGGTCGTGCACGGCGCGCCGCTGCCGGAGCAACTGGGTGTCCAGGGTCCGTGACCGGGAGCCGGGGGCCGGGGGCCGTACTCTCGCACCCGTGACCGAGCGAGAGCGTCTGCGGACCGTCGACCTGGCCCGGCTCGCCGGTGTGTCCACGCAGCAGATCCGCAACTACGAGGACGCGGGCCTGCTGCCCGACGTGCCGCGCACCGAGTCGGGCTACCGCGTCTTCGGCGAAGCGCACCGAAGGGCCCTGCTCACCTATCGCGCGCTCGCGGCGGGCTGCGGCGCCCTCGTCGCCCAGGACGTGATGCGGGCGGTCCGGGCCGGCGACGTGCCCGGGGCGCTCGCCCTGGTCGACGCGGCGCACGCGGCGGCGCACGAGCAGCGGCGCGCGCTGCGGGCGACCAGCGAGGCGTTGACGGCGCTGGCCGCTGCCGACGCGCCGGCCGGTGCGCCGGACGATCTGCGGATCGGCGAGGTGGCTCGGCTCGTCGGTGTGCGGACGTCGGCGCTGCGGGTGTGGGAGGCGGCCGGGCTGATCACGCCGCGCCGTGAACGCGCCACGGGGTACCGGGTGTTCGGCCCCGACGAGGTGCGCGACGCCCGGATCGTCCGGACGCTGCGCGCGAGCCACTACCTGTTTCCGCAGATCGCCCCGGTCCTGGACGAGTTGCGGGCGAGCGGCGGCAGTGAGGCGCTGCGCTCGGCCATCGGGGAGCGTGATCTCGCTCTGACTTCGCGGGCGCGGGCGATGCTGCGGGGCGCTGCCGCGCTGGACTCCTACCTGACGTTCCTCGACGACACCCGTTCCCAGCCCTCGGGGCTCCGCCCCGGACCCCGCTCCTCAAGCGCCGGAGGGGCTTGATCGAGGTGGGCCGCGCCTAGCCGTCCAGCGCCTCGCGCCACACGCGTACCGCGTCCGCCGACACCGGGGCGTCCCAGCCCGCCGGGCGGGAGGCTCCGCCGATGTGGAACGCCGAGATGCCGGCGGCCCGCAGGCCCGGTACGTGTTCGAGGCGGAGGCCGCCGCCCACCAGGATCTGCTGCTCGTACCCGGGCTCCCCGGTGGCGGCCCGGCCCGCCTCCGCGACCAGGACGTCGAGGCCCGCGTCGACGCCCTGCGCCGAGCCCGCGGTCAGATACGTGTCGAGCCCGGGCAGGTCCGCCAGCTGCTTGCGCAGGGCGTCCCGGTCCGCGGCCCGGTCGATGGCCCGGTGGAACGTCCACCGGCACCCGTCCAGTTCCGCCACGACCCGCTCCACGGCGGCCAGGTCGGGCCCGCCGTGCTCGTCCAGGAAGCCGAGCACGAACTCGTCCGCCCCGGCGGCCCGCATCTCGCGTGCCGCCCCGGCCAGTGCCGGCCCGTCGCCCGCGGCGAATCCGTCGGCCAGCCGCAGCATCACGCGCAGCGGGATGTCCACGGCGGCACGGATCGCCGCGAACGTCTCCACCGACGGCGTCAGACCGTCCGCCGCCATGTCGGTGACCAGCTCCAGCCGGTCCGCGCCCCCCGCCTGGGCGGCGACCGCGTCCTCGGCGTCGAGGGCGATCACCTCCAGGACTGCACGCTTGCTCATGAGGCTCCTGTCGCGTCGACCCACCCGGCACACCACAGCGCCGATAGGTCTAGTCCAATGTCCTCTCCAGCCTACGCCGCGTGCACCGTGAACGCAGCCGTCCTGACTTCTCCGTCGTGCTTGAAGTCCAGGAAGAGCCGGTACGTCCCGGCACTCGGCGCGGTCGCGGTGAAGGAAACTCCGGGACCGGGCTTGCCGTCGTGCGGGTGAACGTGGAGGTACGCGAGGTCGCCGGAGCGCAGCGCGACCAGGTGTCCGTACGCGCCGAGGTACGGCTGGAGGTCGGTGACGGGCTTCCCGTCCTTGCTGACGCTCAGCGTCAGCTCGCTCGCGGCGCCCGCCTTCAGCTCCCCGTCGACCCGCACCTCGTAGCCGTCGGCCACCCGCGCCGTCGTCGCGTGCTCGGGCAGCGGCGCCGGGGCGTACGTCCCCGCGACCCCGAGGCCCGCGCCCAGCGTCAGGCCCTCCTCCTCGCCGCGCGGCGTGAAGTCCGCGAAGACGCGGTAGTCGCCCGCCCCGGGCAGCGAGACGGGGGTGGACCAGGTGCCGTCCGCGGCCCGCACCGGGTGCAGGTGGCGGTAGGCGGTGAGGTCCCGGGAGGCGACGATCAGGTGCAGCTCCTTGCCGTGCTCCGTCTTGTACGAGGTCACGGGCTTGCCGGTGGCGTCCTTGCGGATGGTGAAGCGGATCTCGCCGGTCTTGCGGGCCAGCCGGTCCTTCTCCAGGTCCAGCGTGTAGCCGCGCTCGGAGACCTGGAGGCCGCCGGGGATCACGTCGGAGGCGGGCGCGGCCTCCTCGGCGTGCCCGCCGTGCCCGCCGCCGTCCGCGCCCTCTTCGCCGCCTGCGTCTTTCGCCGGCCCCTTCTCCTCGTGGCCGTGCTGCGCCGCCGCCGGCCGCTCGTCGGCGGTGACGTCACCGATCCCGCTGCCCACCCCGTACGCGGTGCCGAACGTGGCGGCGACGGCCGCGGCGAAGGCGGTGATCTTCAGTCCGGTGTGCATGACGGCTCCTCGGCTGCTGGTGGGTGCTCGTGGGTCGGTCGACCCGGCGTCGTAGTCACGAAGATACCCCTAGGGGGTATTAAGTCAAGCGGGGACCGCCCTTGCGTTCGATACCCCCTAGGGGTATAAATGGATCTCGTGACGGGGTACCCGCCCCGGGTACCCGCTCAACAGAGGAGGCACCATGTCGGCGCACACCGTCGCCCCACCCGCGCAGGTGGAACTCGCCATCGGCGGCATGACCTGCGCGTCGTGCGCCGCCCGCATCGAGAAGAAGCTGAACCGGATGGACGGCGTCGAGGCGACCGTCAACTACGCGACCGAGAAGGCCAAGGTCACCTTCGACGACGGCATCGAGGTCGCCGACCTGATCGCCACCGTCGAGGCCACCGGTTACACGGCGCAGGAGCCCACGCCCCCGGCCGCCGCGGCCGAGGGCGGCGCGCCCGCCGAGGCCGGCGACGAACTCCGGCCGCTGCGCGAGCGGCTGATCACCGCGGTGGTCCTCGCGGTCCCCGTGATCGCGATGGCGATGGTCCCGGCCCTGCAGTTCGAGTACTGGCAGTGGCTGTCCCTGACGCTCGCCGCGCCCGTCGTCACGTACGCGGCCTGGCCCTTCCACAAGGCGGCGTTCACGAACGCGCGGCACGGCGCCGCGACGATGGACACGCTGATCTCGGTCGGCACGTCGGCCGCGTTCCTCTGGTCCCTGTGGGCGCTGTTCTTCGGCACGGCCGGCGAGCCCGGCATGACGCACCCCTTCGAGCTGACCATCGCGCGCAGCGACGGCGCCGGGAACATCTACCTGGAGGCCGCCGCCGGAGTCACCGCCTTCATCCTCGCGGGCCGCTACTTCGAGGCCCGCTCGAAGCGGAAGGCGGGCGCCGCGCTCAAGGCCCTCCTCGAACTGGGCGCCAAGGACGTCACCGTTCTCCGGGACGGCGGACGCGAAGAGACCGTCCCCGTCGGCGAGTTGAAGGTCGGTGACCGCTTCCTGGTCCGGCCCGGCGAGAAGATCGCCACCGACGGCACCGTCGTCGAGGGATCGTCCGCCGTCGACGCCTCCATGCTCACCGGCGAGTCCGTGCCCGTCGAGGTCGCCACCGGCGACCCGGTCACCGGCGCCACGCTGAACGTCGGCGGCCGGCTGGTCGTCGAGGCCACCCGGGTCGGCGCCGACACCCAGCTCGCCCGGATGGCCAAGCTGGTCGAGGACGCGCAGAACGGCAAGGCGGCGGCCCAGCGCCTCGCCGACAAGATCTCCGCCGTCTTCGTCCCGGTCGTCATCGCGCTCGCCGTCGCCACCCTCGGCTTCTGGCTGGGCAACGGCGCGGGCTGGACCGCCGCCTTCACCGCCGCCGTCGCCGTCCTGATCATCGCCTGCCCCTGCGCCCTCGGCCTGGCCACGCCCACCGCACTCATGGTCGGCACCGGCCGCGGCGCCCAGCTCGGCATCCTCATCAAGGGCCCCGAGGTCCTGGAGACCACCCGCAAGGTCGACACGATCGTCCTCGACAAGACCGGCACGGTGACGACGGGCCGCATGACGCTGCTCGCCACGCACACCGCCGAGGGCGTCGAGCAGGCCGAGGTCCTGCGCCTGGCCGGCGCGCTGGAGCACTCCTCCGAGCACCCGATCGCCCAGGCCGTGGCCGCCGGAGCGGCCGCCGAGGTGGGCACCCTGCCCACCCCCGAGGACTTCGTGAACGTCGCCGGGCTCGGCGTCCAGGGCGTCGTCGACGGCCACGCGGTCCTCGTCGGCCGCGAGCAGCTGCTCGCCGAGTGGGAGATCCACCTCCCGGTCGGCCTGGCCCGCGCCAAGGCGGCGGCCGAGGCCGCCGGACGCACGGCCATCGCCGTGGCCTGGGACGGCGAGGCCCGCGCGGTCCTGGAGGTCGCCGACGGGGTCAAGGACACCAGCGCCGACGCCATCCGCCGCTTCCGTGAACTGGGGCTGCGCCCCGTCCTGCTGACCGGTGACAACGAGGCCGTGGCCCGCTCGGTGGCCGCCGAGGTCGGTATCACCGACCCGGCGGACGTCATCGCCGAGGTCCTCCCGCAGGACAAGGTCGACGTCGTCAAGCGCCTTCAGGGCGAGGGGCGTTCGGTGGCCATGGTCGGCGACGGGGTCAACGACGCGGCGGCGCTGGCGCAGGCCGATCTGGGGCTCGCGATGGGTACGGGTACGGATGCGGCGATCGAGGCGGGTGACCTGACGCTGGTCCGGGGTGACCTGCGCTCCGCGGCCGACGCGATCCGGCTCTCCCGCAAGACCCTCGGCACGATCCGCTCCAACCTCTTCTGGGCCTTCGCCTACAACGTGGCGGCGCTGCCGCTCGCCGCGGCGGGTCTTCTGAACCCCATGATCGCCGGTGCGGCCATGGCTTTCTCCTCGGTCTTCGTGGTCGGCAACAGTCTCCGACTGCGGAGCTTCAAGCCCGGGTTCTCGTCTGCCGGGTGAGGTCTCGTCGCCGGGTGCACCTGTCGCCCTGGCTGGTCGCGCAGTTCCCCGCGCCCCTGAAGGCATGCGCTGACGCGCAGCCTTCAGGGGCGCGGGGCTGTGTCATGAGCGGCTCCGCCGCGGGGCGCGAGAAGCCTCACCGGGCCCGCGGGCGGGGGCCGACCGGGTGGCCTGCGGCGCATAGAGTGACGTCGCGTGATTCAACGCGCACGGTGCGTAGCGCCGTACTTCCTCCTCGCCGCCTCCGTCGCCACCCTCCTCACCCTCACCACCACCCGGCCCACCCCCATGGCCGACGCCCTCGTCTACCGCGCGGAGGGCGCCGCCGCGGTCGCCGGCGGGCAGGACCTCTACGGATTCGCCGTCACGGAGTGGCAACTCCCCGCCACCTACCCCCCGTTCGCCGCGCTGCTCTTCGTCCCCACCGCCTGGCTCCCGGTCCCCGCCCTCAAGGCCGTCTTCCTCCTCGGCAACATCGCCCTCACCGCCCTCCTGGTCCACCTGTCCTGCCGCCTGGCGGGCCTGCGGTCCACGAGGGCGGCGGTCTGCGCGGCCACGGCGCTCGCGCTCTGGCTGGAACCGGTGTTCCAGACCGTCCTGTTCGGCCAGATCAACCTCGCCCTGACCTGCCTGATCCTGTGGGACCTCGGCAGGCGACCGGGCGCCCGCGGCAAGGGCGTCGCGCTCGGCGTGGCGGCCGGGATCAAGCTGACGCCGGCCGTCTTCATCGCCTACCTGTTCCTGACGGGACGGCGCCGAGAAGCCGCGTACGCCACCGCGGGACTCACCGGCACCGTGGCGCTCGGCGCGCTCGTCCTGCCGTACGCCAGCGTGGAGTTCTGGACCCGGCGCCTCTACGAGACGAGCCGCGTCGGCAAGGCGTGGATCGTGGACAACCAGTCGTTGCAGGGGCTCGTCGCCCGCGCGCTGCACACCACCGAACCGGGCCTGTTCTGGGCCGTCCCCGCCGCCCTCGTCGCGACGGCGGGGCTCCACGCGGCGGTCCGCCTCGCGCGCACCCCGGCCCACGGGATCACGCTCACCGCGTTCACCGCCCTGCTGGTGTCACCGATCAGCTGGTCGCACCACTGGGTGTGGTGCGTGCCGCTGCTCGCGCTGCTGTGGGCGGGCGGTCACCGTCGTACGGCCTGGGCGGTGGCGGCCCTGTTCACCGCCCGCAGCATGTGGCTGCTGCCGCACCAAGGGGATCTGGACCTGCGATTCCCCTGGTGGCAGCAGCCGTTGGCGTCCCCGTACTCGCTGCTCGGGCTCGCCGTCCTCGTGGCTTGGGCTCAGCTCTCGGCGAGCAGGTCGTCGGCGTCGACGATCCGGTACGCGTAACCCTGCTCGGCCAGGAACCGCTGCCGGTGGGCGGCGAAGTCCTGGTCGATGGTGTCGCGGGCGACGACCGAGTAGAACCGGGCCTCGTGCCCGTCCGCCTTCGGGCGCAGCACCCGGCCGAGGCGCTGGGCCTCCTCCTGGCGCGAGCCGAACGTGCCCGACACCTGGATGGCGACCGTCGCCTCCGGCAGGTCGATCGAGAAGTTCGCGACCTTCGACACGACGAGCACGGAGATCTCGCCCTCCCGGAACGCGTCGAAGAGCTTCTCGCGCACCGCGTTCGTCGTCTCGCCCTTGATGACCGGGGCGTCCAGGTGGGCGCCCAGTTCGTCGAGCTGGTCGATGTACTGGCCGATGACGAGCGTCTGCTCGCCCTTGTGCTTGCGCACCAGGGCCTCGGTGACCTTGCGCTTCGTCGCCGTCGTCGCGCAGAAGCGGTACTTCTCCTCGGCCTCGGCGGTGGCGTACGCGAGCCGCTCGGAGTCCGTGAGGTTGACGCGGACCTCCACGCAGTCGGCCGGGGCGATGTACCCCTGCGCCTCGATCTCCTTCCACGGAGCGTCGAAACGCTTCGGCCCGATCAGCGAGAAGACGTCCGACTCACGGCCGTCCTCCCGTACCAGGGTGGCGGTGAGGCCGAGGCGGCGCCGGGCCTGGAGGTCGGCGGTGAACTTGAAGACCGGCGCGGGCAGCAGGTGCACCTCGTCGTAGATGACCAGGCCCCAGTCGCGGGAGTCGAAGAGCTCCAGGTGCGGGTACACACCCTTCCGCTTCGTCGTCAGCACCTGGTACGTGGCGATCGTGACCGGCCGGATCTCCTTCTTCGTACCGCTGTACTCGCCGATCTCGTCCTCGGTGAGCGACGTCCGCTTGACCAGCTCGTGCTTCCACTGGCGGGCGGACACGGTGTTCGTGACGAGGATCAGCGTCGTCGCCTTCGCCTCCGCCATCGCCCCGGCTCCGACCAGCGTCTTGCCGGCGCCGCAGGGCAGCACGACGACACCGGAGCCGCCGTGCCAGAACCCCTCGACGGCCTGCTTCTGGTACGGGCGCAGCGACCAGCCGTCCTCGGCGAGGTCGATGGCGTGCGCCTCGCCGTCCACGTACCCGGCGAGGTCCTCGGCGGGCCAGCCCAGCTTCAGCAGCGTCTGCTTGATCTGGCCGCGCTCGGAGGGGTGCACGGCGACGGTGTCGGCGTCGATCCGGGCGCCGACCAGCGGCTGGACCCGCTTGGACCGCAGGATCTCCTCCAGGACCGGGCGGTCCGTGGTCGTCAGGACCAGGCCGTGGGCGGGGTGCTTGCTCAGCGTGAGACGCCCGTACCGGTCCATGGTCTCGGCGATGTCGACGAGCAGCGCGTGCGGCACCGGGTACCGGCTGAACTCCACGAGCGCGTCCACGACCTGCTCGGCGTCGTGCCCGGCGGCCCGCGCGTTCCACAGCCCGAGCGGCGTCAGCCGGTAGGTGTGGATGTGCTCCGGCGCCCGCTCCAGCTCGGCGAACGGCGCGATCGCCCGACGGCACGCGTCGGCCTGCTCGTGGTCGACCTCGAGGAGCAGGGTCTTGTCCGACTGGACGATGAGTGGACCGTTCACGCGACACCCTTTCTGCATGGCTCGGTGTGGCCAAACGTCCAGTGTGCCGCATCCCGTGGGGTGGGCGCCGTGACTCAGGTCGCCTCCGGCTCCCTCACTGGTCGGAGAGCTCCGCGACCCCCGTCACCCGGTGCAGCGGATACGTGCGGACCTCGTCGGCCGTGTGGTCGTACGCCGTCACGAAGCCGCCCTCGACGCGGATCGGGGCGATGACGCGCTGGCTCGCGGCGCCCTCGGCGTTGACGTAGCCGATCCACAGGGTGTCGCCCGTCATGACCGCCGCCTGCATCGTGGCGAGGGTGTCGGCGGGGGTGGTGCGGGGGAGTTCGCCGTTCGCGGCCGGGGCCTGCTTGCGCGGGGTCGTCGCCGCCGTGTCACCCGCCCTGATCGCGCGGATCGCGGCGTCGAGGAGGGTGCCGTCGGGCAGCGGCGGGCCGTCCGGGACCGGTTCGGGGGCCGTGCGCGGCGGGGTGCGGTGGGCGTGGGCGCGGGTGATCAGGACGTCGCCCTCGGGAGTCTCCGCGGCGGGCGCGAAGCCCATCGAGCGCAGGCCCTCCAGGAGCGTGCCGGGGTCCGCCTGGGCCGCGAGGACCGTGGGGGCCAGGCGGCGCAGGCGCAGCGGTGCCGCCCGCTTGTCCGCCATGATCTCGCCGAGCACGGCGTCGTCGTCGCAGCGCACGTAGGCCGAGGCGGCGCCGATGCGCAGATGGCCGTGGCGGCGGGCCACGTCGTCGATCAGGTAGGTGAGCGGCTGCGGCACCGGGGTGCGGGAGTGCGCGGTCAGGAACGTGTGCAGGTCGGACGCGGTGCGGCCGGCGTCCAGGGCGCGGCGCACCGAGCCCGGCGTGAACCGGTAGACGGTCGCGCCGCCCTTCGACTCGACGTCGGCCAGGACGGCGAGGGCGTCCGCGAGCGGCCGCTCCAGCGGACCGGGCGCCACCGCCGTCAGGTCCGCCTGCAGCAGGACGTGGTCGAGGGGGTCGGGCAGCAGCGGGGACAGCAGCTTCTCGGCGCGGGCCGCGGCGACGGACGCCTCCGGCGCGCCCGCCCCGTTCGCCCCGGTCTCGCCGGGCGTGGGCAGCAGCGCGCGGCCGTGCGCCGCGAGGGCCCCGCGCCCGGTCACCCCGAGCAGCTCGGCCTCCGCCAGGGTCCACCGGGCCAGACGGGTGCGCAGGTCGAGGGCGGCGGGGGAATCAAAGGGGCGCGCAGCGCCTTCGCTGGAAGGGCGGTGGTGGGTGACGGGCGGGCGCTCCCAGGTGAGGCGGGCCGTCAGCGACTCGGGTTCGGGCTCGGTGCCCTCCGGCAGGGCCGCCAGCAGGGCGAGGATCCGGTGGCGGACCTCGGGCGCCGCCGAACGGTCCAGGTGCGGGCCGAGCGCCGACAGCGTCCGGTCCTTGCCGTCCCGCCCGCCGACCAGACCCGAGGTGCGGGTCGCCGTCAGCCACGGCACCACGAGCCGCGTCCACCGCTCGGCCGGGGGCAGCTCCACCCACTCGTCGTACGCCGGGGTCGCCGCGTACCGTTCGTCGGCCTCGCCGTCCGACGCCAACAGCCCGGCCGCGTAGGCGAGTTCGACCCAGAAGGCGGCCGTCTGCTCGGTCGTGTCGAGGGCCGTCGCGGTGCGCTTGAGGTCCCGTACGCTCAGCCCGCCCGCGCGCAGCACGGCCGGGCCGCCCTCGTCCCAGTCCTTCAGCAGCTCCTCGACGGTGTCCAGCGCCGTGTGGGCCTGCGCCGCCGCCGTCGCGTCCACAACCTGTGGACGGTGCGCCGTCCGCTCCCGCACGGCGGGCGCCAGCGGCTCCAGCTCGCGGTGGGCGCGGCCGCCGCGCAGGTGCAGCGCCACCTCCCGGGGCAGCACCACGGTGCCGGGCGTGGTCGGCACCAGCAGGCCCCGGTCGAGCAGCCAGCGCAGGTGCGCCGCGGGCTGCGCGGTGACCTGCCCGTACGGCGGCCCCCACACCAGCCGGTTCAGTACGTCCACGGCCTCGGCCGGTGCCTCGTCGAGCAGCGCCGACATCCGGTCGGGCGTCGTGAACAGCTCGGTGAGCGCCGCCACCGCCGACACCGGGTCGTGCGTGGACGCGAGCCCGGCCGCCGCGACGATCTCCTGCACCCGGCCGGGCGACATGCCCGACGTGGCCTCCGCGACGGTCGGGCCGAGACCGGTGGGCGAGGGGTGCTGCGGGGCGGGGGAGAGCAGTTCGCGGGCGGTGCGGACGAGCCGGAGCTGGTCGTCGGCGCCCCACGCCAGGGCCTGCTCGCGCAGGCGCGCCACGGCGCGGGGCAGCGCCTCCTCGGTGCCGTCGCCGGGCAGCAGGCCGCGCAGCGTCGCGTACGCCGTCGGTTCGGGGGTCACCGCGAGCGCCTGCGCCACCTGCTGCGTGAACCGGTCGAGGCGGTCCAGGGCGCGGATCACCGAGGCGCGGGTCCCGGCGCGGGTGGCGAGCTGGGTGAGGTCGTTCGGAACCGGGCCGAGCAGGTCCGGCCGGGCCCGCAGGAGGCGGGCCAGGGAGGCGTCGTCCCGGGTTCGCAGGGCTTCCGCGAGGGAGCGGGGCGGCGCCGCCGGTGTCTGCTCGTTGGGGCTCATCTGACCCACGGTAGCGGGCCACGGTCCGGCCACCGCCGCCGAAGGCCGGGTGCGCTTCCGTCGTGGCTGGTCGGGCCCGCGACGGGGCCGCCGGCCGGCCCGGCCCCGCACCCCGGCCGGGCGCTGTACCGTCGTGGGGTCAACTGCGCCACCCCGGAGGGGACTTCGTGTCGATCGAGAGTGATCAGCTCGTCTTCGACTATCTGAGCCGGGTCGGGGACCTGGCCCAGCAGCGCCAGCTGCCGTCCGCGATGCGGATGCGCCTGGTGACGGAGCTGCGG
Organism: Streptomyces longispororuber; assembly: GCF_024448165.1. Lineage (GTDB taxonomy): Bacteria > Actinomycetota > Actinomycetes > Streptomycetales > Streptomycetaceae > Streptomyces > Streptomyces longispororuber_A. The sequence continues at coordinate 20,472 of NZ_JAMOLN010000076.1, forward strand.
GGCGAGATCGACCGGCACCGCGCCAAGGTCACCGTCGACAGCCCGGCCGCCGTGCGCCGCATCCTCGACCGGCTGGGCAGCCCGGACCAGATCGTGGGCGGCGCTCAAGAAAAAGGGGCAAGAGGTGCGGGAGGGGCGGGCGCTGACCCCGCCGCGCCGCTGACCAGGCCGCTGCCCGAGCAGCCCACCGGCAGGAACCCGGCCAGGGGCGGGCTGCGCCGCAAGGTGCCGCGCCCGCGCCGCGAGGCCCGCGACCCCGATCCCGTACGGGACGAGGCGCCCGCCCCGCCGCACCTCGCCGGCACGGACGAGCTGGGCTCGGCGGAGGGCGAGACGGACTGGTGGCGGATCGGAGACGGGCCAGGCGGGGTGCTGACCGAGACGGACAGCGTGCCGGGGTTCGTGGGCGGGGTGGAGATCCCGGACATCCTCAGGGCGCCGGGCAAGCAGGGCGGCAGGCCCGACCTGCGCAAGAAGCCGGTGCACGAGCCCGTGGCCGACGAGCCGGAAGCGGACGAGGACGACGAGGGCGCGGAGGACGCGTCCGGTGCCGCGCGGCGCGGCCGGCGCGCCGCCCGGCCGCGGCTCGGCCCCGTCGGCGGCTGGACGAACCCGCTGCTGCTCCTCGCGGCCGCGGCCCTCGTGGCCGGCGCGGTCCTCGGCAACATCCTCCCGCTGGTCATCGGCTGGGGCGTCGTCTATCTGTCCCGGCGGCTGACACTGGGGCAGAAGAAGCTGGCGGTGTTCGCGCTGCCGGGGCTCGCCGCGGCGGCCGGCATCGTCTGGCTGTGGGGCCGCACCGACGGCCGGTGGGGCGAGCCGATCGCCGACGGGCGGATGAGCGGCGCGCTGAACGAGACCTGGCCGTGGGTGCTGCGGGGCGCCGCGATCGCCTCCGCCCTGTATCTGGTGTGGCGGTCGCAGCGCCCCCGCGGCTGACGGTCTAGCGGGTCAGGTCGGACTGGAGTTCCGCGAGGATCTGGTTCGCCGCGGTGTAGCCGATGCCCTGGAGCCACAGTTCGTCGTCGACCTGGAAGACCTTGCCGTCCTCGACGGCCTTGAGGTTCTTCCACAGGCCGCTCGTCGTGGTCTGCGTGACCTTCGCCTTGCCGGGGCTGCCGTAGGTGGAGGTGAAGATGACGTCCGCGTCGGCCTTGTCGATCTGCTCGGGGCTGACGTCGTACGAGAACCCGTCCTTGGCCTTGTCGGTGATCGCGGGGCGGCCCACGCCGACGTCGGCGAGGATCGTGCCGATGTAGTTCTTCTTGCCGTAGATCCGGATGTCGGCGCCCTCGACGAAGCGGACGACGTTCACGTCCGTGGCGGCGGCCTTCGCCTTGCCGCCGAGCGCCTTGGTGACCGCCTCGGCGTGGTCCTCGTACGCGCTGATCGCCTTCTCGGCCTGCGCGGTGCGGCCGAGCGCGTCGGCGTGGACGAGGAAGTTCTGCTTCCAGGGGTAGCCCGTCGTCTCGGTGAGGACGGTCGGGGCGATGGCGCTGAGCTGCTGGTAGCGCTGGCCGTCGCGGACCTTGCTGCTGAGGATCAGGTCGGGCTTGAGGCCCGCGATCTTCTCCAGGTTGGGGGCGGCGATCTCGCCGACCTCGGTGATGTCCTTCGTGCTGCTCTTCGGCAGGTACGACAGGACGGCCTGTTCGGCGCCGGCCCGGGTGGCGCCGACCGGCCGCACGCCCAGGGTGACCGCCGAGTCGAGTTCGGCGGTGTCGAGGACGACGACGCGCTTCGGGTTGTTCTTGACCTTGACGTCGCCCATGGCGGTCCTGACGGTGTGGGTGCCGTCGCCTGCGGCGGTGCTGCCGGTCTTCTTCCCGGACTCGTCGGAGTCGCTGCAGGCCGTCAGGGCCAGGGCCAGGGCCGTGGTGAGGGCGAGGGTGCCGATGACAGTGCCGCGGTGCGTGTGCATGGGGTGCCTTTCGGGATCGCGTCTACCGGATTGACGTTCCTTGCCACGGGGCGCCGGGGACCACCAGCGGGGATCCGGTCACCGGGTCGGGGACGACCACGCAGTCCAGGCCGAAGACGTCGTGGACGAGTCCGGCCGTGACGATCTCGGCCGGCGGGCCCTCGGCGACGATACGGCCCGCCTTCATGGCGACGAGGTGGTCGGCGTAGCGGGCCGCCTGGTTGAGGTCGTGCAGGACGACCGCGACGGTGCGCTTCTTGTCGTGGTTGAGCTGGCGCACCAGGTCCAGGACCTCCACCTGGTGCGCGATGTCGAGGTAGGTGGTGGGCTCGTCGAGGAGGAGGATGTCGGTCTCCTGGGCGAGGGCCATCGCGATCCAGACGCGCTGGCGCTGGCCGCCTGAGAGTTCGTCGACGTTGCGGTCGGCGAGGGCGGCGACGTCGGTGCGCTCCATGGCCTCGGTCACCGCCTTCTCGTCCGCGTCGGACCACTGCTGCCACCAGCTCTGGTGCGGCTGGCGGCCGCGCGAGACCAGGTCGGCGACGGTGATCGCCTCGGGGGCCACGGGGCTCTGCGGCAGCAGGCCGATCTGCTGGGCGATCTTCTTGGTGGGGAGTTCGGCGAGCGCCCTGCCGTCGAGCAGGACGGAGCCGCCCGCGGGCTTCATGAGGCGGCCGAGCGCGCGCAGCGTCGTCGACTTGCCGCAGGCGTTGGGGCCGACGATGACCGTGACCTGCCCGTCGGGCACGGCGAGGTCGAGGTTGTGCACGACGGTGCGGTCCTCGTAGGCGAGCGTCAGGTCGCGGGCCGAGAGCCGGCTCATGCGGTGCCTCCGGAGCTGGAGCGGACGGTGCGGCTGCGGACGATCAGCCAGATCAGGTAGGGCGCGCCCACGGCCGCCGTGAGGACGCCCACGGGCAGTTCGGTGGGGGAGAAGAGGCGGCGGGCCAGCAGGTCGCCGACCACCACGATCACGGCGCCGAGGAGTGCGGAGGAGACCAGCGGGATCTGGGCGGTGCGGGTCAGCCGGCGGGCGATCTGCGGGGCGAGCAGCGCCACGAAGTCGACCGGTCCCGCCGCGCCGGTGGCGACGGAGGCCAGGATCACGCCGAGGGCGACCAGGCCGAGCCGGACCCGGCCGAGCCGCACGCCGAGGGCGGTGGCGGTGTCGTCGTCCAGGGAGACGGTGCGCTGGGCGCGGGCCGCCCATGCGACGGCCGGGGCGAGGATCAGCAGGATCCAGCCGAGCGGTTCGGCCTCGGGCCAGCCCCGCCCGTTGAGCGAGCCGGTCATCCAGATCTGCGCCTGCTGGGCGACCAGGTAGTCGCCCTTGGTCATGAAGAGCGTGGTGATCGAGCGCAGGGCGATCGCGAAGCCGATGCCGATGAGGACGAAGCGGGTGGCGTGCAGTCCGCCCCGCCAGGCGAAGAGGTAGACCAGGGCGGCCGCGACGACGCCGCCGGCCACGGAGACGTACGGCAGGACGGTGTACGAGGTCAGGCCGAAGGTCATCGCGGCGACCGTGACCGCGCTCGCGCCCTGGCTGATGCCGATGATGTCGGGGCTGGCGAGGGGGTTGCGGGCGACGGTCTGGATCAGCGCGCCCGCGATGCCGAAGGCCAGGCCGACCAGCAGTCCGACGACCATGCGGGGCTCGCGCAGCGTCCCGACGACCAGTTCGTCGGGCGACGGCTGCCCGGTGAGGACCTTGAGGACCTCGGCGGGGCTGGTGAACGTCTCGCCGACGCAGAGGTACGCGAGGCAGCTCACGGCGAGGACGAGGGCCAGGACGCCGGCCACCACGGTCGCCCTGCGGTGCAGCAGGAAGCGGGCGCGGCCCGCGCGGACGACCGCGTAGCCGGCCGGCCGGACACCGGTGAGGGCGCTCATGCGGGCACCGCCTTCCTGCGCACGAGGGTGACCAGGAACGGCACGCCGATCAGCGCCGTCATCACTCCGGCGGGCACCTCGCTCGGCGGGAAGACCACCCGGCCCACGGTGTCGGAGACCAGCAGCATCACGGGCCCGGTCAGCGCCGCCATCGGCAGCAGCCAGCGGTGGTCGGAGCCGACCAGGGCGCGGGCGATGTGCGGGACGGCCAGGCCGATGAAGGCGATCGGGCCGGCGGCCGCCACCCCGACGCCGGTGAGGATCGTCGCGCCGAGACCGCCGACGATCCGGACGGTCGCCACCCGCTGCCCGAGGCCCTTCGCCACGTCCTCGCCGAGCGCGAGCGCGTCCAGGCCGCGGGCGACGGACAGCACGAGGACGGTGCCGAGGAGCAGGAACGGCCAGACCTGGCCGACCAGTTCCGTGTCCCGGCCGGAGAGCGAGCCGACCTGCCAGAAGCGGAACTCGTCGAGCGCGGAGGCCTTCGTGGTGAGGATCGCGGTGGTGACGGAGACCAGCAGAGCGTTGATCGCGGCGCCGCCGAGCGCCAGTTTCACCGGGGTCGCGCCGCCTCTGCCACTGGACGCGATGGCGTACACGGCGACGGAGGCGAGGCCCGCGCCGACGAACGCGATCCACACGTAGCCGGTCAGGGTGTGGATGCCGAGGTAGGCGATGGCCAGGACCACGCCCACGGACGCGCCCTGGCTGATGCCGAGGATGCCCGGGTCGGCGATGGGGTTGCGCGTGATGCCCTGGAGGACGGTGCCGGCGAGCGCGAGGGCCGCCCCGACCATCAGGCCGATGAGCGTGCGCGGCAGCCGCAGGCCCCTGACCACCTCGGCGGCGTCGCTGTGCCCGCCGTGCAGCAGGGCGTCGAACACGGCGGACGGCGCGATCGCCCGGGCTCCCACCGCGAGGCTGAGCAGCACCGCGAGGGCCAGCGCCACCACCGCCGCCACGATCGCGACGGCGCGGCGTCTGACGGGCATGGGCGTGTTCTCTCCGCAGTAGGGTCCGGAATGTCTTGGCTTGGTAAGGCTTAGCTAAGTATTCCTCGGGAAAGCCCATCGTATGCCCGGGCAGAATGGCACCCATGGCTGACCTCCAGGACCCCACGCACCCCACCGGCCCCACGGTCGGCTTCGACCTCGACATGACGCTGATCGACTCCCGGCCCGGCATCCACGCCACGTGGCTCGCCCTGTCCGAGCGGACCGGCACGTACGTGGACGCGGACCTGGTCGTCACCCGGCTCGGGCCACCGCTGGAGACGGAGCTCGCCCACTGGTTCCCCGCCGAGCAGATCCCGGCCATGGCCGATCTCTACCGTGAGATGTATCCCACACACGCGATCACGGGCACGCTGCCGATGCCCGGCGTCCACGAGACGATCGCCGCCGTGCACGCGGCGGGCGGCCGGGCCGTCGTCGTCACCGCCAAGTACGAGCCCAACGCGAAACTGCACCTGCAGCATCTGGACATCGCGGCGGACGCCGTCGTCGGAAACCTGTGGGCCGAGGGCAAGGGCGAGGCGCTGCGCGAGCACGGCGCGAGCGTCTACGTCGGCGATCACGTCGGTGACGTGCGCGGCGCCCGCACGGCGAACGCGCTGTCCGTGGGCGTGACGACCGGGCCGTGCGACGCGGCGGAACTGCGCGCCGCGGGCGCCGACGTGATTCTCGCCGACCTGACCGAATTCCCGGCCTGGCTGGATCGTTACGTACGCGCCTGACGGCGCTGGGCCGCGATGCCGCGCAGTATGCCGGCGGCGGCCAGGAGAAAACCGACGCCCATCAGCATGCACACCGCATAAGCGACGGGCGGGAACGGGTCGGTGTCCAGAAACAGCGGGGCCATCGTGACCAGGGTGGCGATCGCTCCCACGAGGAAGACGATGCCGCCCGCTTTCACGAGTCCGTCGCCGGGTCCAGTATCGGTCGCCCGGGAATTGGCTTGGGTTTTGTCGCGCACCCGGTCAGGGTAGTTCCCAGCGCATAAGGACAAGTACGGAACCCTTCGGCGACGTCTTGTCACCAGCCCCGTTCCCCATAGTCTTGGTGGCGGCGGGTCGGAACACGACCCGCTGTACTGCTATCCAGAGCGTTTTCTTTCTAGTACGAGGACGAGGACTTCACGTGCCTACCGGCAAGGTCAAGTGGTTCAACAGCGAGAAGGGCTTCGGCTTCCTCTCCCGCGACGACGGCGGCGACGTCTTCGTGCACTCCTCCGTACTGCCCGACGGTGTCGACGCCCTCAAGCCCGGCCAGCGCGTCGAGTTCGGGGTCGTCGCCGGCCAGCGGGGCGACCAGGCGCTCTCCGTCACGATCCTCGACCCGACCCCGTCGGTGGCCGCGGCGCAGCGCCGCAAGCCGGACGAACTGGCGTCGATCGTCCAGGACTTGACGACGCTGCTCGAGAACATCACGCCGATGCTGGAGCGCGGCCGCTACCCCGACAAGGCCGCCGGCAAGAAGATCGCCGGCCTGCTGCGGGCGGTGGCGGACCAGCTGGACGTCTGAGCCGGAATCTTCTTACGGGTCCTACGGGAACGCGAGCGCGTCGGGGGCCAGGGCGGGCACCAGGCCCTCGGCCGCCGCCCGGGTCAGCAGTCCCCGGATCGCCGCGTAGCCGTCCTCGCCGAGGTCGGCGGTGAACTCGTTGACGTACAGGCCGATGTGCTGGTCGGCGACCGACGGGTCCATCTCCTGCGCGTGGTCCATCACGTACGCACGCGAGGCCTCCGGGTCGTCCCAGGCCATGCGCACCGACGTGCGGACGGCGTCCGCGTACCCGCGCAGCTTCTCGGCGCCCAGGTCGCGCCGGGCGATGATCGCGCCGAGCGGGATCGGCAGACCGGTCGTCGCCTCCCAGTGCTCGCCCATGTCGGCGAGCTTGTGCAGACCGTAGTTCTGGTACGTGAAGCGGGCCTCGTGGATGACGAGACCGGCGTCGATCTTCCCGTCCCGCACGGCCGGCATGATCTCGTGGAACGGCATGACGACGATCTCGCCGACGCCGCCGCCGGGCACCGTGTCGGCCGCCCACAGCCGGAACAGCAGATACGCGGTCGAGGTCTCGCTGGGCACCGCGACGCGCTTGTCGGAGAGGTCGACGCCCGGCTCGCGGGTCAGCACCAGCGGACCGCAGCCCCGGCCGAGCGCGCCGCCGCACGGCAGCAGCGCGTAGTCGTCGAGGACGTACGGCAGGACCGCGTAGGAGACCTTCAGGACGTCGTAGGCGTCCTCGCGGCGCTCGGCGACGCCGTTGGTGATGTCGATGTCGGCGAACGTCACGTCGAGCGCGGGGGCGCCCGGGACGCGGCCGTGGGCCCAGGCGTCGAAGACGAAGGTGTCGTTCGGGCACGGCGAGAAGGCGATGCGTACTGCCGCGGCTTCGTTGTCGGTCGTCATGAACTGCTCCAACTCGTGAGGACGGGCGCCGACTTCCCGAACGCGTCGGTGAGCGCGGCCAGCGCGTCACCGATCCGCCAGGCGGCGCGGTCGCGGGGCCCGACGGCGTTGGAGACGGCACGTATCTCGGCCACCGGTACGCCGTGCGCGGCGGCGGCCTCGGCGACCCCGAAGCCCTCCATCGCCTCGGCGACGGCGCCCGGGTGGCGCTGGGCGAGCAGCGCGGCGCGGTCGGCGGTGCCGGTCACCGTGGAGACGGTGAGCACGGTGCCGACGGCGGCGGCATCCAGGGACAGGGCCGCGGCGAGGTCTCGTACGAGGGATGCCGGCGGACGGTGGGTGACGGTCCCGAAACCGAGCTCGGTGACCGGGAGGAACCCCTCGGGGGTCTCGGCGCCCAGATCGGCGACGGTGATCGCGTCGGCCACCAGGAGGGCGCCGGGCGGGGCGGTGAAGCCGCCGCCGATGCCGGCCGAGACGGCCAGGGTGTACGGGCGGCCGGCCAGTGCGGCCGTGGTGAGCGCGGTGGCCGTGCCCGCGGCGGCGGCCGCGGGGCCCACCCCGACGGCGACCACGTCGACCGCCGGATGTGCGTCGAGCAGGCCCTGCGCCACCGCGTCCCGTTCGGCCGGGACGGCGGTGGCGACGAGGACGCGTGCCGCTGCCGGGCTACCGGTGGACGTCAGGAGTCCTTCTTGAGCTTGAACGACCACAGGCCGTACGCCTTGGAGTTGGCGCCCGCCAGGATGGTGACCGTGGTGGAGGAGCCGGTGGCGCCGTACTGCTGGTTGAAGAACACGCTGCCGGGAACCGTGCGGTAGGTCTTCTTGCTGGAGTCGGTCAGCGGCTGACCGTTCATCAGCAGCGTCCAGCCCTTGTCCGCGATCTCCGGGTCGACGCCGAAGCGGACCGTCGCGTCGGGGTCCACCGAGATGGACTTGGCGTCCTTGTCCTTCAGGCAGTCCTGGAGGGAGGACGGCTTGAGCGCTTCGCCGTCGTTGTAGCAGGAGGCCTCGGAGTGCACCGTGTTGCGGTCCACCGTGACGGTGGCCAGCGGGGTCGGCTTGTCGCAGGCGGAGAGGGCGAGCAGTCCGGCGCCGACGGCACCGACGGCAGCCATGGCGCGGCGGTGGCGCGCGGCGAAACGCTGGGAGGTCATGGCCGAAGGCTATCGGGAGGCATCGGCCCCGTTGCGAGCCGGGTACGGCGTGCCGCGTCCCTCCGGGTTTGCGTGGTCCCGCGTGGGCGTGTGCCGTGACCTGTCGCGTTGGCGTGTGCGGGTGATCTGTGGCCGGCCGCGCCCCGCGGCGGAGCCGCTGATGACGCAGCCCCGCGCCCCTGAAGGCATGCGCTGCGCGCGGCCTTCTCCCCCGGGGAGATGCCGCACGGAGTGCGCATCTCAGGGGCGCGGGGAACTGCGCGAGAAGCCCCACCGGCCCGCAGAGGCCGACGCGCCAGAAACCCGGCAGACGCTAGGCCACCCGAGCCGAACGCCCCGCCCCACCCCGTGCCGCGGCCAGAAGACCCCGCACCGTCGTCAGCCACCCCACCGCCACGATCCCCGCCGCCACCGAGAGCCCCAGCGCCCCGTTCAACGGCAGCGCGATCCCGATCGCCCCACCCAGCACCCACGCCACCTGCAACAACGTCTCCGACCTGGCGAACGCCGACGTCCGCACCGCCTCCGGCACGTCCCGCTGGATCGTCGCGTCCAGCGACAGCTTGGACAGGGCCTGCGCGAACCCGGCGACCGCCGCGAGGAACGCCGTCATCACCGCCCCGAAGAAGATCGCCGACGTGATCGCGACACCGAGCACCACCGCCACCACGGTCACGATGATGATCTCGGGCGCCCGCGCCTTCAGCCACGCCCCGACCGCCGTGCCCAGCGCGTTTCCCGCGCCCGCCGCCACGCCGACGATGCCGAGCGACACGGCCGCGCTCTGCCCGGTCATCGGATGCTCGCGCAGCAGGAACGCCAGGAAGAAGATCAGGAAGCCGGAGAGGGCCTTCAGCGAGGCGTTCGCCCCGAGGGCGTGGGTGACGGCGGGACCGACCGTGCGCAGCCCGGGCCGGCGCTGCCGCTTGCCAGGACCGTGCAGGTGCTCCTCGTCCGCCGCGAGCAGCGCCTTGCTCTCGCCCTTCGCCGAGTCGACCTTGCGCGGCATCGAGAACGACAGGAACATCCCGGTCACGTACAGCACGAAGGCCCCGAACAGCGGCCAGCGCGGCCCGATCGTCTGCAGTCCCGCCCCGACCGGGGCCGCCGCGGCCGTGGCGAGCAGCCCGGCCAGCGTGACCCGCGAATTCGCCTTCACGAGGGAGAAGCGGGCCGGCAGCAGCCGTGGCACCACCGCCGAGCGCACCACGCCGTACGCCTTCGACGCGACGAGCACGCCGAGCGCCGCCGGGTACAGCTGGAGGCTGCCGCTGACCACCGCGCTCGACAGGACCAGCGCGAGCAGCGCCCGCGCCAGCATCGAACCGGCCATCGCGGCCCGCCGCCCGTGCGGCAGCCGGTCGAGCAGCGGCCCGATGACGGGCGCCAGGAGGGTGAAGGGCGCCATCGTGATGGCGAGGTAGAGGGCGACCCGGCCGCGGGCCTCGTCCGTGGGGACGGAGAAGAACACCGTGGACGCGAGGGCGATGGTGATCATGACGTCACCCGCGCCGTTCACCGCGTGCAGTTCGATCAGTTTTCCGAGACCGGACTCGCCCGCGCCGTGCGCGTGGGTCGCTTTCCGGATGCCGCGCGCCGTGCCGGTGAACGGCAGGTGCAGGGCACGCCCGATCTTGCGGACGGCCCCGCGCACCGGGCCCGCACCGCTGTATTCGTACCGTGTCGCACCAGATGAACCGGACGAACGCGACGAACTCGCCGAGCTGGACGACGACGACCTTGCGGCAGTCACCCAGTCATAGTGCCCCTTGAACGCCCGTACTAGTGCCGATATGGGAGTGCGGGTCGGCTTTCGCGTCAGGTGCGGCTCGTACGTCGGTGTGGGCGCAGGGCGTGGAAGGAGGTAGCGTGCGTAGCGCGCCCGCGGCGGTTGTTCTCGGCCGCGCGCCTCTCGGCCATCCCGCAGAATGGATGGCGTAGGTGCGCCCGGAACGTCGGGCGTGGACGTCGACGCGGCCCCCTGGTCCGCTCCGTCCGCGCTCCCGCTCACCGGACGGCGCACTCGTGAGACGGCGTAGGAGAGAAGCGATACCTGTGAGCGCAGCGACAACGCGAAGCCGCACCCCTGACCGTCTGTGCGCCGAGGCGGTCGACATCGCCCGCGCCGCCGCCGAGGAGGCGGCCGCCCCCGGGGTGGTCGGTGAGCACGTCGAGACGGTCGTCGAGGGCGACCGCGTCGTCACGCACCTCTTCGAGTGCAAGGAGTTCGGCTACCGGGGCTGGCGCTGGGCCGTGACCGTGGCCCGGGCCTCCCGCGCCAAGCACGTCACGCTCGACGAGGTCGTGCTGCTGCCGGGCCCCGACGCGCTGCTGGCCCCCGAGTGGGTGCCGTGGAGCGAGCGGCTCCGTCCCGGCGACCTGGGCCCGGGCGACCTGCTGCCCACCGAGGCCGACGATCTGCGGCTCGAACCCGGCTTCTCCGGCGAGGACGCGCCGCCGCCGAACTCTCCGGTGTCCGAGGACATGGCCGAACTGGTCGAGGCGGAGGACGTCGAGGTGACGCAGGGGCCCGTGGCGGCCCTGCCCGTCGCGCCGGCCCGCGGCTCGATCGCGTCCGTCGCCGAGGAGCTCGGCATGCGGCGTGCGCGGGTCCTGTCGCGGTACGGGCTGCACGTCGCGGCCGACCGCTGGGAGGAGTCGTTCGGCGCGAAGACCCCGATGGCGCAGGCCGCGCCCGCGACATGCGTCTCGTGCGGCTTCCTCACCCCGGTCGGCGGCTCCCTCGGCCAGGCCTTCGGCGTCTGCGCGAACGAGTTCTCGCCGGCGGACGGGCGGGTCGTCTCGCTGTCGTACGGGTGTGGTGGGCATTCGGAGGCCGCGGTCATGCCGAAGCCGCCGCGGCCGGCGGAGCCGGTGATCGACGAGAACGTCGTCGACGCGTTTCCGCTCCGCGCGGAGCCGGATGCCGGGTCGGTCAGCGCTGCCCCCGCGACCGGCGCGGACGACCTCGGTCACTCGTAGGCAGGTCTCTGCCGCGTCGACGGCTGCGGCTCCGCCTCGGGGCGCGAGAAGCCCCACCCACCCGCACCCGGTGACGCGACGCCGGGTTCCGTGGTGCGGAGCGATAACGTTCGGCCCCGGACCTGACCACGCCGCCCAGAGGAGTCACCCGTGAGCGGGAGCAAGATCGCGCGTCCGGCGCCGGAGGGCATCGACCCGTTCGGCACCGCCAGACTCCGCCGAGGCGTGCTGGACGCGTGGACCGGCAGCGCAGCCCGGTTCCGGGAGGACGCCAACGCCGAGGAGGACCTCGCGCTCGGCGGCTACCGGGACCGGCTCGTCGTCGAACTCGCCCAGAACGCCGCCGACGCCGCCGCCCGCGCCGGAACCGAGGGCCGCCTCGCCCTGACCCTGAAGGACGGCGTCCTCGCCGCCGCGAACACCGGCGCCCCGCTGGACGCGGCCGGCGTCGAGTCGCTGTCCACGCTGCGCGCGTCCGCGAAGCGGGAGGACACCGAGACCGCGGTGGGCCGGTTCGGCGTCGGGTTCGCCGCCGTCCTCGCCGTCTCCGACGAGCCCGCCGTGGTCGGCAGGACCGGCGGCGTGCGCTGGTCGCTCGGCGAGGCCCGGCTCGCCGCCGAGGAGACCGCCCGGCACGCCCCTTCCCTCGGCACCGAGCTGCGCCGCCGCGACGGTCACGTCCCGCTGCTGCGGCTGCCGTTCGCCGCGGAGGGCTCGGCCCCCGAGTCGTACGACACCGTCGTCATCCTGCCGCTGCGCGACCAGGCCGCGGAGGCGCTCGCCGCCCGCCTCCTCGACGCCGTGGACGACACGCTGCTGCTCGCCCTGCCGGGCCTGTCCGAGGTCACCGTCACCACGGACGCCGGCACCCGCACGCTGCGCCGCCGCACCGACGACGTGTACACCGTCATCACGGACGACGCCCGGGAACCCGCCGAGCTGCGCTGGCGCACCGTCACCCGCAGCGGAGCCCTCGCCCCCGAACTGCTGGCCGACCGGCCCGTCGAGGAGCGGCTGCGGCCCCACTGGTCCGTCACCTGGGCCGTGCCCGTGAGCGCCGACGGCGCCCCGCAGAAGCCGGCGAGCGCCCCCGTCGTGCACGCGCCCACCCCGAGCGACGAGGCCCTCGGCGTGCCCGCGCTGCTGATCGCCTCGTTCCCCCTGGACACCGCCCGGCGGCACGTCGCACCCGGCCCGCTCACCGACCACCTCGTCGAGCGCGCCGCCGACGCGTACGCCGAACTGCTCGGCGCCTGGCGGCCGGTGGGCCCCGGCATCCTGGATCTGGTGCCGGGCCCGCTGGGCCGCGGCGAACTCGACGGCGCCCTGCGCGCCGCCGTCCTGGAGCGCCTGCCGCGCACGGCCTTCCTGCCGCCCGCCGTCGGCCCGCGGGACGAGGACGACGACCGGCCCGAGGCCCTGCGGCCGCGCGACGCCGAGGTCGTCGAGGGCGCGGGCGCCGACACCGTGCGGGTCCTCGCCGACGTGCTGACCGGACTGCTGCCCGCCGGGCTCGAACGCCGGGTCGAACTGCGCACGCTCGGTGTCGCCCGGGTCCCGCTGACCGAGGCCGTCGACCGGCTCGCGGGTCTGGAGAAGGAACCGGGCTGGTGGCGCAGCCTGTACGAGTCGCTCGCCGGGGTCGATCCCGACCGGCTCAGCGGACTGCCCGTCCCGCTCGCAGGGGGCCGCACCACCATCGGCCCCCGGCAGGTCCTGCTGCCCACCGCCGAGGCCTCGGGCGTGCCCGGCGACGCGCTCGCCCGGCTCGGCCTGAAGGTCGCCCACGCCGACGCCGCCCATCCGCTCCTGGAGAAGCTGGGCGCGCTGCCCGCCACCGCCCGCGCCGTCCTGACGACGCCTCAGGTACGGGCCGCGGTCGCCGCGTCGCTCGACGACGAGCCCGCCTGGGACGACGAAGGCACCCTGGGCGCCGACGAGTTGGCCGACGTCGTCCTCACCCTCGTACGGGACGCGCACCTCGACGTGGGTGACGAGCCGTGGCTGGGGGCCCTCGCGCTGCCCGACGACGAGGGTGAGCTGGTGCCCGCCGCCGAGCTGGTCCTGCCCGGCAGCCCGATCGCCTCGGTGCTGCGGGAAGGGGAACTGCCCTACGTCGACGACGAGCTGGCCGAGCGGTGGGGCGAGCAGCCCCTCGCGGCCTGCGGGGTGCTCGCCACCTTCGCGCTCGTCCGGGCCGCCGACGTGGTCCTCGACCCCGACGAACTCGAGCCGCGGGACAGCGACTTCCCCGAGCCCGACGACGCGGGGCTGCTCGACGCGGTCGACGTGTGGTGCGAGGACGTCCTCGACCGGCTGCCGGACTCGCCGGTGCCCCCGGTGGCCACCGAGCTCGTCGCCGTACGGGACCTGGACCTGGTCGACGAGGACCGCTGGCCGCAGGCGCTCGCGCTGCTGTCCAGGCCGCCGCTGCGCGACGCCCTCACCCAGCCCGTCCGTGTCCTGCTGCCCGACGGCACGCACGAGCTCGTCCGCCCGTACACGGCGTGGTGGCTGCGCGGGAACCCGGTGCTCGACGGGCGCCGGCCGGCCGGACTGCGGGCCGAGGGCGGCGATCCGCTGCTCGTCGGTCTCTACGAGCCCGCCGACGCCTCCGGTTTCGAGGACGAGCAGGTGCTCCGCGCCCTCGGGGTGCGCACGTCCGTCGCCGCGCTCCTCGAAGAGCCGGGCGGCGCCGCTGAGCTCCTGGACCGTCTCGCCGACCCGGACCGCCCGGTCGGCTCCGCCCAGCTCCACGCCGTCTACGGCAGGCTGGCCGACCTCGACCCCGAACAGGTCACCCTGCCCGACGAGTTGCGGGCGGTGCGGGACGGCGAGGTCGTGGTCGTCGACGCCGCGGACGCCGTCGTCGCCGACGCCCCCGACCTGATCCCGCTCGCCGCGGGCCGGGCGCTGCTGCCGGTCGCCCCGGCGAAGGCCGCGCACCTCGCCGAGCTCTTCCAGGTGCGGCGGCTGAGCGAGGCCGTCGACGCCGAGGTGACCGAGGAGGGGGAGACGCACCCCGTGCCCGACTCCGTGCGTGTCCTGCTCGGGGCCGCGACCCCGGCCTCGTACGTCGAGCACGAGGAGCTGTTCGTCGCCGGTACGGAGGTCGACTGGCGCCGCACCCCGGACGGCACCGTGCACGCGGCGACCGTGGAGGGCGTCGCGGCCGGTCTGGCCTGGGCGGCCGGGCAGTGGCCGCGCCGCTTCGAGGTGGCGGCGCTCCTGGAGGACCCGTCGCGCACGGAGGAACTGGCGCGGGACCGCTGGTTCGACTGAGGGCCGTTCCGCGGGGCTGCACGGCATCTCCGTAAATCAGTCACGAAATCTTCACTTGGCGTACAACCAGTCACGCGGGTCACGCGTCTACCTGGCGGGTCAACAGACCCCTAGACCACTTGGACCCGCGTGACAGCACCAGCACCGCGGGTCCCTTCTCCACCACTGGGGAACACATGCGCATTCGTGCCACCGCAGCTGCCGTGACGGTTTCCGGCGCCCTGGCCCTCACCGCGTTCGCCGTCCCGGCGGCGCAGGCCGGTGACAACGTGCTCGGCTCCGCCGCCGCCCAGCGGGTCGCCGACTTCCACAGCGGGCACGCCGCCTCGCGCGCCTCCACGTTCGCCGCCGCGTCCGGCTACGACGACCAGCTCGGCGACACCGCCCTCTCGAACGTCGTCGTGAACGGCGGCAAGGACGTCGTCCTCGGCACCTCCGCCAAGGCCAACTTCAAGGTGACCTTCACCGCCACGGACGACTCCGGCATCGACAACACCTCCGCGTTCGCGATCGTCTACCACGGCACGGACCTGGACTCCTCCGACAACGGCGCCCTGCAGAACGAGGCGGACGGCGCCACCACCTGCAAGACGGTCAACGCCACCACGTCGACCTGCACCCTGAGCTTCACGGTCGACCCGCGGGACCTGTGGAACGTGGACGCCGGCTCCTGGAAGGTGCTGGCGGGCGCGCAGGCCAACGACCTGGACTACTCGGTCCGCGAAAAGGTCAAGTCGTACAGCACCAAGCGCTACGCGAAGCTCACGACCAACGCCGCCCCCGAGCCGGTCAAGAAGGGCAAGACCATCACGGTCACCGGCCTGCTCTCCCGCGCCAACTGGGACACCGGCAAGTACATGGGCTACACCAAGCAGTCGGTGACCCTGCAGTACCGCAAGAAGACCTCCAGCACGTACACCAACGTCAAGACGGTCACGTCGTCCTCGACGGGCTCGCTGAAGACGACGGTCAAGGCGTCGGCCGACGGCTACTTCCGCTACAAGTTCGCGGGCACGTCGACCACCCCGGCCGTCACCTCCACCAGCGACTTCGTCGACGTCCGCTGATGAGCACGGCGGGCAACCGCTAGGCGGGGAAGCGGCGGTCGACCCACTTCCACAGGAATTCGAGGACGACCGCCGCCACCACCGCGACGCCCACCGCCGTCCACGGCATGGCGGCGCCGACCAGCTTCAGCGCGAAGAAGTCCTGCAGCCACGGCACGACCAGGACCAGCAGGAAGCCGAAGCCCATCGCCGCCACCAGGACGATCCGCCACCACGTGTAGGGGCGGGCCACGATGGCGAGCACCCACATCGAGATCAGGAACAGCGTCAGCGTCGCCGAACTGGTCTCCGCGTCCAGCGCGCCCGAGCCCGTGTAGTAGTGCCGGGCCACCAGGTACATCACGAAGGTGGCGATGCCCGCGACGGCGCCGCCCGGGATCGCGTACCGCATCACGCGTTTCACGAAGTGCGGTTTCGCGCGCTCCTTGTTGGGGGCGAGCGCGAGGAAGAACGCCGGGACGCCGATCGTCAGCGTCGACAGCAGCGTCAGGTGCCGCGGCAGGAACGGGTACTCGACCTGGAAGCAGACCACCAGCAGCGCGAGGATCACCGAGTAGACGGTCTTGACCAGGAACAGGGTCGCGACCCGCGTGATGTTGCCGATGACCCGGCGGCCCTCCGCGACGACCGAGGGCAGCGTCGCGAACGAGTTGTTCAGGAGCACGATCTGGGCGACCGCCCGGGTCGCCTCCGAGCCCGACCCCATGGACACCCCGATGTCGGCGTCCTTGAGCGCGAGCACGTCGTTCACGCCGTCGCCGGTCATCGCGACCGTGTGGCCGTGCGACTGCAACGCGCCGACCATGTCCCGCTTCTGCTGGGGCGTCACCCGGCCGAACACCGTGCCCGCGTCGAGCGCGTCGGCCATCCCCGCCTCGTCCTTGGGGAGCGTCCGGGCGTCGACGGTGTCCTCGGCGCCGGTCAGTCCGAGCTTGCCGGCGACCGCGCCGACGGAGACCGCGTTGTCGCCGGAGATCACCTTGGCCCTGACGTCCTGCTCGGCGAAGTAGCGCAGGGTGTCGGCGGCGTCCGGGCGCAGCCGCTGCTCCAGCACGACGAGCGCGGCCGGTTCGGTGCTCTCCAGGACCCGCGGGTCCTCCAGGTCCCTGGCCACGCGGGCGAGCAGCAGCACGCGCAGGCCCTGGTGGTTGAGGTCCTCGACCTCGGTGAGCGTGGGGTCGTCGGCGGGCAGCAGCACGTCGGGCGCCCCGAGCAGCCAGGCGCTGTTCGTCCCGTCGCCCTCGCTGAAGGCGGCGCCGCTGTACTTGCGGGCGGACGAGAACGGCAGGGACTCGGTGCAGCGCCAGTCGTCGCTGTCCGGGTAGGCGTCGATGACCGCCTGGAGCGAGGCGTTCGGCCGCGGGTCGGACTCGCCGAGCGCGCCGAGCACCTTGCGCACGTACCCCTCGTCGGCGCCCCCGAGCGGGCGCAGCTCGGAGACGTCCATGCCGCCCTCGGTGAGCGTGCCCGTCTTGTCGAGGCAGACGGTGTCGATGCGGGCGAGGCCCTCGATGGCGGGGAGTTCCTGGACGAGGCACTGCTGGCGGCCCAACCGGATGACACCGATCGCGAAGGCCACGGAGGTCAGCAGCACCAGGCCCTCGGGGACCATCGGCACGATGCCGCCGACGGTGCGCGCGACCGACTCCTTGAAGTCGTGCTCCTTGACCACGAGCTGGCTGATGACCAGGCCGATCGCGGTCGGGATCATCATCCACTGCACGTACTTGAGGATCGTGGAGATGCCGGAGCGGAGCTCGGAGTGGACGAGCGTGAACCGGCTCGCCTCCTCGGCGAGCTGCGCCGCGTACGCCTCGCGGCCCACCTTCGTCGCGGTGAACGCGCCGCCGCCCGCGACCACGAACGACCCGGACATCACGTCGTCGCCGGGCCGCTTGACGACCGGGTCCGCCTCGCCGGTCAGCAGGGACTCGTCGATCTCCAGGCCGTCCGCCTCCGCGCACAGCCCGTCCACGACGATCTTGTCGCCCGGCCCGATCTCGATCAGGTCGCCGAGCACGATCTCGGAGGTGGACACCTCGGCCGCGATCCCGTCGCGGCGCACCGTCGGCTTCGCCTCGCCGATCACCGCGAGCGAGTCCAGGGTCTGCTTGGCCCGCCACTCCTGGACGATGCCGATGCCGGTGTTCGCGATGATCACGAAGCCGAAGAGGCTGTCCTGGATCGGTGCGACGAACAGCATGATCAGCCAGAGGATGCCGATGATCGCGTTGAAGCGGGTGAAGACGTTGGCCCGGACGATCTCCGTGAGGGAGCGCGAGCTGCGCACCGGGACGTCGTTGACCTCGCCGCGGGAGACGCGCTCCGCGACCTCGGCGCCGGTGAGCCCCGTGGCCCGCTCCGGCACGGGTATCGGGTGGACCGGGTCGAGTTCGGCACCCGCGTCGATATGGGTCATGAGTTCGACGTTACGGGGGGATGTGCCGGTTCACCCCTTGAGCGGGCGAAAGATCCGACCAGGGGAGGACCCCCGTGGTTCCGTGGTTGTACGGCCCGTCGGGCCCCCGTCAGGTACGGCCCTCGGCGGCCGCCCGCTTGATCGCCGCGTCCCGCCCCCGCACGTACCAGATACCGATGAGCCCGAGGCCCGCGCCGGCCAGGCACGTCCACACCCACCAGGTGTGTCCGTGGTCGTCGAACCAGCCGTAGAACGGCAGCTGTACGAGGAAGAGGACGAACCAGAGGATCGTGCCGCCGGTGATGGTGGCGACCACGGGACCCTCCAGGGGTTCCGGTGCCTCGTGCTTGGGGGTCCACTTCGCCATGCGCACAGCTTACGAGGAGGTCCCCGGGGGTGTCACAGGCCCCGTATCAGCCGGGTCTACGCGCGGAGATAGCGAATTCCGCCTCATATGTTCATACTGAAACGGCCTGAGTCTGGCCACTTCTGTTCGTATGAAACACCAGAGGATGCATCGGGGAAGCCCTCTGGTGATCACTCGACAGCCAGGCTCGATCACTTCCCGCCCGTAGATCGCCGTAGATCTGCTCACTGCTGAATACCGCTGAGGTCATCCATGTCCACTTCGGCCACCGCCCCGGTCGACGTCAACCCGCAGCCGCCGTCGGCTCCGAAGAACGGCTTCGACCGGTACTTCAAGATCTCCGAGCGCGGTTCGACGATCCCTCGTGAGATCCGTGGCGGCTTCGCCACCTTCTTCGCGATGGCCTACATCATCGTGCTGAACCCGATCATCCTGGGCAGCGCGAAGGACATGTACGGGCACCAGCTCGACAACGGCCAGCTGGTCACCGCCACCGCGCTGACCGCCGCGTTCACCACGCTGCTCATGGGTGTCATCGGCAACGTGCCGATCGCGCTCGCCGCCGGCCTCGGCGTGAACACCGTGGTCGCCCTGCAGCTCGCGCCGCGCATGTCGTGGCCGGACGCGATGGGCATGGTCGTCCTCGCGGGCTTCGTCGTGATGCTGCTCGTCGCCACCGGTCTGCGGGAGCGCGTCATGAACGCGGTGCCGCTCGGTCTGCGCAAGGGCATCGCCATCGGTATCGGCCTGTTCATCATGCTGATCGGCCTGGTCGACTCGGGCTTCGTCTCGCGCATCCCGGACGCCGCGCACACCACGGTGCCGCTGCAGCTCGGCGCCGACGGTCACCTGAACGGCTGGCCGGTTCTCGTCTTCGTGCTCGGCGTGCTGCTGACCCTCGCGCTGATGGTGCGCAAGGTGCCGGGCGCGATCCTGATCTCGATCGTCGTGATGACGGTCGCCGCGGTGATCATCAACGCCGTCGCCACGGTGCCGTCCTGGGGTCTGACCACCCCGAAGTGGCCCGGCAACCCGGTCTCCACGCCCGACTTCGGGCTCGTCGGACAGGTCAGCCTGTTCGGCGGCTTCGAGAAGGTCGGCATCCTGACCGGCGTGCTCTTCGTCTTCACCGTGCTGCTGTCGTGCTTCTTCGACGCGATGGGCACGATCATGGGCATCAGCGACGAGGCGAAGCTGACCGACGCGAACGGTCAGATGCCCGGCATGAACAAGGTGCTCTTCATCGACGGCATCGCCGTCGCCGCCGGTGGCGCCTCGTCCTCCTCGGCCACCACCTGCTTCGTCGAGTCCACCGCCGGTGTCGGCGAGGGCGCGCGCACCGGCCTGGCCAACGTCGTCACCGGCGGTCTCTTCGCCGTCGCGCTGTTCCTCACGCCGATCGCCACGATGGTGCCGTCCCAGGCGGCCACGCCCGCGCTGCTCGCGGTCGGCTTCCTGATCCTGTCCGGCGGCATCCGTGCCATCGACTGGGACGACTGGACGATCGCCATCCCGGCCTTCGTGACGATGCTGATGATGCCGTTCACGTACTCGATCACGAACGGCATCGGCATGGGCTTCATCACCTTCACCGTGCTGCGCGTGGTCGCGGGCCGGGCCAAGGAGGTGCCGGTCGCGATGTACGCCGTGTCGGCGGTGTTCGCCTTCTACTACCTGATGCCGGCACTCGGCCTCACGTGAGCCGATAGCCCGCGCGGACCTCAGGCGGCCCCGTAGAACTTCTCCGTCTCCTCGACGGCCGTCTTGAAGCGTTCGTCGAAGTCGTCCCGAATGAGCGTCCGGACCACGTAGTCCTGGACGCTCATTCCTCTTTTGGCGGCGTGGGTCTTGAGCCGGTCGAGCAGCTCACCGTCTATCCGCAGGCTGAGCACAGTCGATCCCATGCGGAACAGGGTCCCGGTGTGTCGTGGCCGATTGCGTCACTTTCCGAATCCGGATCACTCGTTTGAGTGACGCGAGGTTTCCCGTGGCCTGGATCACTGGTCACGCGGGGCTTTTGCGGTGGTCGTTAGACACAGTAATGAGTTACGCTAACAAACATGCCGGACCTCCTGCATGGCGACGATGCCGCCGCCGTGAACTCCCTGCGCTCCGCAGTGATGCGCCTGTCGCGCCGACTCAAGCACCAGCGGGTCGACGAATCGCTGAGCCCCACCGAGATGTCGGTGCTCGGCACCCTCGCCGGATGCGGCTCCGCGACACCGGGTGAGCTGGCCCGCAAGGAGCACGTGCAGCCGCCGTCGATGACCCGCATCGTCGCGCTCCTTGAGGCCAAGGGACTGGTCAGGCTGGAGCCTCACCCCGAGGACCGTCGGCAGAAGGTCGTCACCTCCACCGAGCAGGCCGAGGCCATGCTCAAGGAGAGCCGCCGCAAGCGGAACGCATGGCTGGCCGGCCTCGCCGACGGTCTCGACGAGGACGAGTGGGCCAAGCTGCGCGCGGCCGCACCCGTCCTCGAGAAGCTCGCCCACCTCTGACAGACGACCGCCGAGG
>NZ_JAMOLN010000077.1 GCF_024448165.1 Streptomyces longispororuber
GACTCCAGCTCGCCGTAGTCCAGGAATATCCCGCGACAACCGCTGCACTGCTCGATCTGGACGCCATTGCGGTTGTAGGTGTGCATCGGTGCGTGACACTTCGGACACTGCATGCTCGGCTCAACTCCCTGCCGTTCGGTGCTGCTTCGCCGGAACACTTCCCGGCTTCCGTCTCCCGCACCCTACTTGGCGTGGCCGTTCCCCAAGTCGGGTGGGACAAAAGCCATGCGGGCACACGCGTCGACCACCGCCTCCTCGACGTCGTCGAGCGGCCGGCCGGCCTCGGTGGCCTTCGCCACGGCGAGGGCGGCGGTCTGGACGGTCAGGGCGCGGGCCGGGACGTCCAGGGCGGGCCAGGGGTCGTCCACGCTCAGTTCCTTCGCACCGCCCGCGCGTTGGTAGGCGGTGAGGAAGCGGGTCCACTCGTCGGAGGACAGCAGGCCGCAGGCGAACCAGGCCGCCGGGCGGGCCAAGTCCCAGGCCGGGTCGCCGATTCCGAGGTCGTCGACGTCGATCAGGAGCCAGGTCCCGGAGTCGGCCGGGTGGCGGACCAGCTGGCCGAGGTGCAGGTCACCGTGGCAGAGGGCGTGCGCGTGCTCGTACGGGACCTCGCCACGGGCCCACGGCGGCAGGCTCCGCCAGGCGCGGCGGACGGGCGCCGCGGCCGGGTGGCCGGGGGCGCTCGCGTCGAGCCGGGCCAGGGCGCGGGCCGCCTTCTCCGGGCCCCGCATCGGGGGCAGGCCGGGCGGGAGCCGGTGCCCGGGTGTGGTGTGGAGGCGGGCCAGGAGGCCGGCCGCGGCCTCCCACGGGGCGTGCTCGGGGTGGTCGGGGTCGACGGGGGTGCCGTGCGGCCAGAACGTGACGAGCCGGTCCTGCACGGCCGTCGCCGTCGGACGCAGCGGCGGCAGGAGGACCCCGGCGAGGGCGGGCAGGGCGGCAACCGCGAGGCGGCGGTCGAGGTCCGCGCGGTCCGTGTCCGGGGCGTGCGCCTTGGCGACGGTGTCGCCGTGCCGGACGACGGTGCCGTCGGGCCGGTCGGCGAGGGTCGCGCCGCCGCAGACGCACGGAATGCCGGTCGGATGGGCCGCACCCCTGGCCTCGGCCCGGAGCGCGGGGAGCAAGGGCGTGGTCACAGTGTCCCCCGGTCGTGGTGCTCGGTCGGGCAGAGCCTACGGCCCCGGGGCCGCCGCCGTACCGGGGCAAAGCAATGCCGCGTGCAGCTCCCCAGCTGCACGCGGCATTTGTGCCGTCCGCCGCACCCCCGTCCCCACGGGGTTTCATGGCCGGATGTCCCCGCCCGGACCGCTCTTCCGGGCCTGGAGGCGCCGCTCAGCGCCCCAGCATCACGCCCACGGACGACGCTTGTGTGACCACCGCGTCCCAGCCGCCGAAGACGACGACGAGAAGGGCCGCGAGAGGGAGGACCATGGCCGTGGCCACCAGCGGGTGACGGCGGCCGGTGGTGGGGCCGCCGAACATGCCCGCCCTGCCGATCCGTGTGCGGAACGCTGTCGTCCGCGATGCCGTGTCCGCCATGGTCCTCTCCCGGTCGAAATCTTGAGTTCTTGCCTGTAGTGGCAGCGGCGGGTGCCTGACCTCGGGGGACGAGTGCTGCACCCGCCGCTTGACCTCAAATCTATGGGCGGCGGCTCCCCGGGTCGTCATGCCCTCGTACCGATTGCCGGGCCTCCCGGAGGATGAGCGCTCCCACCCCATGTACTCCCCTGGGTGGAGAAGAGGTCCTAGGTCTCGGGGTCTTCCCGGAGGGGACGGCTCTTCTCCGCCGCTTCCGAGGCCTCCTCCCGCGGAACCGGCTGCTCGACGAGGGCGAGGACCCGCGTCGCCATGAAGCGCGCGGTGCGCACCACGGACCCGCTGCGGGTGACTTCGCTCACTTCCACGACTCCCCTGCGGACCGCCGTCTCCACTCTGCGGCCCGCACGGCTCGCCACCACTTCGTACGTACGCGTCGTGTCCCCGGCGTCCACGACTATCTCGACCCGATCGCCCTTCATGGGCTCAATCCCCCTTCTGTGCCAGGCGGTTGGGTGTCCGGGCAGCGTCAAGCCGCCCTGCTCCCGCGCTCCCTGACCACCTTTCAAGTTTCCCACCGGGCACTGACAATCGAATCGGGCGTGAGGGCGCGGCCTCTGCGCGCACTCGGGCGCGGAAACGTAAGCTGTGGCTCGTCAGACGGACCGGGCAGCAGCGGGGATGGACATGGCGATGATGCGCCTGAGGCGCGAGGACCCGCGCGTCGTCGGCTCGTTCAGGCTTCACAGACGGCTCGGGGCCGGTGGGATGGGCGTCGTCTACCTCGGTTCCGACCGGCGTGGGCAGCGGGTCGCGCTCAAGGTGATCCGGCCGGACCTGGCGGAGGACCAGGAGTTCAGGTCGCGGTTCGCGCGCGAGGTGTCCGCCGCGCGGCGGATCCGCGGCGGCTGCACGGCGCGGCTCGTCGCGGCCGACCTGGAGGCGGACCGGCCCTGGTTCGCGACGCAGTACGTGCCCGGTCCCTCGCTGCACGACAAGGTCGCCGAGGAAGGGCCGCTGGCGGCCGCCGACGTGGCGGCCGTGGGCGCCGCGCTGTCGGAGGGCCTCGTCGCCGTCCACGAGGCCGGTGTCGTGCACCGGGACCTCAAGCCGTCGAACATCCTGCTGTCCCCGAAGGGGCCGCGGATCATCGACTTCGGCATCGCCTGGGCGACCGGGGCCTCGACGCTGACGCACGTGGGGACCGCCGTGGGCTCCCCCGGTTTCCTCGCGCCCGAGCAGGTGCGGGGCGCGGCCGTCACGCCCGCCACCGACGTGTTCGCCCTCGGCGCCACGCTCGCCTACTCGGCCATGGGCGACTCGCCCTTCGGGCACGGCAGTTCCGAGGTCATGCTCTACCGCGTGGTGCACGAGGAGGCGCAGCTGCACGGGGTGCCGGACGCGCTGGCCCCCCTGCTGCGCGCGTGTCTCGCGAAGGACCCGGAGGAGCGGCCCAGCACGCTCCAGCTGTCGCTGCGGCTCAAGGAGATCGCGGCCCGCGAGGCACAGGGCCTCGGTGAGGTGCGGCCGCCGGCGCCGCGCGTCGCCGAGCAGGACCGGCCGACGGGGCGGCTCGCCGATCCGCACGCCACGTACGAGCAGCAGCGCACCCAGCGCAGGACGCAGCCGGGGACTCCCGCGCCGCGGCCGAGCAACGGCAGGACCGGGGGCGGTTCGGCGCCGCGCTCCACGTCGTCGCGGTCCGGCAGCAGGCCCGCGCCGCGCAGTGGTGCCGGGCGTCCCGCTCCCCGGACGAACGGCACGGGCGCGGGCAAGAAGCTGCGGCCCGCGAATCCGCGGCTGCTGCGGCAGCGGCTGTTCGTGTTCGTGGTCGTGACGCTGCTCGTGGCGCTCGCCATCGCGGCGGCCCAGGGCTGCCAGGGCCCGTCGCGCGGGCTCGGCGGCGACAGCGGCGGACGGCAGACGGCTGCCGTCCGGGCGCTGCCGCTGCCGGAGAGCTGACCGTCAGAGTTCGGGGCGGCCGGTGGCCACGGCGTAGAACGCGACGGCGGCCGCCGCGCCCACGTTGAGCGAGTCGACGCCGTGGGCCATCGGGATGCGGACCCATTCGTCGGCGGCCATCAGTGCCTTGGTGGACAGGCCGTCGCCCTCCGCGCCGAGCATGAGCGCCACCCGGTCCATCCGGTGCGGGGCCACCTCGTCGAGGGACTTCGCCTGGTCGGCCGGGGTGAGCGCCAGGAGGTTGAAGCCCGCCTCGCGGACCGTCTCCAGGGACTTCGGCCAGGCGTCGAGACGTGCGTACGGAACCGAGAAGACCGCGCCCATGGAGACCTTCACGGAGCGGCGGTAGAGCGGGTCGGCGCAGTCGGGCGAGAGCAGCACCGCGTCCATGCCGAGGGCGGCCGCGGAGCGGAAGATCGCGCCGATGTTCGTGTGGTCGTTGACGGACTCCATGACGACCACGCGGCGTGCGGTGGTGAGGAGTTCGTCGGCGGTGGGCAGCGGCTTGCGCTGCATGGAGGCGAGGGCGCCGCGGTGCACGTGGTAGCCGGTGACCTTCTCCGCGAGGTCGGGGGCGACGGCGTACACCGGGGCGGGGACCTCGTCGATCACGTCGCGCATGACGTCGACCCACTTCGCCGAGAGCAGCATCGAGCGCATCTCGTACCCGGCCTGCTTGGCCCGGCGGATGACCTTCTCGCCCTCGGCGATGAACAGTCCCTCGGCCGGTTCGCGCTTGCGGCGCAGCTCCACGTCGGTCAGGCCCGTGTAGTCGCTCAGGCGGGGGTCGTCGGGGTCGTCGATGGTGATGAGACCTTGGGGATCAGCCACGGGTCGATACTGCCTTGTCCTGGGTGTGGTGCCAACGGCTCGGAACGAGTTGTGTTACCGCTGGTTACGTTCGGGTCCCTCGTGCACCACGCTGCCGATGACGATGACCGCCGGGGGCCTGACCCCTTCGGCGACCACCGTTTCGCCGACCGTGGCGAGGGTCGCGTCGACGCGGCGCTGGGCCGCCGTGGTGCCTTCCTGGACCAGTGCGACGGGGGTGGCCGGGTCCTTGCCGTGCTCGACCAGGGCCGCGGCGATCTTCCCGATCTTGTCGACGCCCATCAGGATCACCAGGGTGCCGGTGAGCTTCGCCATGGCCGACCAGTCGACCAGGGAGCGCTCGTCGTCCGGCGCCACGTGGCCGCTGACCACGGTGAACTCGTGGGCGACGCCGCGGTGCGTGACCGGGATGCCGGCGGCGCCCGGGACCGAGATCGAGCTGGAGATGCCGGGCACGACCGTGACCGGGATGCCTTCGGCGGCCAGGGCCTGGGCCTCCTCCATGCCGCGGCCGAAGACGAACGGGTCGCCGCCCTTGAGCCGGACGACGGCCTTGCCCTGCTTGGCGTGCTCGACGAGGGCCTGGTTGATGGCCTCCTGGACCATCTGGCGGCCGTACGGGATCTTCGCCGCGTCGATCACCTCGACGTGCGGCGGGAGTTCGTCGAGCAGGTCGCGCGGGCCGAGCCGGTCGGCGATGACGACGTCGGCCTCGGCGAGGAGGCGCCGGCCGCGGACCGTGATCAGGTCCGGGTCGCCGGGGCCGCCGCCGACCAGGGCGACGCCGGGCGTGCGGGTCCGCTCGGTGCTGACGGTGCCGTCCCGCAGGGCCTCGACGAGCGCGTCGCGGACGGCGGCGGTGCGGCGCGGGTCGCGGTCGGCGGCCTCGGTGGACAGGACCGCGAGCGTGACGCCCTCGGTGCGGCCGGTGGCCGGGGTCCACGCGGTGGCGGCCTCCGCGTCGTCGGAGCGGACGCACCAGGTGCGGTGGCGCTCCGCCTCGGCCGACGCCAGCTCGTTCGCCGCGCGGTCGGCCGTGGCGACCAGGACGTACCAGGCCTCGGCCAGGTCGCCCTCCTCGTAGCGGCGACGGGTCCAGCTGATCTCGCCCGCGTCCGCCATGGCCTCCACGGAGGGGGTGGCCGACGGGGAGATCAGGGTGATGTCCGCGCCCGCCGCGATCAGGGCGGGCAGCCTGCGCTGGGCGACCTGGCCGCCGCCGATGACGATCGTCTTGCGGCCGGTCAGTCGCAGGCCGACCGGGTATGCGGGGTGCTGAGCGGGGGGCATGTCGTACGGCTCCTGGGACGGCGGGGCTGGCTGGGCTGCGACGGTGGAGCCCTGTGACGTGCGGTTTCCTCTGGCGACAGCTTATGCCTGGCCGGCGGGGGCGGGTACGTGCGGCCGGTCACGGGGGCTGGTCACGGGTTCGCGCCGTGGCTCGGAGCCTCGTGTGCCGGGTGCGGGTGCGTCGTGGCTGGTCGCGCAGTTCCCCACGCCCCTGGGATGTACGGCCTGCGGCCGGCGTCCCAGGGGCGCGAAGGCATCGGCTACTTCTCCGTGACGCCTGCCGAGTCGAACGTCGCGACCTCGTGCATGGCACGCGCCGCGCTCTGCACGATCGGGAGCGCGAGGAGCGCGCCCGTGCCCTCGCCCAGGCGCAGGTCCAGGTCGACCAGCGGGCGCAGGCCCAGCTTGTTGAGCGCGGCGACGTGGCCGGGCTCGGCGCTGCGGTGGCCCGCGATGCAGGCGGCGAGGACCTCGGGGGCGATGGCGCGGGCGACCAGGGCCGCGGCCCCGGCGCTCACGCCGTCCAGGATCACCGGCGTGCGCAGCGAGGCGCCGCCGAGCAGCAGGCCGACCAGCGCCGCGTGCTCCAGGCCGCCGACCGCGGCGAGGACACCGATCGGGTCCGCCGGGTCGGGCTGGTGCACGTCGAGGGCGCGGCGCACGACCTCGATCTTGCGGGCGTGGGTCTCGTCGTTGATCCCGGTGCCGCGGCCGGTGACCTCGGCGGGGTCGACGTCGGTGTAGACCGAGATGAGGGCCGCCGACGCCGTGGTGTTGGCGATGCCCATCTCACCGGTCAGCAGCGCCTTGTTGCCCGCGGCGACCAAGTCGCGGGCCGTCTCGATGCCGACCTCGATGGCGGCCTTGACCTCTTCGCGGGTCAGGGCCGGGCCCGCCGTCATGTCGGCGGTGCCCGCCCGCACCTTGCGGGGCAGCAGACCGGGGGTGGCGGGGAGTTCGGAGGCGACGCCCACGTCGATGACGCAGACCTCGGCGCCGACCTGGTTCGCGAACGCGTTGCAGACCGCGCCGCCGCCCAGGAAGTTCGCCACCATCTGGCCGGTGACCTCCTGCGGCCACGGGGTCACGCCCTGGGCGTGCACGCCGTGGTCGCCCGCGAAGATCGCGACGGCCGCGGGCTCCGGGATCGGCGGCGGGCACATCCGGGACAGCCCGGACAGCTGTGCGGAGATGATCTCCAGCATGCCGAGCGCGCCCGCGGGCTTCGTCATCCGCTTCTGCCGCTCCCACGCCTCGCCGAGCGCCTTGGCGTCCAGCGGGCGGATGTTGGAGACGGTCTCGGCGAGCAGGTCGTGCGGGTCCTCGCCGGGCAGCGCGCGCCGGCCGTACGTCTCCTCGTGCACGACCCACGACAGAGGGCGGCGCTTGGACCAGCCGGCCTGCATCAGCTCGGGCTCGTCCGGGAACTCGTCGACGTAGCCGACGCACAGGTACGCGACCACTTCGAGGTGCTCGGGCAGGCCGAGCGTGCGGACCATCTCGCGCTCGTCGAAGAAGGAGACCCAGCCGACGCCGAGGCCCTCGGCGCGGGCCGCGAGCCACAGGTTCTCGACCGCGAGCGCGGAGGAGTACGGGGCCATCTGCGGCTGCGTGTGACGGCCGAGGGTGTGGCGGCCGCCGCGGGTCGGGTCGGCGGTGACCACGATGTTCACCGGGGTGTCGAGGATGGCCTCGATCTTCAGTTCCTTGAACTGCTTCGCGCGGCCCTTGGGGAGGGACTTGGCGTAGGCGTCCTTCTGGCGCATGGCCAGCTCGTGCATCGTGCGGCGGGTCTCCGCCGAGCGGATGACGACGAAGTCCCAGGGCTGGGAGTGGCCGACGGACGGCGCCGTGTGGGCGGCCTCCAGGACGCGGAGCAGGACCTCGTGCGGGATGGGATCGCTGCGGAAGCCGTTGCGGATGTCCCGGCGCTCGCGCATCACGCGCAGGACGGCCTCGCGCTCGGCGTCGTCGTAGCCGGGAGCGGCGGCGCCGACCGGCTCGGCGAGGGTCTCGGGCAGCTGCTCGGGACCGTCCTCCGGTTCGGCCTCGACGGCCTGGAGGGGTTCCGGCTGCTCCTGCACGGGGGCGACCTCGATGAGCTCCGGCTCCTCGGCCTCCGCCTCGGCCCCGAACTGCTCGGGCGCGGGGCCGGCGGCCGGGCCGCCGTCGCGCGGTGCGGGCACGGTCGCGGGGCCCTCGGCCGGCTCCTCGGCGACGGGCTGCTCAGCGGCCTCGGCCGGGAACTCCTGCGCGGGGGCCTCGGTCACGGGCCCGGCGGGCTGCTCGGCCACCGGAGCGGCGACGGGCTCGGGCTCGACCACGGCTTCCGGCTCCACGACGGCCACGGGCTCGGCGACGACGGGCTCCACGACGACCGGGCTCTCCGGCTCGGCGGCCGGGGCGACGGGCTGCTCGGCGAGCGGCTCGGCGGGCACGGCCGGCTCCTGCGGCTGCTCCTGGAACGGCTCCTGGAACGCCTCCTGAGGAGCCATCGCCACGGCCTCCTGCACCGGCACCTGCTGCTCGTGCTGCTCGGCGACGACGACCGGCTCGGCCTCGGGCGCCGGAACCGGCTCGGCCCCCTGGTCGGGCAGCGGAGGCACGACCATGGCCTGCGGCGGGGTCGGCGCGAGATGCGGCGTCGTGGGCACGGTGCCCTCGACGGGGACGAACTGGCCGAGGAGCTGCTGCTCGGGCGCGGCCACGGGGACCGACTGCTGCGGGTACTCCTGCGGCGGCAGGCCCTCGTGCACGGCGTACTGACCGGACTGACCGGACTGACCGGACAGGTCGGCCTGGCCGACGTACGCGGCGACCGGGGTCGGCTCGGCGACGGGCACGAACTCCGGCGCCGCCTCCGGCGCTTGGAAGTGCGGGGCCGGCTCGGCGTACTGCGCCGGGACGGCCTCAGGGACGACCGTTTCTGCGGGCGCCGGCGGCGGCATCTCGTATCCGCCCTGCTGCTGGGGCTCGGCGAGCTGCTGTGCCTCGGCCGGCTGCCACGGGGCGGCGCCCTGCGGCGGGATGTCGAGGTACTCGGGGCCCGTGGTGGGCGGGCCCGCCTGGCGGACCGGCATCGGGTTCGGCGGCGTCTGCTGCGCCGGGCCCCGGTCGGCGAGCGAGCGCACCGGGCTGCCGCCGGTCTCCGGCACGGCCGGGCCCATGTGCAGGGGGCGGCGGGCGGGGCCCTGGTTCGCGGCGGCCTGGCCGGGCATGTGCATTCCACCCATGTCGTGGTGTCCGCTGTCGCGGCCCGCCATCTCGTGCGGGCCCGGTTCGTGGCCGACGGGGGCCTGCGGCTGCTGCGCGGCCTGCGGCTGGCCCCAGGCGCCCTGGGAACCCGGCATGAGGAGCAGTTCGTCGTCCTCGGCGGTGGCGTCGGAGGGATCGAGGAAGGTGTACGCGCCCGGGGCGGGAACGCCCGGCTGGTCCACCGCTCCTGCGTTCTCCGGCAGCCCCTCGCCCGGAACCTGACCGGTGTCGGTCATGCCTACCCCTCGCCCATCGATGAGAACTTGCCGGCCGCCCCCGGCCGACGGCCGGGTAGGCAACCCCCTTGACCGGAGCGGTGCGTCGTCCGCCCGTCATGAAGAACGAGCACGCACGCCGCGCGGCACGAACCGCCCCGGACTACACGCATTGTCCCGGTCGGATCGCGGCCACGGAACGTAGATCGCCCATGGCCTTCTGTGGACTGCGCCACGTTGCGCGTCCTCCGGTCGGCGCCGTACCACAGGCGCTCCAAGAGTGGTGCGTTTCCCGGACATTGGCTGACGAACTGCCGGACGTCCCGGTGCGGTACAACGATCGGCCAGCCTACCGCGCGCGTTGGGCCGTCAGGGTCACGGGTGGCGGACGGGAAGCCGCCCGGAGAGCAGGAACCCCACGGTCCGCTCCTTCTCCGTCCAGACACGAGTGTCCAGTTCGACGGATTGCAGGAGGGCGCACTCGACGTCGTATCCGTGCTCCGTCAGGTCCCTGCCGATGAGTTCGGCGGCGTCGCGTGTCGCGGCGTGCGTGACGATGCGCGCGGGCCGCCGGTCGGCGACCGCGGAGACGACCGCGGCTCCCCCGCCGCCGACCCGGACGACGTCGGGCTCGGGCAGATCTTCGAGGACGTGCGGTGCGGTGCCGTGCACGATCTGCGCCTGGATCCCGAAGCGACGGGCGGTGGCGAGGGTGCGGGCGCAGGCGTCGGGGTCGCGGTCGACGGCGATGACGGCGGCGCCGAACCGTCCGGCCTCCGCCGTGAAGGCGCCGCTGCCGCAGCCGATGTCCCACACGAGGTCGCCGGTCCGCGGCCCCAGGCGCGCGAGTTGGGCCGCGCGCAGCTGCTCGGTCTCGCCCTCGCCGAAGGGGCCCGTGTACTCGGCGGCGGGCAGCGCCCAGCCGCGCGGGCCCGAGTCCGCGTCGCCGCCGGCGAGCCAGCCGCCGGTGCCGGGGGCGCCGGTGACCGGGCCGCCGATGACGATGACGACGTTCGGGTCGCGCCAGGTGTGGTCGGCGGCCTTGTCGGAGGTGACGACGGTGACCTGTTCGCGGTCCGTGCCGAGTTCCTCGCAGATGACGAAGGTGCGGTGGACCCCTTCGAGGAGCAGGCCCAGCTCGGCGGGGCCGGCGCCCGGGGAGGTGAGAACGGCGACCTTGGTGTGGGCCCGGCATACGTTCACCGCGCGCCTGAGGGTGCGGCGGTGTGCGACGACCACCTGTGCGTCGTCCCAGGGCATGCCCGCACGGGCGAAGGCCTGGGCGACCGAGGAGACAGCGGGGACGACCTCGACCTCCAGGCCGTACTCGGGTGCGCGCAGGGTCCGTACGACACCGAAGAAGCCCGGGTCGCCGTCCGCGAGGACGACGGCGGTGCCGCGGTGGCCGGCGATCCGGCGGGCGGCGAGGGAGACGCTGCCGAGCCGGATGCGCTCGGCGCGCTCCGACACCTCGGGCAGCGCCAGGTGGTGGCCGGCGCCGGCCACCAGGGTGGCCGCTTGGAGCGCGGAGCGGGCCGCCGCGGTCGGCGGAGAGCCGTCCCAGCCGATCACCGTGACCCGGTCGGCCATCGTCGTCAGTCTCCAGAGGTGTGCTCGGTGCGTACGCGGGACTCGGTCCGAGTCCTCAGGTCAGGGGAATGCCGCCGGTGTCGGGCCGGGCGGGGCACCGAGAGCGTACCTGCTGGGTCCGGGAACCGCCTGTGAGGTCAGTTCCAGTCCGAGAAGGCCGTGAAACCCCCGGCCTCGGCGAGCTGCTCGGTGACGCCGTCCAGGTCCTCGGGCAGCAGGCTCCAGACGATGAAGTCGGTGCGGACCTCCGCCAGGGTGCCGTCCTCGGTGCGCGTACGCGCTATGCAGGCGTTGCGCAGCACGCCCTCGCTGATGCAGCCGATCTTCTGGGCGACCTGCTGGGAGGCGGTGTTGTCCGCGGCCGTGCGCAGTTCGATGCGCTCGAAGCCGCGGTCGCGGAAGAGCCACTGGGCCATGGCGAGCGCGGCCTCGGACGCGTAGCCCTCGCCGCGGGCCCAGGGGGCGACGATGTACGACAGTTCGGTGGAGCGAACGTGCCAGTTCGTCTTGGTCAGTTGGACGATGCCGACCAGGCGCTGGGTGAGGAACTCGGTGACGGCGAGGTCGAGTCCGTGTCCGGCCGTGCGCTCCGTGGGGGCGTAGTCGGTGATCCAGCGGCGCGCGCCGTCCTCGGTGAAGGGCTGCGGCACCGACGTCCAGGCGGCGACCAGTTCGTCGTTCATCATCTCGGCCAGGGCGGGGACGTCGTCCTCGTCGAGCGGACGCAGCACCAAGCGCTCCGTGCTGATGGAGATCTCGGGGAAGGTGTTCGTCATGTGCCGCTCCGTAACCTTCGTGGCCGCCTGCGTCCCTCGTGTCGGCCGGGGGTGAGTGCCCAGCATGCAGCATGAAGGCACGTAACTGCACATGGGGGCCGCTCCTGTTGGCAGGAACGACCCCCATGACGAGGTGCGGGCACGGGTGCCTCAGGCAGGCAGGACCGAGCCCTTGTACGTGTCCTCGATGAACTTTTTCACCTCGGGCGACGTCAGCAGCTCGGCGAGCTTCTTCACCCGCGGGTCGTCCTCGTCGCCCTTCTTCACGGCGAGGACGTTGTTGTACGGGTTGCCCTTCACCGACTCCAGGAGAATGGCGTCCTTCCGGGGGCTGAGGCCCGCGTCGAGCGCGAAGTTGTTGTTGACGGCGGCGACGTCGACGTCGCCCAACGAGCGCGGCAGCTGGGCCGCTTCGAGCTCCTTGAACTTCAACTTCTTGGGGTTGTCGGCGACATCGCGCGGCGTCGCGTTCACCCCCGCGCCCTTCTTGAGCCCGATCACGCCCTGGGAGGCGAGGAGGCCGAGCGCCCTGCCTTCGTTGGTGACGTCGTTGGGCAGCGCGACGGTGGCTCCTTCGCGCAGCTTCGTGACGTCCTCGACCTTCTTGGAGTAGAAGCCGAGGGGCGGCAGGTAGACCTCGGTGACCGGGGTCAGGGTGGTGCCCCGGGACTTGTTGAAGTCCTCCAGGTACGGCGTGTGCTGGTAGAGGTTGGCGTCGAGCTCGCCCTGCTGGAGCGCGGTGTTCGGCAGGACGTAGTCCGTGAACTCCTTGACCTCCAGGTCGAGTCCGGCCTTCTTCGCCAGCTTCTGCTGTACGTAGGCGAGGACTTCGCCGGCGGGGGTGGGCGTGGCGCCCACGACGAGCTTGCCGACCCCGTCGGAGCCGTCGGTCTTGTCGGAGCCGCAGGCCGTGACGCCGAGGACGAGTGCCCCGGCGATCACGGCGGCGGGAAGCGTGTACGTACGCATCAGAAAGATCAGAAGGCTCAGAAGGAGGGGAGCACCGAGCCCTTGTACTTGTCCTCGATGAACTTCTTCACCTCGGGCGACGTCAGGAGCTTGGCGAGCTTCTTGACGCGCGGGTCGTCCTCGTTGCCCTCCTTGACGGCGAGGACGTTGTTGTACTTGTTGCCCTTGGCGGATTCGAGCGCGAGGGCGTCCTTGGCCGGGCTGAGGTCGGCACCGATGGCGTAGTTGCCGTTGATCACCGCGCCGTCGACGTCGGGGAGGGAGCGCGGGGTCTGGGCCGCCTCGACCTCCTTGAACGTCAGGTCCTTCGGGTTCTTCTCGATGTCCTGCGGGGTCGCGGTGGCCTCGGAGCCGCTCTTGAGCGTGATGATCCCGTTGGCGGCGAGGAAGCGCAGGGCGCGGCTCTCGTTGTCGGCGTCGTTCGGGACGGCGATGGTGCCGCCCTTCTTGATGTCGTCGAGCTTCTTGGCCTTCTCGGAGTAGAGGCCGAGCGGCTCCAGGTGGACGGTGGCGACCGACGTGAGGTGCGTGCCGTTCTTCTTGTTGAAGTCCTCGAGGTACGGGACGGTCTGGAAGTAGTTGGCGTCGACCGAGCCGTCCTCGGTGGCGTTGTTCGGCTGGACGTAGTCCGTGAACTCCTTGACCTCGAGGTTGAGGCCTTCCTTCTTCGCCAGGTTCTTCTTGATGTAGTCGAGGACCTCGGCGTGCGGGACGGGGGTCGCGGCGACGACGAGCGGGTCGGACGCCTTGGCCTTGGTGTCGGCCTTGTC
The DNA here is from genome assembly GCF_024448165.1 of Streptomyces longispororuber. Classification (GTDB taxonomy): domain Bacteria; phylum Actinomycetota; class Actinomycetes; order Streptomycetales; family Streptomycetaceae; genus Streptomyces; species Streptomyces longispororuber_A. The sequence goes on from NZ_JAMOLN010000077.1 coordinate 13,192, forward strand.
CGAACCGCAGGCGGTCAGGCCCAGGGTGAGGGCGCCGGTGGCGAGGACAGCTGCGGTGATCTTGGTGGTGTTACGCACGAAAAGTGCCTTTCTCCATGGGTGGTGCAACCCGCCGGGTGGGACGGGGAGTCTGGGGACTGCGGGGGTCAGCGGGTCTTGGCCGGGGTGGCCTCGGCGCTGACGGGACCGGCGGGCAGGAACCCGCCGAACAGACGGAAGCGGAACGGCTCGCCGCCCTTTCCGGCGCGACGGTGCAGGACCCGCGCCGCGCTGTCGCCGGCGAACTGGATGATCGCGATGGCGACCGCGAGGATCGCCACGACGATCCACATCAGGGTCGCCTCGAAGCGCTGATAGCCGTAGCGGATGGCGACGTCGCCGAGGCCGCCCGCGCCGACCGTGCCGGCCATCGCGGAGTAGCCGATGATGGCGACGATCGTGGTCGTGGTCGCGGAGATCAGCGACGGCAGCGACTCGGGCACGAAGACCTTGCGGACGACGGTCCAGGTGTTGCCGCCCATCGACTGCACGGCCTCGACCAGACCGCGGTCCACCTCGCGCACGGACGTCTCGACGAGGCGCGCGAAGAACGGGATGGCGCCGATGGCGAGCGGCACGATGGCGGCCTCGCGGCCGATGCTGGTGCCGACGACCCAGCGGGTGAAGGCCGTCAGCGCGAGCATCAGGACGATGAACGGCATCGAGCGGACGACGTTGACGAGCTGCCCGATGAGTTTGTTCGCCAGGGCGTTCTGCAGCAGCCCGCCCCGGTCCGTGAGCACGAGCAGGACGCCGAGCGGCAGGCCGACGACGACGGCGATCAGCGTGGACCAGCCGACCATGTAGAGGGTGTCCCAACACGCCTGGGACAGCAGCGGCTGCATCTCCGACCAGGTCACTTGGTGACACCTTCCTTCAGCAGTACGGACTGACCGTCCTGGTTGCCCTGTATCTCGACCTGGAGGCCCTGCTCGCGCAGGAACCCGATCGGCACGACGTTGTCCTCGTAGCGGCCGGGCAGTTCGATGCGCATCCGGCCGACCTGCTTGCCGCCGACGGTGTCCATGGCGGCGCCCAGGATCGAGATGTCGATGTTGTAGGTGCGCGACAGCTGCGAGATGACCGGCTGCGTCGCGGACTCACCGTGGAAGGTGACGTCGATGACGGTGCGGTCGGTGCCGGAGGCGTCGCCGCTGACCGGGAAGAGCGCGGCGGCGAGTTCGGAGCCGGGGGTGGCGAGGAGCTCGCTGACGGTGCCGGACTCGACGATCTGCCCGCGCTCCATGAGGGCGGCGGAGTCGCAGACGGTCTTGACGACGTCCATCTCGTGCGTGATGAGCAGGACGGTGAGGCCGAGCTGCTGGTTGAGGTCGCGCAGCAGCTGGAGGATGGAACGGGTGGTCTCCGGGTCGAGGGCGGACGTCGCCTCGTCGGAGAGCAGCACCTTCGGGTCGCCGGCCAGTGCGCGGGCGATGCCGACGCGCTGCTTCTGGCCGCCGGAGAGCTGGGCCGGGTAGGACTTGGCCTTGTCGGCGAGGCCGACGAGGTCGAGCAGTTCCAGCGCCTTGGCGGAACGTTCCTTCCCCGACTTGCCGAGGATTTCGAGCGGCAGCTCGATGTTGTCCTGAACGGTGCGCGAGGACAGCAGGTTGAAGTGCTGGAAGACCATGCCGATGCGGCTGCGCGCCTCGCGCAGCTCCCGGCCGGCCCGCGGTCCGCGGCCGGCGAGGGCGGTGAGGTCCTGGCCGGCCACGGTGACGGTGCCGGACGTGGGGCGTTCCAGCAGGTTCACACAGCGGATCAGCGAGGACTTGCCGGCGCCGGACTGGCCGATGACGCCGTACACCTCGCCTTCGCGCACGTGCAGGTCGACGCCGTCGAGGGCGGTGACCTCGCGGCCGCGCGAGCGGTAGACCTTGGTGAGGCCCTGGGTGGTGATCACGTGGGTTTCCGTAGCTGTCGAGTGCGCGACACGGGTGGCGCCGGGCACGGGGCATTCGTTCGGGAACTTGCGGAGTTTCCGGGCGCGGCAGGCTCTCGCTGATGGCGTGTGCCAGTACTGGATCAGTCGCTGTCAGTACGGAGAAGCTGTGCGCGGGGCAGACCCGGTCACGTAGTCGAGCGGTTTCTCCCTGCGGAGTCACTCCCTACGGACAGGGCGCGCGGGTCTCGCTTCGGGGCGCGAGAACAGGCGTGGCGGGGGCCCTCAGAAGGCGCACATTCGACACATACAACGAGCACCGGGCGTCATCGTCGCCTCGGTCGCAAGGGTGCGGCTGCTCGTCGTGGTCATGCGGGCAAGTAAAGCAGAAGTGAGGTCGCATCCCGCCACCGCTGTCCGAATAGCGGACAGCGCTGGACGGGTGCGGGGGACGGTCAGGGGGTGGCGGTGATCTCGACCCCGGCCTCCGTGGCCAGTGCTGACACGGCCGACAGGTCCTTCACCACGACGTCGGCGGAGAGCTCGTGGGCCTCGTGCGTTGTGGCCAAGGCCACGGTCCGCATGCCGCCGGCCCGGCCCGCGGTGAGACCGGCGGGGGCGTCCTCGAAGACGACGCAGCGCGCGGGGTCCACGCCGAGCTTCGCGGCGGCGAGCAGGAACGGCTCGGGGTCGGGCTTGCCGCGCGTGATGTCGTCGGCGGCGATGAGCAGCGGCGGCTCGATGCCGACGGCGGCGAGCCGGGCCTCGGCGAGGCGGCGGGTGGCGGAGGTGACGACGGCCCAGCGGCCGTCGGGCAGGGAACGGAGCAGGTCGAGCGTGCCGGGCAGGACATGGGTGCCGCCGTTGGGCACGTCGTCGACCTCGAGCTCCTCGATCCGGGCCACGGCCTCGGCGACCTTGTCGGCGGGCAGCAGGTCGGCGGCGATCTCGGCGGCGGGGCGGCCGTGCAGTTCCACGGCGGCGAAGTCCTCGGCGGTGATCCCGTACTCCTGCGCCCAGCGGGTCCAGCAGCGGTAGACGGACTCCATGGACGAGAGCAGGGTTCCGTCGTTGTCGAACAGCAGGGCGTCAGCGTGGATCTTCATGTCTCCCGAGCGTACGGGGCGCCCCGGGGGCGGGCGCACGGGGCCTTTTGGCCCGTAATAGGCTCACGGCCATGCTTGATGTCCTGACCCTGGTGACGGGTCTCGCCGCGCTCGCGCTCGCGGCCTGGTGCGGCTTCGCCGCCTCTCGCGACCAGCCGACCAAGGACTGGCACTTCATCGGCATGGCCGTGGTGTCGGTGCTCGCGCTGGTGCAGCTGGTGGTCGGGATCGTGCAGCTGGCGCGGGGCGAGGAGCCGGACCAGGGCACGACGATCTTCGTGGCGTATCTGATCGGGGCGTTCGCGTGCATTCCGGCGGCGGGCTTCATGTCCCTCGCCGAGCGCACCCGCTGGGGCTCGATCACCGTCGCCGCCGGCGGCGTGGTGCTCGCCGTCCTCGAAGTACGCCTCTATGACATCTGGGGAGGATGAGGTGGCCGTGGCCTCTTCGGAGAAGAACGCCGGACCGGACGACGGACAGGACGCCGGACCGGGCAAGGGCACCGACAGGCGCCGGCTGATCAGCGGTCCCGGCATGCTGCTGGTGTGGCTGTACGGCGTGATGGTGGTCGGCGCCGTGTCGCGGTCGGCCGTGCAGATCTCCACCGAGTTCGACAAGGCGCCGCTCGCGTACTCGCTGTCCGCGATCGCCGGGATCGTCTACGGGTTCATCACGTACTCGCTGGTGCGCGGCGGGGACACGGCGCGGCGGGCCGCGTTCGTGTGCTGTGGGCTGGAGCTGGCGGGCGTGCTGATCGTCGGGACGTGGACGCTGGTGGAGCCGTCGGCGTTCCCGGACGCGACCGTGTGGTCGGACTACGGGATGGGCTATCTGTTCATTCCGGTCCTGCTGCCGCTCACCGCCATGTACTGGCTGCGCAAGGGCGTGCTGCGGCAGCAGCAGCCGGACGTCGCCGCCTGAGCCTCAGGCGCTCGCCGCGAACGCGTTCGCCTCGGTGTCCTTGGCCAGGGTCACCAGGGTGAGCCGCTCGTCGACCCGCTTCGTCGACACCTGCGCGTAGCCGTGCTTCCGGTAGAGCCGCAGGTTGTGCTCGCTGCGGTGGCCGGTGAAGAGCTGGAAGCGCTTCGTCGCGCCGGTCGTTCCGAGGTCGGCCTCTATGGCCGACAGGAGCCGGCCGCCCAGGCCGTGGCGCTGCATGCGCGGGTGCACGATCAGCTTGTTGATCCGGGCCGTGCCGTCGGCGTCGACCGTGCCGCGCACGGACGCCACCACTTCGTCGCCGAGCCGGGCCACCAGGACCTTTCCGCCCGCGAGTTCGGCCCTCACCGAGTCGAGGGACTGTGTGAGCGGCTCGATCGAGTAGTCCCCGTAGAGCTGTGCCTCGCTCTGGTAGCAGAGGTACTGCAACTTCAGGATCTGCTCGGCATCCGCTTCGGTCGCCGCAGAGATGGTCACGCTCATGCCCATGTGTGCATGCCTCCCGCTCACCTGTCCGCCGGTTGTCCCTCACCCTTTTCCCCGACCGGACGTCGGCGCAACCTCGGAAACCATGATTCTGCGCAGGCATCCCAGACATCTGGAACGTTCCGGCCCAAGGCTGCCCTGTGAGATACCCAACTCGCCTGCGATTTCACGGTAAGTGAGATCTTTCGGGGACAGCAGCGCACCGATGAGGCGGGGGCAGCGGCCGGGCAGCCGGCGGACCGCGGCGTGCAGCGCGCCGGCCCGTTCCCGGGCGATGGCGCGGCGTTCGGGGTCCGACTCGGCGGTGTCGGCGGCGGGCTCGGTGACGTACGGGAGCTCGCGGAAGGTCGTACGGCGCTGGCGGCGGGCCTCCGAGCGGACCGTGGCGGTGAGCCAGGCGGCGGGGTCGGTGGGCGGGCCATCGGTGCCGAGGTGCTCCAGCAGGCGGACCCAGACGGCCTGTTCGAGGTCGTGCGGCTCGGCGGCCGCGGGGAGTTCGGCCCGGACCTCCGCCGCGAGGAGGGGGCGCAGGGTCTCGATGACCAGGTCGTGCGTCGGTGCGTGCGTGTCCGGTGCGTTCATGTCCGGCGGGACGCGGCCGCCTCGGCTCGTGGTTGCCGGGGCGGCCGCGGGTCACTCCAACCGGGGCCGGGCGGTCAGCCGTTGACGAAGTCCTCGCGGGCCAGCAGGGCGGTGTCGCAGTTGTCGGAGAAGATGCCGTCGATCCCGGTGGCGAAGTACGCCTGGAAGGCACCGAAGGCGTCCCCGTACGCGTTCGGGTCCGTGCCCTTCTTGAAGTCGGCGGGCAGGAAGGTGTTCTCGTTGCGCATCGTGTACGGGTGCAGGATCAGCCCGGCGGCGTGCGCGTCCTTGACGAGCGTGGTGGGCTGGAGCAGCTTGCCGCTCGCGTCCTTCGGGATGACCAGGTCGAGGGTCGGGCCGATGCCCTGCGCGTACGTCGCGATCTCCGCGAGGCCCTTGGGCGTGATCAGGTCGGCGACGGTGCGCGGGTCCCCGATCTCGACGAAGTCCGCCGGGCGGGAGTTCGCCGTGGACAGCAGGACGACGAGCGGGTTGTCGACCAGCTTGTTCAGGCGCTGGATGCTCGTCGGCTCGAAGGACTGCAGGAACGCCGGGGAGTTCTTCTTGTGCAGACCGTACGCGCGCAGCAGCTTGGCGAGGCGCTCCTCCAGGCCGAGGCCGAGCTTGCGGAAGTAGGTGGGGTGCTTGGTCTCGACGTGGATCCACACCTCGCGGCCGCGCTTGCGGCTCTGCTCGGCGCGCCACTTGAGGACCTCTTCGAAGGTGGGGATCTCCCAGCGGCCGTCGTAGAGGGTGTTGCGCTGGCGCGTCGCCGGGATGCGCTCCTTGGCGCGCAGCGTCTTCAGCTCGGCGAGCGTGAAGTCCTCGGTGAACCAGCCGGTCGTGGAGACCCCGTCGATCACCTTCGTGGTCTTGCGGGACGCGAACTCGGTGTGGGCCGAGACGTCGGTGGTGCCGCCGATTTCCGGCTCGTGACGGCATACGAGGTGGCCGTCCTTGGTCGGGACGATGTCACCGGCCTCGATGACGTGCGCGCCCATGTCGAGCGCCAACTGGTAGGAGCCGAGCGTGTGCTCGGGCCGGTAACCGCTGGTGCCGCGGTGCGCGACGATCGTCGGGACGGGCAGGCTCTTGTAGCCCTGGCCCGAGTGATTCCCACCACTGTCGCGGTCGGCGGCTCTTGCCGTGCCGGGCACGGCGAGGGCGGCCGCGCCCGCGCCGAGCACGGCAGCGCCGAGCAGCGAACGACGTCCCACCGTGCCGCCGGCCTGCGCCTCGTGTGCCGCCTGTGCCTTCTCGTTCCCCATGGAGCGCTCCTCCCACCAAGTACTGCCTTGCACCTGTCAAAGCGGGACCGATGGTAGGTGGACAGGAGTGACGAACGGGAGACCCCGTGCGGAACGGCGGGGTGCGGCGAGGTGACTCCTGGGCGTCACCCGCACATCAACGGGAGGCAAACGAGGGTCAACTCTGCGTATCCAGTCCGTGAACCCCGATGTGCGCCGGGTACCCGGCCGCGAGTATCGTCCTCACCTGCACAGACCCACGTACGTTCCCAGTCCATTCCCTGACACAGGAGGGCCCGTTGTCCCGCTTCGCGCTCATCAAGGCAGTGCTCGGACCGATCATGCGCCTGATGTTCCGCCCACGGGTGGAAGGCGCCGAGAACATCCCGGGGAACGGTCCCGTCATTCTGGCGGGCAACCACCTGACCTTCATCGACTCGATGATCCTGCCGCTCGTCTGCGACCGGCAGGTGTGCTTCATCGGTAAGGACGAGTACGTCACCGGCAAGTCCCTCAAGGGCCGCCTCATGGCGTGGTTCTTCACCGGGGTCGGCATGATCCCGGTCGACCGGGACGGTGCCAACGGTGGTGTGGCGGCGCTGATGACCGGCCGCCGCATCCTGGAGGAGGGCAACATCTTCGGGATCTACCCGGAGGGCACCCGCTCCCCCGACGGCCGGCTGTACCGCGGCCGGACCGGCATCGCGCGACTGACCCTGATGACGGGGGCGCCCGTCGTCCCCTTCGCCATGATCGGCACGGACAAGCTGCAGCCGGGCGGGGCGGGGATGCCGCGGCCCGGGCGGGTGACCGTGCGGTTCGGCGAGCCGATGGAGTTCTCCCGGTACGACGGGATGGGGCGCGACCGGTACGTGCTGCGGGCCGTGACCGATTCCGTGATGGCCGAGGTCATGCGGCTGTCGGGTCAGGAGTACGTCGACATGTACGCCACGAAGGCGAAGGCCGCGTAAGCGTTCCTACGGTGACGTGGGCCCGGCCCACCGGTTGATTCCGGTGGGCCGGGCCTTCTGCTGTTCCGGGGCGGGGGCCCGGGGCGGGATCGGTCAGGACTCCAGGGACTGGCCCCGGAGCATGAACCAGGCCGCCACCGCCGTCGTCAGGAGGACCGCCGCGCCGACGCCCGCGGCGACCTGGAGGCCGTCCACGAAGGCCGTCTGGGCCGAGGTCAGCAGTTCCTGGGCCTGTGCGGCCGGGAGGCCCGACGCCGATTCGACCGCGCCGCCCAGCGATTCGTGGGCAGCCGCCGCGACGTCCGCCGGGGTGCCCGGCGGAGCCGTGAAGCCCGCGTAGACGCCCGTGACGATCGAGCCGAGCAGGGCGATGCCGAGGGCCGCGCCGAGTTCGTACGCCGTCTCGGAGACCGCCGAGGCGGCGCCCGCCTGCTCCTTGGGCACGCTGGACAGGATCACGTCCGCCGTGACCGTGAACGAGAGGCCCGCGCCCACGCCGACGACCAGCAGCACCGCGCCGAGCAGCGGGTAGCCGGTCGACTGGCTCAGCGTGGTGAGGGCCGCGAGGGCCAGGCCGACGGCCGCGAGGCCGCCCGCCACCACGGCGCGCACCGAGAAGCGGCGCGCCACGACACCGGCGACCAGACCGGCCGCCACCGCCCCCACGGCGGCGGGCAGTTCGGCGAGGCCCGCCTCGAACGGCTGCCGCCCCTGGACCAGTTGGAGGAACTGGGACAGGAAGAAGATCAGGCCCGCGAGTCCGAGGATCGTCAGGAGGTCGGCCAGGACGGCGCCGGAGAAGCCGCGGTTGCGGAACAGGCGCATGTCCAGCAGGGGCGACTTCAGGGTGAGTTGGCGCCGGACGAAGGCGACGAGGGCCGCCACGCCGATGACCGCGGACACCGCCACGTCCCAGCGGAAGCCGTGCGCCGCCGCTTCCTTGATGGCGTAGACGACGCCGATCATGCCGACCAGGGAGAGCACGACGCTCGCCAGGTCCCAGGGGCCCGGCACCGGGTTCTTCGACTCGGGGATGAGCTTGATGCCGACGACGACCAGGATCGCCATCACGGGCAGGTTGATCAGGAAGACCGAGCCCCACCAGAAGTGTTCGAGCAGGAATCCGCCGACGACCGGCCCGACCGCCGCACCGGCGGACGCCATGGCGCCCCAGATGCCGACGGCGAGCGAGCGCTCGCGCGGGTCGTGGAAGATGTTGCGGATCAGCGCCAGGGTGGACGGCATCAGCGTCGCGCCGGCGACACCCAGCAGGGCGCGCGCCAGGATCATCAACTCCGGTGTGGTGGCGTAGGAGTTGAGCACCGAGACCGCGCCGAAGGCGACGGCACCGATCAGCAGCAGCTTCTTGCGGCCGATGCGGTCGCCGAGGCTGCCCATGGAGACCAGCAGACCGGCGATGACGAACGAGTAGACGTCACCGATCCACAGCAGCTGGGTGCCGGAGGGCTTGAGGTCCTCGCTGATGTACGGGGTCGCGAGGCCGAGGACCGTCGCGTCCACGGCGACGAGCAGCACGGCCAGCACGAGGACGGAGAGGGCGAGCCACCGGCCGGGGCGCGCCACCACCTCCGCCGCGGGGGTGCGCTGTTGTGTGCCGGTCATGGTTCCACGCTCCGTCGTGCGCCGCCGAGCAGCAGCTCGGCGATCATGTATGAGAAGTCCTTCGCCGCCACACGGCCGTCCATCACGGCCCAGGCGCCGCCGCTGACGAGGCCGTACAGCGCCTCGGTCAGCCAGGCGGGTGTCAGGTCGATGCGGAACTCCCCCGCCTCCTGGCCGCGCCGGAACAGCGCGGCGATGAGGGCGTCCAGGTGGGCCCAGCCCGCGTGCTGCTCGTCGCCCTCGAAGAGCTGGTTCTCCGTGACGAGGAAGGCGAGCAGGGGTGCGCAGGGTTCGATCTCGCCGATGAGCCGGCGCAGCGCGTCCTCGGCGCGGCCCTCGTCGAGACGGGCCCGGTCGAGCGCCGCCTCGCACTCCTGGATGCCCAGCTCCTCCAGGGCGCGGACGAGGGCGTCGCGGCCCGCGAAGTGCCGGTGCAGGGTGGCGCGGCTGATGCCCGCGGAGCGGGCGACCTCGTCCATCGTGGCCGTGGACTTGCGGGTGAGCAGGGCCGCGGCGCTGCGCAGGACCTGTTCGCGATCGACTGACATGAGACAAGAGTAGACCAGATGAGACGTGAATGTCTCATCCATTGTCCGCCGCCCCTTGTCCCGCCACTCCGCTGGCCCGCCCGGTCACCCGGTGTTACGACTGACGGGACGGTGAGGTCTCTCAGGAGGTACCGGCATGGGGTGCTGCATCTTCGCCGCGATGGCGGCCATCGGACCGCGGGTCGCCCTGGTGATCACCTGGCTGTTCACGAACCTGGTGGACCGGGCCTTCAGCGGTGTCCTGCTGCCGCTCGCCGGCCTGATCCTGCTGCCCTGGACGACGCTCGGGTACGTGTTCGCGTACGCGCCGGTCACCGGGGTGCGCGGCATCGGCTGGGTCGTGGTGCTGTTCGGCCTGCTGCTCGACCTGTCGAGCTACGGGAGCGGGGCGCGGGCCCGCCGCTGATCCCCGCCCCTGCACGACGCAGGGCCCGGCCCGTCCACGAATGGACGAACCGGGCCCTGCGTACGGCCTCGGGGGGCTACTTCTTGGCGTCGGCCCAGGCGCGCTGCACCGTGAGGTCCTGCTTGACCTCGGCGAGCTGGACGGCGACCGCGCTGGGCGCGGTGCCGCCGCGGCCGGAGCGGGAGGCGAGGGCACCCGGCACGTTCAGGACCGTGCGGACCTCGGGCGTGAGGTGCTCGGAGATCTTGCCGAACTGCTCGTCGGTGAGCTCGTCCAGCTCCTTGCCCTCGGCCTCGGCGACCTTGACGCACTCGCCGGCGACCTCGTGGGCGACACGGAACGGCACGCCCTGCTTCACCAGCCACTCAGCGATGTCGGTGGCGAGCGAGAAGCCGGCCGGGGCAAGCTCCTCCATCCGCTCCCGGTTGACCGTGAGCGTGGCCATCATGCCGGTGAACGCGGGGAGCAGGACCTCCAGCTGGTCGCAGGAGTCGAAGACCGGCTCCTTGTCCTCCTGGAGGTCGCGGTTGTACGCGAGCGGCAGCGCCTTGAGCGTGGCCATCAGGCCCGTCAGATTGCCGATGAGGCGGCCGGACTTGCCGCGCGCCAGCTCGGCGATGTCCGGGTTCTTCTTCTGCGGCATGATCGACGAGCCGGTGGAGAAGGCGTCGTGGAGGGTGACGAAGGAGAACTCCTTCGTGTTCCAGATGATGATCTCCTCCGCGATGCGGGAGAGGTTCACCCCGATCATCGCGGTGATGAAGGCGAACTCGGCGACGAAGTCACGGGAGGCCGTGCCGTCGATGGAGTTGGCGACGGAGCCGTGCTCGAAGCCGAGGTCCTGCGCCACGGCCTCCGGGTCGAGGCCGAGGCTGCTGCCGGCCAGCGCGCCGGACCCGTACGGCGAGACGGCCGTCCGCTCGTCCCACTGCCGCAGCCGCTCGGCGTCCCGGGACAGCGGCTGGACGTGCGCCAGCATCTGGTGGGCGAAGAGCACCGGCTGGGCGTGCTGGAGGTGCGTCCGGCCCGGCATGGCGACGTCGGCGTGCGCCTCGGCGAGGCCGACGAGGGCCTCCTGGAGGTCGGTGATCAGACCGCCGATGACGCGGGCGTGGTCCCGCAGGTACATCCGGAAGAGCGTCGCCACCTGGTCGTTGCGGGAGCGTCCCGCGCGCAGCTTGCCGCCGAGGTCCGGGCCGAGGCGCTCCAGCAGGCCGCGCTCCAGGGCGGTGTGCACGTCCTCGTCGGCGATGGTGCCGACGAAGGAGCCGTCCGCGACATCGGACTCCAGCTGGTCGAGCCCGGCGATCATGCGGGTCAGCTCGTCCTCGGTGAGCAGTCCCGCCTTGTGGAGCACGCGCGCGTGGGCGCGGGAGCCCGCGATGTCGTACGGGGCGAGGCGCCAGTCGAAGTGGACGGAGGCGGAGAGTTTCGCCAGGGCCTCGGCGGGGCCGTCGGCGAACCGGCCACCCCAGAGGCGGACATCGCCGGTGTTGCTGCTCACGTGCTCTGCTCCTCAAGCCGGTGGGTGTCATGCATGAGTATGCAGAACTCTGCATGATTCGTCAATCGGCGCGGAAGGGCGGACCGCCGGGGACGTCCGTACGATCCGCACGATTCGCGCCCTCCGCAGCGCTCATACTTCCCGCATGGGAAAGAGCTACGAACGCATAGACGGCCGGCTGCGCAGCTTCATCGAGGAGCAGCCGGTCTTCTTCACGGCGACCGCGCCGCTGTCCGGCGACGGCACGGTCAACCTGTCCCCCAAGGGTCTCAAGGGCTCCTTCGCCGTCGTCGACGAACACACCGTCGCCTACCTGGACTTCGCCGGGTCGAACGCGGAGACCATCGCCCACCTCCGCGAGAACGGCCGGATCACGCTCATGTGGTGCGCGTTCCAGGGGCCGCCGAACATCGTCCGGGTGCACGGCCGCGGCGAGCCCGTCTTCCGCGACGACCCGCGGTTCACGGAGCTGCTCGGTCACTTCGAGGGCGTCGACGTGACCCGCAGCGGCCTGCGCGCGATCATCGTCGTGCACGCCGAACACGTCCGGGACACCTGCGGATTCGCCGTGCCCTTCATGACGTACGACGAGGAGCGCACGCTCCACGGGGACTACTTCGCCCGCAAGGACGACGAGGCGCTCGACGCGTACTTCCAGAAGAAGGAGTACATCGGGCGGAGCATGGACGGACTTCCGGGGCTGCCCCTGCCCTTGCCACCCGCTACGTTCTGAACCATGCGCCCTTTGCGAGCAGGTATCGCCGCCTTCGTCGTGTCCGTCGCCGCGCTCGGTGCCGCCCCGCCGAGCGGCGCCGCGTCCGCCCCGCTGCCCGCCCGGATGGCGGACACCGGCGGCGGCAGTCAGCTCGTCACCGCCGAGGCGCCCCGCGCGTCCGCCACCACCGGCACCGTCACCTGGTGGGACCGCCGGGCGAACGGCCGCTGGGTGAAGGCGGGTTCGGCGCCCGCGCGGTTCGGCGCGAAGGGGCTCGTCGAGGGCACGCGCCGCAAGCAGGGCACGAACACCACGCCGGCCGGCCTGTACGACCTGCCGTTCGCGTTCGGCACCGTGGCGGCGCCGGGCGGCACGACGGTGGCGTACCGGCGGGTCCAGGGCTCCTCGTGGTGGTGCCAGGACAACGACTCCCGCTCCTACAACCGCTGGACCCAGCCCCGCCCCGCCGACTGCCGGGCCGCCGAGTCCGAGCACCTCGCCGACTACGGCACGCAGTACGCGCACGCGCTCGTCATCGGCTTCAACTACCACCGCCCGGTGCGCGGCCGCGGCGCGGGCATCTTCCTGCACGTCAACGGGCGCGCGGCGACGGCCGGTTGCGTCTCGGTGCCGAAGGCGGACATGCGGCGGATCCTGACCTGGGCGAAGCCGGGGCGGGCGCCCCACATGGCGATCGGGACGGCCGGCGGGGCCACGGCGATCACCCGGTACTGACCCCTGGTCCGGTGGAACCTCGCGGCGCTGTCGGCCCCGGGTGCCATCATGTTCCTCTGCTGGTGGGAGGGACATGAACGAGGCACGCAGGGCACTGCTGTTGGGAGTCGGGCGGGCATCCGGCCCGGCCGCGGGTCTGGAACCGCTCGACGAAGTGATCGACGCCGATCTCCGTCGCATGGAGTCGGCGCTGGTCCCCGCCGGATACCACGTGGAGATCGAACGGGACGCCCACCGCAGCACGTTGAAGAAGCGCATCTATGAGTTCGCGCGCGACGTCCCACCCGGTGGCACCGTTCTCCTGTACTTCACCGGCCACGGCATCACCGTCGGCGGCAAGGACTATCTGGTGCCGGCCGACGCGGTCTGGCCCAGCGACGGCGTCTGGCAGGAGCTGTACACCGAGTCCCTGCTGCCCGCCGGGATCAGCTCCCTCCTGAAGGACTGCAAGGCCGAAACCGTCCTTTGGGTGATCGACGCGTGCCGTAGCGACGACGTGCGCGACGGCGTCCCGTTCGGCAGCAGCATCGACAGCGGGCCGCCGAGCGGCGACTACGCCGTGCTCACCGGGTGTGCGCGCGGTGAGCGCAGCGGCTACGGCCCCGAGGGCAGCTTCTTCACCCAGGGGCTCGCCGAGGCACTGGGCCCGCTCAGCCCCGCCCGTACGGTCACCGAGGTGTTCGCCGCCGCCCGCGCGGCCACGACGAGAGCCGCCCGCGGCAGCGGTCTCGCCCAGACGCCCGCGATCAAGTACGTGACCCAGGACGAGGCACGCGCGCGGGACACGGAGATCTGCTCCGGCCGTTCCCTGATGGAGGACTGGCTGGCGGCAGCGCTCGACACTCCCCTGTGGTCCAGGGTGGAGGACGCACAGCAGGAGGACGCGAAGCGCTTCAAGAAGTGCCTGGCCACATTCGTCGAGCAGTGCGCGCGCACCCTGCACCTCGCCCAGGGCCGCCTGCCGCACACGGATCCGTGGGCCGACGACACCTTCGTCGTACGGCTGTTGCGCGAGCGGCTTCCGCAACTGCTGCCCGCACCGGCCGCGTTGTCCGCGATCGAGGTGGCGGCGCTGGTGGCCGCCACGTTCCTGCACGAGGTCACCTGGGCCGAGTGGCTGAGTCAGGCAGCCGAGGCAGACCCCTACACGCTGGGCCGGCGGACCGGCACCGATGCCCTCCGCCGGCACTACGAGCAGATCTGCGAACAGCACCGGCCGGTCGCGCGCAGGGCGGCCGATTGCCAGGCGCGCGGCCGCGAGCGGGACGCCACGGCGGTGACGATGTGGTTGGTGCACCGATGGATCGCCGACCGCTTCGAGACGGACGACGAGCCCGTCACCCAGGTGCTCGCCAAGGATCTCCTCGTGGCCATGGGCATCTCCGCCGACCGTGCGCAGGAACCGGCCGAAGGGCTGTGCACGATGGCGGCGCAGTTGGGCGTGGAGGAGCCGGACCGACTCGCATCGGCGGCGACGCCCGAGCGCGTACTCGTCTCGGGCGGTCATCAGGCTCTGCGGATACGCCCGTTGACCTTGCTGCTGCGGCTGGCCGCCGTACTCGCCGTGGACGTGCGCCGGTTCCCCGACGTGGTGGCCGAGCACTTCGGTGTCACCGACCCGGTCCTGCCCGAGCAGGTGATCGGCGTCGCCCGTGAACTCGGCTGGGTCTGGGAGAACGGTGTACTGCATCTGGACGCGCCCTGCCCGCACCAGGCAGTGCACGCCGCGCTGAGCGACGTCGTGGACCGGGCCGACGAACTGGTCGCCGAGATCGCTGAGCTCGCCGCCGACCTGCCCGCGCAGGAGGAGGCACTTCTCGTACGCCTGCCGCGCCGCGTCACCGACCGCGATCTGCGCCCGAACCGGAGTGCGGGGCAGCCGTCGTACGACGTGCCGCTGCTCCGCTTCCACCTGGCCCAGACGGAGGTGCGCGAGCTTCTGATGGGCGAGCAGCTCTACGGCGGCGAACCGAACCTGGCACTGCGCGAGCTGTACCAGAACTCCATGGACGCGTGCCGCTACCGGGCGATGCGCTGGAGGTATCTGCGCAGCCGGGGCACCGTCACGGACGACTGGACGGGCGAGATCTCGATCACGGAGGGCGAGGACGAGCGGGGACGCTACGTCCAGTGCCAGGACAACGGGGTCGGGATGAGCGCCGAACAGCTCAAGCACACGTTCACTCGCGCGGGCAGCCGCTTCGAGCGTTCGAAGTCCTTCCGGCGCGAACAGGCCCGCTGGCTCCGGCACGACCCCGCGCTGCGCCTCTACCCGAACAGCCGTTTCGGCATCGGGGTGTTCAGCTACTTCATGCTGGCCGAGGAGATGACGATCTTCACCCGTCAGGTCAGCCCCGAGGGCATTCCCGCGGAGCACGCGCTGCGCGTCGACATCCCCAGCAGCGGCAGCCTGTTCCGTATCCAGCAGCACACCGGCCCCGGCGACGGTCTGGCGGGCGGAGGCACGCGGATCCGGCTGTATCTGCGGGACGGCGCGCTGTCGGACGGCGCGTCGTGCGTCTCCGTGCTGCGCGAGCTGGTCAGGGTCAGCGAGTTCGACCTCACGGCGTCCGACGCGGACGGCCGCGCCCACCGGTGGCGGCCGGGTGTCCTGCAGCCGTCCCTCGACGCCGGCGAGGAATCGCTGGAGGCCGTGCCGGGCACGCTGTGGTGGGTGAAGGGCCAGGGCGCCATGCTGTGCGATGGCATCGTGACCGATCAGAAGCCATTCGGGTGTGTACTCAATCTGACCGGGGAGCACGCCGGTGTCCTCAGCGTGAGCCGCAAGGAGCTGCAGGACTACGACCGCGAGTGGGCCGCGGAGCAGTGGCGCCTGGGCGCGACCGCGCTGTCGTCATGGCCGAGGCTGACCATGGAATGGCTGTGGGACGTGGACGAGCGGAACCCCGACGCGGCCGTGGTCCTGGGGCGGGAGTGGCGCGGCCTCGGTCTCAGCGTCGCCCAGGAGTCCGGCGAGCAGCATGATCTGGATGTCGTGGGGTGGTTCTCACTGGACGCCGAGATCGTCAACGCCCGCCCGAACAACGGCACGGAGGCTGTTCGCTTGGCGGGCTGGCGCCAGGCGGTCCTTCGTGCGGTGAGGCGAACGCGTCAGTCGCCCATCCGCCCACAGCGGCTCGACGGCTACCCCCGGCCGGAACCGGGTGACGCCGCGCTGGCCTCCATGCCTGCGCGCTTCTGGCCGCTCATGGTCCAGAAGGCGGCCGCACGAAGGATTCCCCTGTCCGAAGTGGTGCGCAGGCAGCGCAGGCTGCTCATCGCGGCCTCGTGCTGGATCCCGCCGCTGGACCCCGCCCGGCCGCACGGCCTCGACTTCGTGCCCGACGACGAGCAGGCGGCGTTCGCCGGCCTGCTCGAGGGGAGTTTCGACTCGGCGATCTATCTGCGCGAGAGATGGGTGCCCACCGCTCCGCACGACCTCCCCCGGATCTCGGCGAAACTCCTGCTGCCGCTCGGCACGCTGGCCGCGCAACTGACGCCCTTCGAGAAGCTGGGGGCCCCTGGACTCCCGGACGTTCCCGAACGACACCTCCATCACGTCTGCGACGGCGGGGAACTCAACCGACTGTTCGTGAAGCAGAACTACCACTCCGAGATGGCGCGCCTTGTGTCCACGCCGGCGCAGGTGCGCGCTGTCTGCGAGGAGACCGGGGACTCCCCCGCCGCCGTGCTCGAAGTCCTCCGGGAGCACGCTTGGTTGGGCTGGACCGTACCAGCTCTCGATGAGGTCCTCCGCTGGATGGATCTCTCCTCACAGGACTTCGCGCTCCTGTCCCGGTCCGTCACCCCACGGGACGGCCTCGGGCCGATGCTGTCCTGGAACGCGACCGTCACCCTGGCCGAAGACCGCGGGATGACGCTGGGGGAAGCGGAGGACACGCTGGCATCGCTCGCGGCGACTCTCGATCTGCGGTACACCCGCCGGTACTCCTCCGAGGGACACCCCGCCCGCCAGATCCGCCCTACGCCCGAAACCAGCTTCTTCGCCAGGAGGTCCGACAGGTTCGTCGGCGCCATCCCGGTCGAGGCGCCGCTCTCCTTCCTCAAGGGTTTCTCCGACGAGACCCTGGACCAGCTTCGCCTCATGGGAGTGTGCATCCCCGAGGCCTATCGCGTGGCTCAGTTGTGGGACGACCTTCCGCTCCATCTCCAGTACGCGCTCGGTGGCAAGGAGTACCCCCTCAGCGATGACTCCGACTTTCCGGCCAACCGGTTCACGTCAGCCACGTTGTTCAACGCCGCCGCGCTGCTGCAGGAGCCTCTGCACCGGGTCGACGCGTTGTTCCGGGAGCGGGACGACCTCGGCCTGGAGATTCCCGACATCCCCCAGGAACTCCGCACGTATCAGCCCTCTCGCGAGGACTGCACGACCCTGCTCGGTTATGTCGACGAGTCCGGCGACTGGAGCGACGAAGCGGGCGAGGCGGTCTGGATTCCTCTGACACCACCCCTGCTCGCCCACAGAGCGAGCCGGATGGGAACCGATCCGGCCACCGCCTACCGGTCGTTGGAGCACCTGCGCCCCTTGGGAGCGCTGATCGCCGAACTCTCCCCGGCCGCACTGTCCGCGCTGGACCGTGGCATTCCGGATGAATACGACCTGCATGTGCTGCAGCGGCTCTGGCCCGACACCGACGACGGTTCGGCCTTCATCGCACCCCTGAAACTCGTACGCACGGCGGCCCGTATCGGCGAGTCCCCGGCCAGGACGGCATCCCGGATCGAGCCCTATCTCCCCCTCTGCGACCCGCGCCTGACCTCGCTCCCCGACCTGTCCGCCGCACCCGACGTCATCCCCCTCTGGCAGGACCTGATCATCCTCACCCGGCACCTGGACGGTCGGACCCCCGCCGTCGAAGGCTCCCTCACGGCCGCGGACCTGGCACGCGCTGCCGATGCCGTCGGGGAGAGCACGCACTGGGTCGCGGAGCGACTGAGCCACTACGCCGATCTGTTCGGCCTGCACATCACCGAGGAGCCCACGGATGCCTGACGCATCTAGCACACCGCACGCGTTCGGCACCGCGTACGCGGAAGGGGATCTGGGCACGACGACCGCGCCGTTCCGCGGCAGGCCCACCGCGGACGGACTCGGCATCGCCCTTGAGGGCAACTGTCCGCGCTGTCACGGCCGTACACGGACCGAGTACCGGCACGGTGTCCCCGGATCGGGCACCAAGGGGGTGCTGTCCTGGCTGAGAGGCGAGCAGGCGCCTCCGGGGCTCTCCGCCGACGTGGCGGCCCTGCTCGAGGAGTCGCACTACTGCGAGTGCGGGCATCCCCATCCGCAGATACCGGGGGACGCCGCCTTCGTGGGCTGCGGGGCGAGTTGGCGCGTGTCGGCCGTGGACACCGCGCCGTGAGTGCCACCGACCGCCGCTGGTCGGCGCTCGCCCGCGAGCAGGAGTTCCAGCAGCTGCCCGAGCTGCAGCGCCGAGCGGAGGGGTGGCGGAACGGGCTGACCGGCCTGGCAACGCTGCTCGCCGTGCTCGTCACGCTCAAGGGCCGCGACGACCTGGCTCAACTCCCGGAGCGCGCGCGGTACTTCGCGTCGGGCCTCGTCGCGGCGGCGTTCCTGCTACTGGTGGCCGGATCGGTGCTGGCCGTGCGGGCAGCTCACGGCCGTCCGGGGAGCCGGGTCCTGCTGGCCGGTCAGGCGTTGCGGCGCTGGACGGAGGGCGAGATCGTCCGGGTGACCCGTGCTGTGCGCTGGGCCTCGGTGTGCTGTGTCGCCGGTATCGCCCTCGCGGCCGCGGGAGTGACGCTCGCCTGGTTCACCACGGAGTCCGCCCCCGACGCCCTGGTCCGGGTGACCACGACCACCGGTGAGCAATGCGGGGAGTTCCTCGGGGCTGGGCGCGACGGGGTGCGGCTGCGCATCGAAGAGGACGGCGGCAAGGAGGAGAAGGTCACGCTGGGAACGGCGGTGGTCGTCGCGATCACGCCGGTCGGCCAGTGCGGCTGAGCCTCGCGCAGGACCGATTTCGGCAAAACGTGCGGGATACACGTACCGAATGCCGAGACAGGGTTGCGTGCCCCCGGCACGGAGACGTTGCATCGCCCGGTGCACAGCGAAACCGAACACACGACCCCATCCGCCACCGACGCCACCGGGACCGCGACCGCCGACCGGGCGGCCCGGCTCGCGGTCACCGTCTTTCCCGTCCTCGTGCTCCTCGCGGGCGCCTGGGGCCTCGCCGCCCCCGGCACCTTCGCCGGCTGGGGGACGAACGTGCCGTATCTGCTCGGCACGGTGATGTTCTGCATGGGTCTCACCATGTCGCTCGACGACTTCCGGGGCGTCGCCCGGCGCCCCTGGGCCGTGGGGCTCGGCCTCGTCGCGCACTACGTGATCATGCCGGGGCTCGGCTGGCTGATCGCCCACGCACTGGGCCTGTCACCGCAGTTGGCGGCCGGTGTGATCCTCGTCGGCTGCGCGCCCAGCGGTACGGCGTCGAACGTCGTCACGTATCTCGCGCGCGGTGACGTGGCCCTGTCGGTGTCCGTCGCGACGGTCTCCACCGTCCTCGCGCCGCTGATCACCCCGCCGCTGACGCTGCTGCTCGCGGGCGAGTACCTGCCGGTGGACGCCGGGTCGATGATGACGGACATCCTCAAGACCGTGCTGCTGCCGGTCGTCGCGGGCGTCGTGGTGCGGCTGCTGCTCGGCCGGTTCGTGGACCGGGTGCTGCCGGTGCTGCCGTGGCTGTCGGCGCTCACCGTCGCCGTGATCGTGGCCGTGGTGGTGGCGGGCAGCGCCGACGCGATCAAGTCGGCGGCCGCCCTGGTGCTGCTGGCCGTGGTCCTGCACAACGGTCTCGGCCTGGCCCTCGGGTACGGCGCGGGGAAGGTGGCGCGGCTCGGGAAGCCGGCGTCGCGGGCGATGGCCTTCGAGGTCGGCATGCAGAACTCGGGCCTCGCGGCGTCCCTGGCCACGGCCCACTTCAGCCCGCTGGCGGCCCTGCCCGCGGCCGTCTTCTCGGTCTGGCACAACGTGTCGGGCGCGCTGGTCGCGGCCTGGATGTCCTACCGGGCGCGAGCCGCGGCCGAGGACTGAGGCCCCGGCCGCGTCCGCGTCAGTGCTCGTTCTGCGCCAGCCGCAGCATGTGGTCCGCCAGCGCCTGACCGCCCGCCGGGTCCCGGCTGATCAGCATCAGCGTGTCGTCACCGGCGATCGTGCCGAGGATGACGTGCAGCTCGGCCTGGTCGATGGCAGAGGCGAGGAACTGGGCCGCGCCCGGCGGCGTGCGGAGCACCACCAGGTTCGCCGACGCCTCGGCGGAGATGAGCAGTTCACCGGCGAGGCGGCGCATGCGCTCCTCCTTCGCCGACTCGCCGAGCGGGGCCTGCGGGGTACGGAAGCCGCCCTCGCTGGGCACGGCGTAGATCAGCTCGCCGCCGGTGTTGCGGATCTTGACCGCGCCGAGCTCGTCCAGGTCACGGGAGAGTGTGGCCTGGGTGACGCTCAGCCCGTCGTCGGACAGCAGTTTCGCCAGCTGGCTCTGCGAGCGCACCGGCTGCCGGTTGAGGATGTCCACGATCCGGCGGTGACGCGCGGTGCGTGTCTGCGGTACGGCGGGGCCGTGAGCCAGCGCCGCGTTCGACGCGGCCTGCAGGTCTCTCTCCGCTTTGCTGCTCATCGTCGTCGTCCCATTCCTCAGGATCATCCTTCCCCGTCGGCCGCTGCCGCGTCCAGGACGGCGGGCAGCGCCGTGAGGAACGCGTCCGCCTCGGCGTCGGTCAGGTTCAGCGGGGGCATCAGCCGGACGACGTCGGGTGCGGGCGCGTTCACCAGGAAGCCCGCGTCCTGGGCCGCCTGCTGCACCGCAGGTGCGCGCGGCCCCGTGAGCACGATACCCAGCAGCAGCCCGGCGCCCCTGACATGGCTGATCAGCGGGTGGCCAAGGGATTCGATTCCGGCCGTCAGCCGCTCGCCGACGCCCTTGGTGTTCTCCAGGAGGCCCTCGCCCGCGATCGTGTCGAGGACGGCCAGACCGGCGGCGCAGGCGACGGGGTTGCCGCCGAACGTCGTGCCGTGCTGTCCGGGCTTGAGGAGGTGTGCCGCGTCGCCGAACGCGATGGTCGCGCCGAGCGGCAGCCCGCCGCCGAGGCCCTTGGCGAGCGTCACGACGTCCGGCTCGATGCCCTCGTCCGCCTGGTAGGCGAACCAGTGCCCGGTCCGGCCGACACCGGTCTGCACCTCGTCGAGGACGAGCAGTGTGCCGGTGGCGCGGGTGATCTCACGGGCGGCCTTGAGGTAGCCCGCGGGCGGCACGACCACGCCGTTCTCGCCCTGGATGGGCTCGATGATGACGAAGGCCGTCTCCTCGGTGACGGCCGCCCTGAGCGCGTCCACGTCTCCGTACGGGACGTGCGTGACGTCGCCCGGGAGCGGGGTGAAACCATCCTGCTTGCCGGGCTGGCCGGTCAGGGCGAGGGCGCCCATGGTCCGGCCGTGGAAGCCGCCGGTGGTGGCGACCATGTGGCGCCGGCCGGTGAGTCGGCCGATCTTGAACGCGCCCTCGTTGGCCTCGGCGCCCGAGTTGCAGAAGTAGACCGCGCCGTCCCGGCCGAAGAGCTGCAGGAGCCGCTCGGCGAGGGCGACGGGCGGCTCGGCGATGAAGAGGTTCGAGACGTGGCCGAGGGAGCCGATCTGAGTGGCGACGGCCTCGACGACCGCGGGGTGGGCGTGGCCCAGCGCGTTGACCGCGATGCCGCCGACGAAGTCCAGGTACTCCTTGCCGTCGGCGTCCCACAGCCGGGCGCCCGCGCCCTTGACGAGGGGCAGCCGGGGCGTGCCGTAGTTGTTCATCAGCGCGCCCTGCCAGCGCGTCGTCAACTCCGCGTTCTTTGCGGTGCCGCCCATCAGTCCGTCTCCCCCTCCGCGTCGGCCACGACCATCGTGCCGATGCCTTCGTCCGTGAAGATCTCCAGCAGGATCGAGTGCTGGACCCGGCCGTCGATGACGCGGGCCGTGTGCACGCCGTTGCGCACGGCGTGCAGGCAGCCCTCCATCTTCGGGACCATGCCGCTCGCCAGGTCCGGGAGCAGCTTTTCGAGCTCGGTGGCGGTGAGCCGGCTGATGACCTCGTCGGAGTGGGGCCAGTCCTCGTAGAGGCCCTCGACGTCGGTCAGCACCATCAGCGTCTCGGCGTCCAGCGCAGCAGCGAGTGCCGCAGCCGCCGTATCAGCATTGACGTTGTAGACATGGTGGTCGTCCTGGGAGCGGGCGATCGAGGAGACGACCGGGATGCGGCCGTCGGCGAGCAGGGCCTCGATGGCGCCGGTGTCGATCTCGGTGATCTCGCCGACGCGGCCGATGTCGACCAGCTCGCCCTCGATGCGGGGCCGGTGCTTGGTGGCGGTGATGGTGTGCGCGTCCTCGCCGGTGAGGCCGACGGCGAGCGGGCCGTGCTGGTTGAGCAGGCCGACGAGCTCGCGCTGGACCTGTCCGGCGAGCACCATCCGGACGACGTCCATGGCGTCCTCGGTGGTGACGCGCAGGCCCGCCTTGAACTCGCTGACGATGCCGTGCCGGTCCAGGGCCTTGCTGATCTGCGGGCCGCCGCCGTGCACCACGACCGGCTTGAGACCGGCGTGGTGCAGGAAGACGACGTCCTGCGCGAACGCGGCCTTCAACTCCTCGTCGATCATGGCGTTTCCGCCGAACTTGATGACGACGGTCTTGCCGTGGTGCCGGGTCAGCCAGGGCAGCGCCTCGATGAGGGTCTGCGCCTTGGGTAGCGCGGTGTGCTTCCGCGCGCCGGGCTGCACTGTCTTGTCGGTCTCGCTCATGACGAGTACGCGCTGTTCTCGTGGACGTAGTCCGCGGTCAGGTCGTTGGTCCAGATCGTCGCGGTCTCGGTGCCCGCGGCGAGGTCGGCGGTGACGACGACCTCCCGGTAGCGCATGTCGACCTTGTCGCGGTCCTCGCCCACTCCGCCGTTCTTGCAGACCCACACGCCGTTGATCGCGACGTTCAGTTCGTCCGGCTCGAAGGCGGCCTTCGTGGTGCCGATCGCGGAGAGGACCCGGCCCCAGTTGGGGTCCTCGCCGTGGATGGCGCACTTGAGGAGGTTGTTCCGCGCGATGGAGCGGCCCACCTCGACGGCGTCCTCCTCGCTCGCGGCGTTGATCACCTCGACCTTGATGTCCTTGCTGGCGCCCTCGGCGTCGCCGATGAGCTGGCGCCCGAGGTCGTCGCAGACCGCGCGGACGGCCTCGGCGAACTCCGCGTACTCCGGGGTGACTTCGGCCGCGCCGGAGGCGAGCAGCAGCACCGTGTCGTTCGTCGACATGCAGCCGTCGGAGTCGACCCGGTCGAAGGTGAGGCGGGTGGCGTCGCGCAGCGCCCTGTCGAGCACCTCGCTGTCGAGGTCGGCGTCGGTGGTGAGGACGACGAGCATGGTGGCGAGGCCGGGGGCCAGCATGCCGGCGCCCTTCGCCATGCCGCCGACGGTCCAGCCGTCGCCCTGGAACACCGCGGTCTTGTGCACGGAGTCGGTGGTCTTGATGGCGATGGCGGCCTTCTCGCCGCCGTGCTCGGAGAGCTGTCCCGCGGCGGTCTCGACGCCCGGCAGCAGCTTGTCCATCGGCAGCAGGACACCGATGAGCCCGGTGGAGGCGACGGCGACCTCCCCCGCGTTCAGATCGAGGACGTCCGCGACCTTCTCGGCGGTGGCGTGCGTGTCCTGGAAGCCCTTGGGGCCCGTGCAGGCGTTGGCTCCACCGGAGTTGAGGACGACGGCGGAGACGAGTCCGCCCTTGAGGACCTGCTCGGACCAGAGGACCGGGGCGGCCTTCACGCGGTTCGAGGTGAAGACGCCCGCGGCCGCCAGGCGGGGCCCTCGGTTGACCACGAGGGCCAGGTCCGGGTTGCCGCTCTCCTTGATTCCGGCGGCGATGCCCGCGGCCTGGAATCCCTTGGCTGCCGTCACACTCACGGCGCGACTCCGATCGTCGAGAGCCCGGTGGTCTCGTCGAGACCGAGGGCGATGTTCATGGACTGGACGGCACCGCCGGCGGTGCCCTTGGTGAGGTTGTCGATGGCGCTGATCACGATGACGCGGCCGGCCGCCTCGTCGTACGCGACCTGGACCTGCACCGCGTTCGACCCGTACACCGCGGCCGTGGCGGGCCACTGGCCCTCGGGCAGCAGGTGCACGAACGGCTCGTCGCCGTACGCCTTCTCGTACGCGGCGCGCACGGACTCGGCGGTGACGCCGTCCTTGGCCTTGGCGCTGCAGGTGGCGAGGATGCCGCGCGGCATCGGTGCGAGGGTCGGCGTGAAGGAGACGGAGACCGGGTGGCCCGCGGCCGCGCCGAGGTTCTGGATCATCTCGGGGGTGTGCCGGTGGCCGCCGCCCACGCCGTACGGCGACATGCTGCCCATGACCTCGCTGCCGAGCAGGTGCGGCTTGGCCGCCTTGCCCGCGCCGGAGGTGCCGGAGGCGGCGACGATCACGGCCTCGTCCTCGACGAGCCCCGCCCCGTACGCCGGGACGAGCGCGAGCGAGACCGCCGTCGGGTAGCAACCGGGCACCGCGATGCGCTTGGACCCCTCCAGCGCGGCGCGGCCGCCCGGCAGTTCGGGAAGGCCGTACGGCCAGGTGCCCGCGTGCGGGCTGCCGTAGAACTTCTCCCAGTCGGCGGCGTCCTTCAGCCGGAAGTCGGCGCCCATGTCGACGACGAGGACGTCGGGACCCAGCTGCTCGGCGACGGCCGCGGACTGCCCGTGCGGCAGCGCCAGGAACACGACGTCGTGGCCGGCGAGGACCTCGGCGGTGGTCTCCTGGAGGACGCGGTCGGCGAGCGGGAACAGGTGGGGCTGGAGCGCGCCCAGGCGCTGCCCCGCGTTCGAGTTGCCCGTCAGGGCGCCGATCTCCACCTCGGGGTGGGCGAGCAGCAGACGCAGCACTTCTCCGCCCGCGTATCCACTCGCACCGGCCACCGCCGCACGTACCACCATGGAACCCTCCTCCTCGATGGCATGACTATACGTCTCGCTGCACGTTTATGCAATCGAGTGATCGAGGTGCGGACGGCCGGAAGCCCGTGGACCCGGCCGGCTCGTCGGGAGTTCTCGTCGGGAGTTCTCGTCGGGAGTTACGGGAGGCGGCGGCGCAGCGTCGCGGCGAATTCCTCGGCGCGGGCCAGCTGGGTGCGCAGATCGGCGACCCGGCGCTGCGCCGCCTGCTCGAAGTCCCGCACGCGGTCGAGGAGCCGCGCGCGCTCGTCGTCGGGCAGCCGGTCCCCGGAGTCGAGGCGGTCGGTGGCCGCGAGCAGGTCGCGCATCTCGTCGAGGCTGAAGCCGAGCGGCTTCATGCGGCGGACGACCATGAGGCGGGCGACGTCGGCCTCCGTGTAGAGGCGGAAGCCGCCCTGGGAGCGGGCCGAGGGGATGACGAGGCCGGAGTCCTCGTAGTGCCGGATGGTGCGCAGGGACAGCTCCGTCCGCGCGGCGACCTCACCGATCTGCATGTGCACGCCGCTCACGCGCCCGCCTTCCACGCCGTCCGCACGTCCCGGCCGGAACGGCCGCGATCTCTACCCTAACGTTAGGGTAGAGTCTCCGCCGCGCCAGGGCCGACACGGTCCTTCTGCAACCTCCCGCACGCATGCCACGCCCCTCACACCCCTATCTGGTGGCCGGGCCCGCCTCCGATCACGACAGGTACCGCTTCTCTTGTCTGCCCCTGCGCTCTCCCCCACCGCGCTGCTGCGCGGCCTCCGGCCCGACTGGATCTCCGACCCGAAGGTGTGGCGCACGGAGGTCCTCGCCGGACTCGTCGTCGCGCTCGCCCTGATCCCCGAGGCGATCTCGTTCTCGGTCATCGCGGGGGTCGATCCGGCGATCGGGCTGTTCGCGTCCTTCACCATGGCCGTGACGATCTCGGTCGTCGGCGGGCGGCGCGCGATGATCTCCGCGGCGACCGGTGCCGTCGCCCTCGTCATCGCCCCGCTCAACCGGGAGCACGGCTTCGGGTACCTGGTCGCCTGCGTGATCCTGGCGGGCGTCTTCCAGATCGTCCTCGGCGCGCTCGGGGTGGCCAGGCTGATGCGGTTCGTGCCGCGCAGCGTGATGGTCGGCTTCGTCAACTCCCTCGCCGTGCTGATCTTCATGGCGCAGCTGCCGGAGATGACCGACGTGCCGTGGCCCGTCTATCCGCTCATCGCGGCCGGGCTCGCCCTCATGGTGTTCTTCCCCAAGGTCACCAAAGTGGTCCCGGCGCCGCTGGTCTCCATCGTGGTCCTGACCGTCGTCACGGTCGGCGCGGCGATCGCGGTGCCGACGGTCGGCGACAAGGGCGAGCTGCCGTCGGCGCTGCCGGTGCCAGGGCTGCCCGACGTGCCGTTCACCCTCGACACGCTCACCACCGTCGCCCCGTACGCGCTCGCCATGGCCCTGGTCGGCCTGATGGAGTCGTTGATGACGGCGAAGCTGGTGGACGACATCACCGACACCAGATCCGACAAGACCCGCGAGTCCGTCGGACAGGGCATCGCCAACATCGTGACCGGCTTCTTCGGCGGCATGGGCGGCTGCGCCATGATCGGCCAGACCATGATCAACGTACGGGTGTCGGGTGCCAGGACCCGGCTGTCGACGTTCCTCGCGGGCGCCTTCCTGATGGTGCTGTGCATCGTCTTCGGGCCGGTCGTCTCCGACATCCCGATGGCCGCGCTGGTCGCCGTGATGGTGATGGTGTCGTTCGCGACGTTCGACTGGCACTCGATCGCCCCGCGGACGCTCCGGCGGATGCCGGCCGGGGAGATCACGGTCATGCTGCTCACCGTCGCCGTCGTGGTCGCCACCCACAACCTCGCCATCGGCGTCGTCGTCGGCACCGTCACCGCGATGGTGGTCTTCGCCAGGCGGGTCGCCCACCTCGCCGAGGTCACCGCGGTCGTCGATCCCGACGGCGGACAGGTCGTGTACCGGGTGTCCGGGGAGCTGTTCTTCGCCTCCTCGAACGACCTGGTGACGCAGTTCGCCTACGCCACGGACCCCGCGAAGGTCGTCATCGACCTGTCCGGCACGCACGTCTGGGACGCGTCGTCCGTCGCCGCCCTCGACGCGATCGAGACGAAGTACGCGCAGCGCGGCAAGCAGGTCGAGATCATCGGCCTGAACGGGCCCAGCGCGCACCTGCACCGCCGCCTCAGCGGCGAACTCGCCGTCGGCGACTGACGGTTCGCCCCTCCGGCCCCGGCCGTTGTCCGCCCCGCCCATTACGCTCGACGGCACTGCACGGTCTGCGGAGGGGGAACGGGGTGCGTGGGCGTCGGCTCAACGGGCGGTACGAGCTGGTCGAAGTCATCGGGTCCGGCGGGATGGGCGAGGTGTGGCGGGCCCGCGACCACGAGCTGGGGCGGGACGTCGCCGTCAAGGTGCTGCGCGCCGGGCCGTCCGGCAGCGGGGCGGGCGGGGACGCCGAGGCCGACGAGGCGCTGGCGCGGTTCCGCCGGGAGGCGCGGGTCGCCGCCGCGATCGACAGCCCGCACGTGGTCGCGGTGCACGACCACGGCACCGACGGGGCGCATCCGTACCTCGTCATGGCGCTGGTGGACGGGCGGACGCTCCAGGAGATCCTCCGGGACGACGTGCGGGTGCCCGTGGCGGACGCGCTGCGGTGGACCGCCGACGTGTGCCGGGGGCTCGTCGTCGCACACGCGGCGGGCGTCGTGCACCGCGACATCAAACCGGCCAACATCATGGTGTCCGTGGAGGGCGACGCCTCGCGGGCCCGCATCGTGGACTTCGGTATCGCGCGCTACGTGGCGTACCGCGCCGCCGACCCGCGGCTGACGCACACCGGCCAGCTCCCGTTCGGCAGCGTGCAGTACATGGCGCCGGAGCGGTTCAGGGACGGTGCGGGGGACGCCAGGACCGATCTGTACGCCGTGGGGTGCGTGCTGTACGAACTGCTCGTCGGGCGGCCGCCGTTCATGGGGGACGCGGCGGGCGTGATGTTCAACCACCTGCACGACGTGCCGTTGCGGCCGAGCCGGGCGCGGTCCGGGGTGGGGCCCGCCGTGGACCGGCTGGTGCTCGACCTGATGGCGAAGGAGCCGGACGAGCGGCCCGCCGACGCGCGGGCCGCCCTGGAACGGGTGCTGGCCGTCTCGGCCCCGGCGGACGCTCCGTCGACGCCTCCGTCGACGCCTCCGTCGACATCTTCGTCCGCACCTCTGTCGACGGACGTGTCGAAGGACGTGTCGAAGGCGCCGGGACCACAGGAGTCGTCGGAACCACAGGAGCCGTCGGGACCGGAAGCC
>NZ_JAMOLN010000078.1 GCF_024448165.1 Streptomyces longispororuber
CCGCCGTCGGCCACCGCGCTTCCGGAAACCGTCGGCACCCTCAGCGTCAGCGCCCGCCGGATCACGCCGGGCGGCGCGTACGACGGTGGCGGCGACGTGCACGGCGTCGTCGACACGCCCTTCGGCACCCGGCTGCTCATCGGCGACGTGATGGGCAAGGGCCCCGAACTGTCCCGCACCGCCGACGCCTTGCTGCACGCCTGGCGCGAAACCGCCGCGCAGCAGCGGTCGTTGGAGGTCCTCGCCGTGCGGCTGCACACGCTCGTCGCGCACTCGGACGAGCCCGACCGGTTCATCACGGCGACCCTCGTCACCATCGCGCCGGACGGCTCCGCCGAACTCGTCTGCTGCGGCCATCCCCCGCCGCTTCTCATCCGCGGCGGCGGCGCGGTCCCGGCCGCGGTGCCCGCACCGGCGCCGCCGCTCGGACTGCTCGACCTCGCCCAGGGCTGGTGCGCGGCCCAGCCGATACCCAGGACCGCCTGGGACCGCATGCTCCTGCACACGGACGGCGTCACCGAGGCCCGGGACGCCACCGGCACCTTCTACCCGCTCGCCGAGCGCGCCGCCGAGATCAGCACGGTACCGCTCGCCTCCTTCACCGCCGGCCTCGCCGCCGACCTGCTGCACCACGCCCAGGGCCGCCTCCAGGACGACGCCTCGCTCCTCGCGGTGGAGGCGGCGGCCTAGGGGCTGTCGTCGAACTCCCGTCTGCCCCGCGGCGCCTGGCACGCACCAGACACCGCGGGGCCGCCCTTCGGGCGACGACGGGAGTTCGACGGCAGACCCCAGGGTCTGCCGTCAGGCTCCCGTCCGCCCCGCGGCGTCCGGCACGGAGTCCAGGAACGCCGCGGCGGCCGGCGAGCGACGCGTCTCGCTCCACACCAGGCGTTCCTCGCGCACGGGCCCGCCGGCCACCCGCACCACCGCGAGTCCCGGCAGCTGCGGCAGCAGCCGGGACGGCAGCAGCGCGATCCCGAGCCCGCCGCGCACCAGGTCGGCGAGGAACCCGAGGCCCTTGGCCTCGAACGCCACCTCGCGGCGCAACCCGGCGGCCTGGAACGCCTCGTCGCTCTGCAGCCGCGCCGCGAGCCCCGCGGGGAAGTCCACCCACTCCTCGCCGGCGAGCCGCTCCAGCGGCACCGGATCGCCGCCCGCCCGGCCCGCCAGCGGATGGTCGGGAGCGACCACCGCGACGTGCCGGTCGACCACCAGCGTCCGGCTGCCCAGCCCCGGATCGTCCGTGCGGAACGACGGCTGGACGCCCAGGAAGGCCAGATCGAGCTCGCCCTCCCGGACCCCGCGCACCAGCGCCTCGCTCATCCCGTCGACGAGCCGCATCGTCACCTGCGGATAGCGGTCGTGGTACGCCCGCATCAGGCCCGGCACGTCGACCGCCGTGACCGTGGCGATCGCCCCCATGGCCAGCCGGCCCCTGATCTCCCCGGTGGCCGCGGCGACTTCCGCCCTGGCCCGCTCCGCTGCTTCCAGCGCCTGCCGGGCCGCGGGCAGGAACGCCTCGCCCGCGGCGGTGAGCGCCACCCTGCGGCTGGTCCGCTCGAAGAGCCGCGCGCCGAGCTCCTTCTCCAGCTTCCCGATCTGATGGCTGAGCGCCGACTGCACGACCAGACACCGCTCGGCGGCCCGGGTGAACCCGCCGGTCTCGGCGACGGCGACGACATAGCGCATCTGCTGCAGCTCCATGCCGTCCATCGTGCTTCGCGATCGTTGGGATGACAAGGATGTGTTGGACTCATCGTTGGTGGTGGGCGCAGGCTGACTGCCATGACACAGACGGGAATTCGGCCGGGAACGGCCCAGCAGCAGCCGACGACTCCGAGCGGCGCCACCGACCCCCGCAGGAGCCTGCTCCTCCTCATGGCCGTCGCCACCGGCCTGTCCTGCGCCGGCAACTACGTGGCCCAGCCGCTGCTCGACCTGATCTCCCGGGACCTGCACCTCGGCAGCGTCCTCGCGGGCCTCATGGTCACCGCGTCGCAGGCCGGATACGCGCTCGGCCTGATGCTCCTGATCCCGCTCGGCGACGTGATGGACCGCCGCAGGCTCACCGTGCTGCTGTTCTCCGCCACCGCGCTCTTCCTCACCGTCTCCGCGCTGGCACCCAGCGGCCCCGTCCTCCTCGTGGGCACGGTCCTCGCCGCCCTCACCTCGGTCGGCGCCCAGGTCATCGTCGCCCACGCCGCCGCCCTCGCCTCCGCCGACACCCGCGGCCGGGTCGTCGCCGTCGTCATGTCGGGCGTCCTGCTCGGCGGACTGCTGGCCCGCACCGCCGCGGGCGGACTGTCCGAACTGGGCGGCTGGCGCACCGCGTACTGGGTCCTCGCCGTGCTCATGGCGGTCGCCGCCGTCGTCCTGCACCGCAAGCTGCCCCAGCTCGCGGTCACCGCGGAACTCCGCTACCCGGCCCTGCTCCGCTCCACGCTCGCCCTGCTGCGCGAGGAGCCGGTGCTGCGCCGCCGCGCCCTGCTCGGTGCCCTCTCTCTCGCCTCGTACAGCGTCCAGCTCACCGCGCTCACCTTCCTGCTGTCGGGCTCCCCCTACCACTGGTCCGCGCCCGCCATCGGCCTGTTCGGCCTGGTCGGAGCCGTGGGCGTGGTGACGATGACCTTCGCGGCCCGGCTCGGCGACCGCGGGCACGCACAGAAGGTCACCGGTGGCGGGGCCGCCCTGCTGGTCACCGGCTGGCTGCTGCTGCTCGCCGGGCAGAGCTCCCTGCTCTGGCTCGCGATCGGCGTCGTCGTCCTCAACGTCGGGCAGCAGGCCGTCCTCAACAGCAGCCAGACCGTGCTGTACGCACTGCGCCCCGAGGCCCGCAGCCGCATCAACTCCGCGTTCATGACGAGCTTCTTCCTCGGCGGCGCGATCGGTTCCGCGCTCGCCGCCGTCGTCTGGGCCGCCGCCGGCTGGACCGGCGTGAGCACCCTGGGCGCGGCCCTCGCCGCGGGCGCCCTCACCGTCTGGGCCTGGGAACGCACCCGCTGACCCCGGCCCCGTTGTCCCGCCCGATTCCCGTCGTCCCCCCATCGATCACAAGGAGCGTCACCCATGAACATCACCGTCTTCGGAGCCGCCGGAAACGTCGGACGTCGCGTCGTCGCCGAGGCACTCGCCCGCGGCCACCGGGTCACCGCGGTCGTCCGCGACCCGGCCCGCGCCACGGACCTGCCCGCAGGCGCCACGCCGCGGACCGGCGACGCCGCGGACCCGCGGTCCGTCGCCGCCCTCGCCGCGGGCCAGGACCTGGTCGTCTCCGCGACCCGCCCGGCACCCGGCAGAGAACCCGAACTCGTCGCCGCCACCGAGGCGTTGCTGAGCGGACTGCACGCCACCGGAGTGCGGCTGCTGCTCGTCGGCGGCGCCGCGGGCCTCACCGTGCCGGGCACCGGCACGAGCCTCGTCGACGCCCCCGGCTTCCCGGATCTCCTGCGGCCCATCGCCCTCGCCTGCAACGCACAGTACGAGGCCCTGCTTGCCACGGCCCGCGACGTCGACTGGGCCTACGCCGCGCCGGCGGCCGAACTGGAGCCGGGCGTGCGCACCGGGTCCTACCGGCTCGGCGCCGACGAACTGGTCGTCGACGCCGACGGCGTCTCGGCGATCTCCATGGAGGACTTCGCGCTGGCCCTGCTCGACGAGGCCGAGCGGCCCAAGCACCACCGGGCCCGGTTCACCGCGGCGTACTGAACGCCCCGCCCGCCCCGCCTGTCCGACGGCCTGTTTGACCTCGGGCAGGAGGGGCAGCCGGTGGGGGACCGCACCGGCCCCGACGAGAAGGAGCCCGTATCCATGCTGCTGGCCCACCCCGCCGTGCTGACCGATCTGGTCCGCCAGTACGAGACGCTCAGCACGCTCGACGCGGCGGGCGGCCGCCCGGACGCCAGGCGCCGCATGGCGGACATCGCCTACTCGCTCTGCGTCGCCACCGGCACCGGTGACGTCGACGCGGCCCTCGTCGCGGCCCGGCACCGGCTGCCCGGCGCGCGGGTCCACGACGACTCGCTGATCAGGGCGCGGCCCCGGCCGTCAGGGGTACGACACCACCGTTGACGGCACGGTCGAGGTGCCCGACGTGGCGGCCCCGATGTCGTTGACGACGTGCTCGTACTGGCCCTGGCCGCCCAGGGACACGACCAGCAGGTCGTGGAACTTCACCCCGGGCGTGTTCGGTGCGGCGAACCCGTGTCCCTGGACGATCGTCGGGTCCACGTTGTAGTAGCAGTACGAGCCGAGTCCCCAGCCCTCGTGCGTCGTCACGGAGTCGGCGACCTTGTAGGCGGCGAAGCCCTTGGTGTTCCCGTTCTGGATCGCCGCCTGGTTCGGCGCGTCGTACGCCTTCTCGTTCTGGAAGAAGATCGTGCGCCCGCGCTCGCCGTTCCACTGCACGTCGTACTTGTTGAAGTGCTCCACGAACAGGCCCGTGGCGAGCACGTCGTCGCCGTTGACGACGACGCCGTAGTCGGCGCGGTTGGTCTCCCAGCCGACGCCGTCGCCGTGGTCGGCGCGCCACACCCAGGTGTGGTCGACGATGGTGTGCCGTGCGTTGATCACCATGCTGGTGGTCGCCTTGCCCGCGCCCGCGCCGCCGATCCGCACGAAGACGTCCTGCACGGTGATCGGGTCGGCGGAGTGGTCGGCGGAGGCGCCCTGCGGGCCGACCTCGATCAGGGTGGCGGAGTTGACGGTCCCCGCGTCGACGAGGAACCCGGCGAGCCGCACCCCGTCCACGTCGGCGACCTGCACCGCGGTCGCCCCGCCGTCCGGCACGAGGGTCGCGTAGCCGAGGCCGAGGACGACCGTGCCCGCCCGGTCCACCCGGACCGGCGCGTCCAGGTGGTAGACGCCGGGCGTCAGCAGGAGGTGGAGGCCCTGGCCGAGCGCCGCGTTGAGGGTGGCGGCGCTGTCGCCGGGCTTGGCCACGTAGAACTGGTCCAGCGGGAGCGAGGTGCCGCGCGGGGTGCCGTTGCCCCAGGTCGTGCCGCGGGCGTTCGTCCGCTTCTCCGGCAGGAAGACCTTGTAGTCGGCGCCGTCCAGGTACAGGAAGGGCTTCTCGCGGGAGACCGGCGTCGTGTCGAGGGTGGTGTACGGCGGGTCGGGGAAGCTCTGCGCGGGAGCGCCCTCGACACCGGAGAAGACCATGTTCCAGACGGCGTTGAGCCAGCCGCCCACCGACGAGTCGCGGGTGTACCACTGCTGCTGCGAGTACGGTCCGACGCTGCCGTCGATGCGGCTGTCGGCGATGTAGCCGCCGCTGGCCCAGCCGTAGCCGTCGGGCGAGAGGTTGAGTCCGCCACGCACGTGCATCCGGCGGAACGGGGCGGCCTGGGCGACCGCCCACCGGTTGGTCCCGTTCACCGGGACCAGCGCCAGGTTCTCCGCCGAACGCCAGAAGTTCTGCGTGGCGTTGCCGTTGAACCAGCCCGCGTCGACCGTCACGTCCCCGTTGATCGTGGTGTCGTCGGGGGAGAGGCCGAGCCCGGATATCGAGGTGTAGAAGCCCAGTTGGGCGTTGAGCCCGTTGTAGGTGCCGGGCTTGAAGAGCAGCTGGTAGCGGCCGGCGCCGAACTGCGCCGACTCCTGCTGCTTGAAGACCTCGTCCAGCTTGGCCTGGATGCCGGGTGTGGACGGGTCGAACACGATCACGTTGGGGCCGAGGTCGCCGCCGCCGGCCAGCGCCTTGCGGGGCTTGGCGGCGGCGGGCGCCGCGGGCGCGGCCGACGCGGTGGCCGCGCCGAGGGCGGGCAGGACCGCGGACGCGGCGGCCGCGCCGAGGACTCGGCGTCGGGACAGTCGGGACAGGGGCGTGGGGAGGTGGGGCACAGCGGCTCTCCTGGTTCATGAAGTGAACGAGTGGGGGTGTGGGAGCGCTCTCCTGGCGACGCATGCTTCAGGTGTGTGAATCGAGCGTCAAGAGTTGTGACGGAAGTTCGCGAGAATCCAGGGGACTGAGTGTCAATAAATCGCCCGTAACGGCCAGTTGGGACTTCAGGAAGTTATGGAAAGCGATTTCTTCGCCCTCGCCCCACCGGCCCCCGTTGACACGCGAGGGGCCGCCCTCTACGTTCCGCCACCGGAGCGCTCTCCTTCCGTCACGTCGTGAAGGAGACGCCATGCGCCGCCCCCTCCTCCTGCTCAGCATCACCGCGACCCTGGCCGCCCTGGCCACCTCACTCGCCCCTCCGGCCGCCGCGGCGGCCCCCGACTGGAACACCGACCTGGCGGCGGCCGCGTACGCCGCCGACCCCGCGTCCGTCACCGCGTCCGGCAGCGAGAACGCCGCCACCGGACCCGGTGAGGCGGTCGACGCCGACCCGGACTCCCGCTGGTCCAGCGAGAGTTCGGACTCGGCATGGCTGCGCGTCGACCTCGGCGCGACCGTGCGCGTCGACCGCGTGACCCTCGACTGGGAGGCCGCCTACGGCAAGCAGTACGTCCTGGAGGTCTCGAAGAACGGCACCGACTGGCAGCCCTTCTACACGGAGGACGCCGGCACCGGCGGCAGCGTCACCGCGCACACCTACCCGCAGGAGGTGACCGGCCGCTACGTCCGCCTGCGCGGCGTCGAACGCGCCACGCCCTACGGGTACTCCCTGTACTCGTTCAAGGTCTACGGCGGCACGCCCGCCCCCGCCTCGACGACCCGCACCAACCTCGCCCTGCACCACCCCGCGTACAGCAACTACTACCAACACGCCGGGAACTCACCGGCGTTCGTCACCGACGGCGGCAGACCCGCCGACCTCAAGGCCGACCAGAGCCGCTGGTCGAGCGACTGGAACGCGGACCGCTGGGTCGCCGTCGACCTGGGCGCGACCTCGACCATCGACACCGTCGACCTGTACTGGGAGGCCGCCTACGCCGTCGACTACGAACTCCAGGTGTCCGACGACAACAGGACCTGGCGCACCGTGTACCGGCCGAGCGCCGACGACGTGGCCGCCCGGCGCGCCGACATCAAGTCCCCGGGCGAGGCGGCCGGCCGCCGCGACACCGTGAAGCTGCCCACCCCCGCCACCGGCCGCTACGTCCGCATGCTCGGCAAGGAGCGCCGCTCCTTCTACAACCCGGCCCCGGCCACCGCCCAGTTCGGCTACTCCCTCTACGAGTTCGAGGTGTGGGGCACCGGGGGAAGCGCGGACGCCGCCTACCCGGCGCTGCCGGGCGAGCAGTCGGGGGCGTACCGCACGACGTTCTTCGACGACTTCACCGGTGGCGCGCTCGACCGCGCCAAGTGGCGGGTGGTCAGGACCGGTTCGGAGATGGGGCCGGTCAACGGCGAGTCCCAGGCGTACGTCGACTCCACCGACACCGTCCGCACGGAGAACGGCAGCCTGGTCCTCGCCGCGAAGTACTGCAAGGGCTGCACGCAGGCGGGTGGTGGCACCTACGACTTCACGTCGGGGCGCATCGACACCCACACCAAGCTCGACTTCCGGTACGGGAAGGTGAGCGCGCGGATGAAACTGCCGGTGGGGGACGGGTTCTGGCCTGCCTTCTGGCTGCTCGGCAGCGACGTCGACGACCCGTCCGTGTCCTGGCCGGCCTCCGGCGAGACGGACATCATGGAGAACATCGGCTACGGCGACTGGACCAGCACCTCGCTGCACGGCCCCGGCTACTCGGCCGACGGCAACATCGGCGCGCTCCAGCACTATCCCGACGGCGGCCGCGCCGACCAGTGGCACACCTACGCGGTGGAGTGGACGCCGACCGGGATGCGCTTCACCGTCGACGACAAGCTCGTGCAGTACACCTCCCGCACCAAGCTGGAGTCCACGCGCGGCCAGTGGGTCTTCGACCACGACCAGTACCTGATCCTCAACCTCGCGCTCGGCGGCGCCTACCCGGCCGGCTGGAACAAGGTCACCCAGCCGTACTGGGGCCTGCCGCAGTCCAGCGTCGACGCGGTCGCCCGCGGCGGCGTGCGGGCGGACGTCGACTGGGTGCGCGTGGAGCAGAAGGGCTGACGGGACCGGACGGGGCCGGGTGGGGTCAGACGGCGAGCTTGCCCTGGCCGCTGACCTGCTCGGCGAGGACCTGCTCGGCCCGTGCCGGTGACGACTGCCAGAGCGTCGTCACCGGCTCCCACACCTGGACCCCGGCCGGGGCGCCGAGGTTCAGCGCGGGGAAGCGGCGGCCGTCGTGGTCGGGGACCGCGGAGACCGTCACGTACATGACGGTGCGGGCCTCCTTCGCGGCGTCGGCGGAGTCGGAGACCGAGCGGACGGCCGCGTACGCGGTGTCGTGCGCGCCCAGGGTGTACCCGCCGTGCGGCACCGTCGGCAGCGGCAGTGCCGCGCCGTCCAGATCGCCGTACACGACGGTCGGGACCCGGTCGACGAGGCAGGCCTTCGCCGCGTCGTTGCGCACGCTGAGGTCCAGGACGCCCTCGGTGTCGTCGGAGAGCCCGGCCCGCACGGTCAGGTCCTTCTCGGCGCACCGTGGCAGCGCCGCGGGGGTGGCGTCGGCCGCCGCCCAGGAGGCGGGGACGGCGAGGGCGGTCAGGGCGAGAGCGGCCACCGTGGCCGCCGTGACGTGACGAGCGCGCATCCGAGGTCCTCTGTCCGTGGTCGTGGGCTGTGCCCGTACTGCGGAAGCAGCAAGAAGAAATTCTGCCGCAATACGGACAAATGAGCCTATCCTGAAAGTGCGGCTCTGTGTACGGCGGCGTAGTTCCGATCATGGATCTCCGTATCGAGGACCACGCCCTTCTCGGGGACCTGGAGACTGCCGCGCTGGTCGGCAGGGACGGGTCCGTCGACTGGCTGTGCCTGCCCCGTTTCGACTCGCCCGCCGCCTGTGCCGCGCTCGTCGGCACCCCGGCCAACGGCTCCTGGCGGCTCGCTCCCCGCGCCGTCGGCGCCCGCGCGCACCGCGCCTACCGCCCCGGCACCCTCGTCCTGGACACCGTCTGGCAGACACCGGACGGCGCGGTGCGGATCACCGACTTCATGCCACCGCGCGCCACCCGCCCCTGCCTGGTCCGCCGGGTCGAGGGGATCCGGGGCGCCGTCCCGGTGCGCAGCGTGCTGCGGCTCCGCTTCCACCAGGGGCGGATCGTGCCCTGGCTGCGCTCCGTGGGGCCGTGCACGGTCGCCGTCGCCGGACCCGACGCGGTGTGGGTGCGCGCCGACGGTCCCGCCCACGAGTCCCTCGATCCGGCCACCGGCACCGCCACCCTCGACACCGTCCTCGCCCCCGGCCAGCGCTGCGCCCTCACCCTGGTCTGGGCCCCCTCCCACCTGGCCGAACCCCCGGCCGAGCTGACCGTGCCGGCGCAGACGCTGCTCAAGGAGACCGTCGCCTTCTGGCGGCGCTGGTCCGCGCGGTGCGCGTACGAGGGGCCCTGGCGGCCGGCCGTGCTGCGGTCCCTGATCACGTGGAAGGCGCTCACCCACGCCCCGACGGGCGCCGTGCTCACCGCGGCCACGACGTCGGTGCCCCACGGGCCGGACGGCGAGCACGACGGCGACGGCCGCAGCTGCGGGCTCGACGGCTTCGGGCCCGCCCTCGGCACCCTGCTGCGCTGCGGGCTGCGGACCGAGGCGACCCACCGCCTCGACTGGCTGCTGCGAGCCGCCGCGGGCGACCCCGGCGGACTGCAGGCGGTCTACGGGATCGCGGGGGAGCGGCGGCTGCGGCAGACCGACGCGGCCTGGTTCGGCGGGCGGCCGGTGCGGTTCGGCGACGCGACGGCCGGCCGGTTCCGCTTCGCGGCCTACGGCGAGGTCCTGGACGCCCTCCGGGTGGCGCTCGACGCCGGGCTGCCGATGCCGGGGCTGGGGTCGGGCCGGTTCGTGGCGGATCTGACCCGGACCGTCGAGCCGGCCTGGCGGCGCCCAGTGGTACGGGTGCCCGCCGACGAGGCCCTCATGGCGTGGGTGGCCGTGGACCGCGGCCTGCGCATGGCCCGGGAGCTCGACCGGCGCGACGACACGACGCCGTGGAGCGCGCTGCGCGCGGAGATCCGCGGCCACCTGGAGGCCCTCGGGGCCCTGCCCCGCGGGACCGCCCTGCGGATGGCCGACGTGGGCTTCCATCCCGCCTCCCACCCGCGCGTGCGCGCGGCCCTCGACGGCCCCCGAGGTGCCGCGCCGCCGGTGACCGAGGAGCTGCGGCGCATCCGGGTGCTGGCCGGCCTCGGCCGTCGTGGCGCGGCACGGGCCGCGTTCGAGCGGGTCCTCGCCGCCCGCAGCGACGTGGGACTGCTCGCCGAGCGCTGGGACCCCGGCACCGGGCGACGCCTCGGGAACGCACCGAGCGCCCCGGCCCAGCTCGCCCTCGTCACGACGGCGCTCGCCCTGGACGAACCCCGGCTCACCGGGTGACGGCCGACAGGAGCACCATGCCGGAGTCCCCGTAGTCCGGCAGCGTCGGGTCCGCGTCGATCCGCGTCACCGTCAGCTCCCTCGTCAGGGGCGCGAAGACGGAGCGTACGGCCGGCACGTCCACCGGACAGCCCGGCCAGACGGTCGTCCCGCCGATCCGGTACGTCGGCATGTTCTCCATGAACGCGGCGATCAGCCGCCCGCCGGGCGCGACACAGCGGGCGAAGCACGTGCACAGCGCCCCGAACTCGTCGAGGTCCTCCGTGACGCCCTCCGCGACGAAGTTCATCGACGCGAGCCCGTACCGGCCCGGCACCAGCGCACGCACGTCGCCGTGGACCACCCGTACATGGGCGAGCGCGCCGGCCGGGGAGGCGGGCAGCCGCGGATCGAGCTTCCGGGCCAGCGCGTGGAAGGGGCCCCAGCTCGGATCGGGGCCCTGCGTCAACTGCCGCCTGAGATAAGCCACGTTGGCTGCCCCGGCCTCCACCGCGTCGACCCGTCGGCAGACCGCGGCGCCCAGCATCAGCGGGTACAGATTGGGCCCGGCCCCGAACTCCACCGCCCGCTGCACCGCGCCCGCCGGCAGGCTCAGGTAGCAGGCGCTGTGGTGGGCCAGGACGGCCGCGTCCGAGGGGTGCAGCTCGCGGTAGTTCTCGGCGAGATAGGCGTCGACGGGCCAGCCGTCCCAGTCCACGTCGTCGTTGAACGTCGGCCCCGGCACGGCCCGTTCACTTCCGCACCCGCATCGGGAACCGCTCCTTGAGGCGGGTCAGCGTCGCGTTCAGCCGGTCGATGTCCTCGTCGGAGTTGAGCGCCGTGAGCTGGATGCGGAACCCTACCCGGTCGTGCGGCACCAGCGGATACGCCGCCACCGTCACGTAGATCCCGCTGTCCCACAGGAAGCGGGCCACCGCGTCCACGTCCGACGCCTGGCCCAACGGGATCTCGACGATGGGCAGTTCGTCGCGGTTGAGGGTCTCCAGGCCGAGCGCGTGCACATGGTCGAGGACCCGTTTCGTCCGGGCGTGGAGGTCGGCCCGGATCGCGTCGCCGCGCCGCTCGTTCACCTCGAGCCCCGCCAGCGCCGTCGCCAGCGACGCGGTGGGCGAGGGCCCCGAGTACAGGTAGGGCGCCGCCGACGTCTTGAGGTGGTCCTTCAGCCAGGTCGGCAGCGCCAGGAAGGCCAGCAGCGAGGAGTATGCCTTGGAGAAGCCGCCGACCAGCACGATCCCGTCGTACGTCTCCCCGAGGTGCCGTACGACGCCGTTGCCGCGGGAGCCGTACGGGCACGGCTCCGTGGCCCCGCGCTCCCCGATCACGCCGAAGCCGTGCGTGTCGTCGATGTAGAGGGTCGCCTCGAACGACCGGCACAGCCGGGCCAGGCCCGGCAGGTCGGGCAGGTTGCCGCTCATGCTGTTGACGCCGTCGAGACAGACGAGCCGGGACACGCCCGCCGGCACCGAGCGCAGCAGCGACTCCAGTTCGTCGGGCCGCTCCGCGTGGAAGCGGTGCAGTGTCGCGCCCTGTCCGCGCGCCGCGACACAGCCGTCGTAGACCGTGCGGTGCGCGGTGGCCTCCACGAACACCTGGCCCTGGCCCGCCAGGACCGGGATCACCGAAGCGTGGATGAGGGTCGCCGTCGGCAGCAGCAGCGTGTCCGGCGCGCCCAGCAGGTCCGCGAGCCGCTCCTCGATGTCCGGGTACAGCCGCGGACTGCCCAGCAGCCGGGACCAGCTGGGGTGGGTGCCCCACCGCTCGACCGCCGGGCCGATCGCCGCCATGATCTCCGGATCCCGGTCGAACCCGAGGTAGTTGCAGGACGCGAAGTCGATCAGCCAGTGGTCTCCGCTGCGGATGTGCCGGCCGCGCACCTCGTCGAGGACGGCGTCGCTCATCGGGTTGGTGCGGCGCAGCCGCTCCAGGTCGCCCCAGCGCGGATCGCGCCGCACTCCCGGGGGCTCGGGTGCCGCATCGCTCATGGCCGTCGTCTCCTTCGGTGCGGGGCGGTCGAGCAGCGTCAGGGCGTGCTCGGGGGTGAGCGGGCGGGCGAAGAGGAAGCCCTGCCCGAACCGGCAGCCCATCCCGGCCAGCAGCGTGCGCTGCGCCGGGTCCTCGATGCCCTCGGCGATGACCGAGAGGCCGAGGGTGCGGGCGATCCGCACGATGCCCTCGACCAGCGCCACCTGCCGGGTGTCGGACGTGATGTCGTCGATGAACGACTTGTCGATCTTCAGGACGTCGATGGGGAACTCGCGCAGGTACCCGAGGCTGGAGAAGCCCGTGCCGAAGTCGTCGACGGCGATCCGCACCCCGAGGTCCTTCACCTCCTGCACGACCGTGTCGATCTGCTGGTCGCGGCGCATCAACACGGTTTCCGTGAGCTCCAGCTGGAGCGATCCGGGGGCGAGGCCCGGAGTGTCGAGCGCGGCCCGCACCTGGTCGACGAAGTCGGCCTCGCGGAACTGCCGCGCCGATACGTTCACGCTGACGTACGGCGGCGCGGCGGGCGTCACGGCCTGCAGCCGGGCGGCGCCCGCCGTCGCGTTGCGCAGCACCCACGCGCCCAGCGACGCGATGTGCCCGGTCTCCTCGGCGAGCGCCACGAACTGCTCGGGCGGCACCGTCCCGCGCGGGTCGTCGGGCCAGCGCACCAGCGCCTCGAAGCCGACGACCTGGTCCGTCGCGAGGTCCACGACCGGCTGGTAGCGCAGTGCGAACGCGCCCTCGCCGACCACCGTGTCCAGCCGGGCCTGCAACTCGTGGCGGCGCACCACGCGCTCGTGCAGCGGCGGCTTGAAGCGGCGCCACTGCCGCTTGCCCGCCGCCTTCGCCGCGTACAGGGCGAGATCCGCGTGCTGCAGGAGCTCGTCGGCGTTGGAACTGTCCAGGGCGGTGGCCACCCCGATGCTCGCGGACACGCTCACCGCGTCCTCCAGGAGCCGGATCGGCCGGCTCAGGGTCTGCAGCACCTGCGCCGCGAGGAGCTCCGCGTCGACCGGGTCGCGGGCGTCCTCCATCAGCACGGCGAACTCGTCGCCGCCGAGCCGCGCCGCCGTGTCCGAGCGGCGCAGCGACGCCGAGAGCCGCTCACCGACCGCCATCAGGAGCAGGTCCCCCGCCGGGTGCCCGAGGGTGTCGTTGACCAGCTTGAAGTCGTCCAGGTCGATGAAGAGCAGACAGGTCAGATGGGATTCGCGGCGGCTGCGCAGCAGCGCCCGCTCCACCCGTTCGAGCAGCAGCGTCCGATTGGGCAGTCCGGTCAGCGCGTCGTGGAAGGCCCGCTGCGTCAACTCGTGCTCCAGCTGCCGCTGTTCGGTGACGTCCCGGAGCGTGACCACGATCCCGTTGACCGTCGGGTCGTCCCGCAGGTCGCTGCACCGCACCTCCACCTCGGTGCGTCCGTCCTCCTGCGTGACCCACCAGTGGTCGTGGGTCTCCGGTGCCCCCTCGGCGCGCAGCGCCTCCAGGGCCTGCGTGGCCCGCTCCCGGTCGCGCGGGCCCACCAGGTCGGGCAGCACGGCCCCGACGGGCTGCGCACCGCGGAAGACGGCGTGCGCGGACGGGCTCGCGTACCGGACGGTGTTGTCCTCGTCGACGATCAGGATCACGTCGGAGGCATTGCGCACCAGCGTGCGGAAGTACGCCTCGCTCTCCCGGCGGATGATCTCCTGGCGCAGCGCGATCCGTTCCATCGCCAGTCCCGCGTGCGCGGCCAGGCTCTCCAGCGGTCCCTGGATCTCACCCAGCCGCTTCGGCGGCCCGGCCGCGACCAGCACACCCGGCAGATCGCCGCCGGGCGGCCGGTCGGCGGGCACCATCGGGCAGGCCAGCGCGGTCGGCAGGCCTCGCAGCCGGGCCGCGGCGGAGGGTTCCAGCTCGTCGACCGGCATCAGCCGGGTCGCATCGTGCAGGCCGCGCGACTCGGCGTCGTTGATCACCGGCAGCAGGACCGACGCGTGCGCGACGCCCGGGCCGAGCAGGGCGCTCACCGCGGTGTCGCAGGCCGCGGCGATGTCCTGCGGATGCACGGCCGACACCAGGGACGCGGTGGCGGTGCGCAGCGCGAGCTCGCGCGCCACCGCCTTGCGGTGCGCGACCACCATCCCGCCGAGCCGCAGCAGCACCAGCAGGAACAGCACGGCGCTGAACGCGGCGATGACCGCACCGTCGTGCGCGGTGCCCGACAGCGCCTCGTGCAGCAGGATCGCCGGCGCGATCAGCGTCGCGACGCCCAGCATCACCACCCGCAGGCGCGGCGGCAGCAGCGACGGCTCGCGCGGCTGCTGCGCCGTGAGCTCCACCATCGACGGGTGCAGCGCGGCCAGGCCCCACGCGGTGTAGAACACGACCCAGCCGGTGTCCAGCAGCGTGCCCGCCTGCCATGCGCCGTTGAGCTGGAGGATGCCGTACGCGATGTCGAAGCAGAGCAGCGTCAGGGTGCCGGCCACCAGGAGCTGCACCGAACGGTTGCCGCGCGGACCGGGGCCCGACGCGAGGAGCCGCGCGAGCAGCGCCAGGACCAGGACGTCGCCGAGCGGGTACGCGACGCTGATGGCGCGCTGCTGCCACGTCATGTCGTCGGCGAGGGTGAGCGGCTGCACGAGGAACACCCAGACCGGCAGCGCCAGCCCCGCCGTGAGGATCATCGCGTCGAGCACCGCGGGCAGGTCGCGCCCGGCCCACCGGTAGCGCACGAGCCCGAACAGGCCGACCGCGAACAGCGGATACGTGAGGAGGTAGAAGGCGTCGGACGGGGAGGGGAACGGGTTGGAGGCGGCGAAGTACTGCTCCTGCACGTTGTAGTACGTGTCGCCGAACGAGAAGGCCAGCAGGGCGCCGGCCAGGAAGTACCAGGGCCAGCGGTGCGCGGGCCGGTACATCCGCACCCCGGCGAGGACCGCGACGACGGACGCGAAGCCGATCGCCGCCCACACGGGCGCGTGCATCGCGGGGACGATGAGGTAGACGGCGGTGGCGGCCGCCACGAGGACGGCATAGAGGGCCATCAGCCGATGTGCTCGCAGCAATGGCACGCGCCTCCCTGCGTCGGGGACACCGGGCGGCGTGCAAGGCATCGAGCCTGGGCCTCGCTCCTCAAACGATCGTAGGCACGCGCACGGGCACCCTGCATCTCAGCGCGGTACGACCCCTCCGACCTGCGGCGCGGCACCGAAGGAC
Source organism: Streptomyces longispororuber (assembly GCF_024448165.1). Classification (GTDB taxonomy): domain Bacteria; phylum Actinomycetota; class Actinomycetes; order Streptomycetales; family Streptomycetaceae; genus Streptomyces; species Streptomyces longispororuber_A. The sequence goes on from NZ_JAMOLN010000078.1 coordinate 15,528, forward strand.
CGGCCGAACCAGTCGGTCCCCCCGGCCGGGGGCGCACCGTCCGGCAGCGGCAGGTCGACGCCCTGCCCGGCGAGCGCGTCGCACGTGGGCACGACCCGCGGCGCGTCGTCGGGCGACGCGATGCGCGGCAGCTCGCCACCGGCCAGACACGGGTCGACGTCGAGCCCGACGGCCCCGCCGCCGTGCATCTCCTGCCCGGTGGCCGCCTGCCACGCGGCGAGCGAGCCGTACTGCTCGGCGCCCCAGTGCACCTGCCAATCACCCTTCGCCGAGCGGTAGTTGTTGCCCTGGAGCGCGACGTTCGAGGGGCCGAGGCCCGGGTCGGCGACGACCAGCGGGACGTCTCCGGTCACCAGCAGGTTGTTGCGCACCACCACGCCCCGCTCACCGGACTGCAGGCGCAGCGCGGGCCCGGCGCCGGCCGGCGAGCGCGACAGGACCACCGTGTTCTGCACGACGGCCAGGTCGCGGATGTCCTCGCCGTACACGGCGATCGCACCGTGCCCGGGCAGCGCGCGGCCGTCGTCGGCGCTGATGTTGTGGCTGATCGTGTTGCGCAGGTGCGCCCCGTTGACCCAGCGCTGGTACGCGTAGAAGCCGGGACCGTCGTTGTCGAACGCCAGGTTCCCGCGCAGCGCCGAGTCCGACACGTTCGAGTCGAGCCCGAAGCCCGCGCCGTCGACGGCCGAACCGGTGTGGTTGCGGTAGGCGAGGCTGTGCTCGACCACGACGCGGGTGGCGTCGTACGCCCACACGCCGACCGGGCCCTCCGGCGCGTCGCTCGCGGCGCGGGCCCCGTTGTCGTGGGCGGCGACGTGCCGCAGCGTCGCACCGCGCACCGAGCCGACGACGATGCCGTCCCCGGTGTGCCGGTCGTGCGCCCGGGGATCGCCGGGATTGCCGTACGCCGTCACCGAGTCGAGGGTGAGGTCCGCGTGCGCGTACACCGGTCGGGCGGGCTTGAAGCCGGGGCCGTACGCCAGGAAGCCCGCGTCGGTGTTGCCGTGCAGGGCCGCCCGGCGGACGGCGACGTCACGGAAGCCGACGCCGTGTGCGGACGCGCCGACCGCGACGCCGACCCGGAAGCCGGCCACGTCGACGTCGGAGACGCTGACTCCGGCGGGCCGGTCGCCGCCGTCCAGGTCGCTGTAGAGGTTCAGGCCGGCGTCGCGCGCGCGAGAGGTGCCCGAGCCGCGCAGCTCCAGGTCCCGCACCTGCACGCCTCCGGTGTCGTACACGGAGACGGCGGGTCCCGCGGGGGAGTCGATCGTGGCGCGGCCCGAGCCGAACGACCCGAGGACGACCGGACGGCCGGCGTCCCCGGCGTCCTTCGGTCCGACGGTCACCGAGCCCGTGAAGCGCGCCCCGCCCTCCAGCAGCAGCCGGTCACCGGGCGCGAGGCCCGCCCGGTCGGCCCGGTCCAGGGTGCGCCAGGCCGTTCCCGGGGACGTACCGGCGGCGCCGTCGTCCCCGTCCCGGGCCACGTAGTACGTGTGCGCGGGCGGCACGTAGTGCGGGGTGGCCGCGCACCCGGCCGCCACCACGGCCAGGCCCACCGTCACGGCGAGCGCCGCGCCGCGCATCGCCCTCACACCTTCACGGGTTCCCGCGCCCGCACCTCACGGGCGCGGGAGCGGGCCCGGGACCAGGCCACGGTGCGGCGCAGTCCGTCTTCGAGAGGGATCGACGGCGCCCAGCCGAGTTCGGTGCGGGCCAGGTCGATGACGGGGCGGCGCCGGGTCGGATCGTCGACCGGCAGCGGCCGGTGCTCGACCGCCGACGACGAACCGGTCACCTGCAGGACGAGGTCGGCCAGCTCCCGGACGGTGAACTCGGCCGGATTGCCCAGGTTCACCGGTCCCGCGGCGCAGCTGTCGAGCATCGCCGTCAGACCGCGCACGAGGTCGTCGACGTAGCAGAAGCTGCGGGTCTGGCCGCCGTCGCCGAAGATGGTCAGCGGCCGTCCGGTGAGCGCCTGGCGCAGGAACGTCGAGACGACGCGGCCGTCGTGCGGGCGCATCCGCGGACCGTAGGTGTTGAAGATCCGCACGATGCCGGTGTTCGCGCCGAGCGAGCGCCGGTACGCCATGGTGAGTGCCTCGGCGTACCGCTTGGCCTCGTCGTACACGCTGCGCGGACCGACCGGGTTCACATGGCCCCAGTAGTCCTCCGGCTGCGGGTGCACCTCGGGGTCGCCGTACGCCTCGCTCGTCGACGCCAGCAGGAGGCGCGCGTCGTGGTGGAGCGCGAGGCGCAGCGCGTTGTCCGTGCCGCGGCTGCCGACGGCCAGGGTCTCCAGCGGGAGCCGGTGGTAGTCGGGCGGCGAGGCGGGGCTCGCCAGATGGGCGACCGCGTGCACCGGTCCCGGCACCTCGAACGGCTCGGTCACGTCGCACGACACCAGCCGGAACCGCGGCTCGGGCAGCAGATGCGTCACGTTCGCCGGGGTGCCCGTGGAGAAGTTGTCCAGGCACCAGACCGTGTCGCCGCGGTACAGCAGTGCCTCGCACAGATGGGAGCCGAGGAACCCGCCGCCTCCCGTGACCACCACTCTCATGACGCACCTCCCACGGTGCTCAGCGGGCGGCCCAGCGCCCGGAAGGCCCAGCCGGCCGCACCCCACGCCCGCGGGTCGAGACTGTTGCGGGCGTCGAGGATCAGCGGGGTGCGGACGACACCGGCCAGGGCGGCGGGATCGATCGCGCGGTACTCGGGCCACTGCGTCAGGTGCAGCACCAGATCCGCGCCCTCGCACGCCTTCGGGACGTCCAGGGTGTACGTGAGGTCCGGGCACGCCGCGCGGGCGTTGTCCAGGGCCTGCGGGTCGTGGACGCGGACGGCCGCGCCCTCCGCCTGCACGGCGGTCGCCACGGCGAGCGCCGGCGAGTCCCGCACGTCGTCGCTGCCGGGCTTGAACGCGGCGCCCAGGACGCCCACCTGGCGCCCGGCGAAGGTGCCGCCGAGCAGACGGCGGGCGTACTCGACGGTGCGCCGCCGCTGCCGGGTGTTGATCCGGTCGACCTCGTGCAGGAAGGCCACGGCCTGCCCGGCGCCCAGCTCCTCGGCGCGGGCCGCGAACGCCCGGATGTCCTTGGGGAAGCAACTCCCCCCGAACCCGAGCCCGGGATCGAGGAACCGCGGGCCGATGCGCGGGTCGGCGCCCATCGCCCGCGCCAGGACCGTGACGTCGGCGCCCGCGGCGTCGCAGACCTCCGCCATCGCGTTGACGAAGGAGATCTTGGTGGCGAGGAACGCGTTCGACGCGACCTTCACCAGCTCCGCCGTCGCCGGGTCGGTGCTGAACACCGGGATCCCGGCGCGCCGCATCGGCCAGTACACGGCCCGCAGCAGCGCGTCCGCCCGGTCCGACGACACTCCGAGCACCAGGCGCTCAGGACGCATCGTGTCGTGCACCGCGGAGCCCTCGCGCAGGAACTCCGGGTTCCACGCGACCTCCGTCCCCGGTGCGAGCTCGTCGAGCCGACCGGCGAGCCGGGCGGCCGTGCCGACCGGCACCGTCGACTTGCCGACGACCAGGGCGCCGGGCCGCAGATGCGGTCCGATGCCCTCGACGACGGAGTCCACGTACCGCAGGTCGGCGCCCGCGCCGTCCGGGCGCTGGGGCGTGCCGACACAGATGAAGTGGAGGTTCGCGAAGGCGGCCGCCTCGGCGAGCGACGTCGTGAACCGCAGCCGTCCCGCCGAGACCCCGCTCGCCAGCAAGGCGTCGAGGCCCTGCTCGTGCAGCGGGGCACGGCCCGCCGCCAGGGCCGCGACCCGCTCGGCGTCGATGTCCACGCCGAGCACCTCGTGCCCGATGTCGGCCATGCACGCCGCGTGCACCGTGCCGACGTATCCCGTGCCGATGACCGTCATCCGCATGGTCCTGCTCCTTCGTCGTGCTGGCCCGGCCGCCGGGGCGTGCCCTGGTAGCCGTGCGGGTTGAGCTGCTGGAAACGCCAGGCGTCCCGGCACATGTCGGCCAGGTCCCGGACGGGACGCCAGCCCCAGGCGCGCGCCACCGCGCCCGCGTCCGCGACAAGTTCGGCCACGTCGCCCGCGCGACGGCCGGTGATCTCGTACGGAAGGGTCAGGCCGCTCGCCCGTTCGAAGGCGGCGACCACGTCGAGCACCGAACTGCCGTGTCCCCGGCCGAGGTTGAAGACCTTCATGCCGGGGCCGTCGGCGAGCCGGTCGAGGGCCACCCGGTGCGCTTCCACGGTGTCCATGACGTGCAGGTAGTCGCGGATCGCGGTGCCGTCCGGCGTCGGGTAGTCGGAGCCGAACACCCGCAGCCGCGGTCTGCGGCCCACGGCGACCTGGGAGACGTAGGGGAAGAGGTTGTCCGGTGTGCCGTGCGGGTCCTCGCCGAGCAGGCCGCTGGGGTGCGCGCCAGCGGGGTTGAAGTAGCGCAGGCACAGCACGCTCCAGCGCCGGTCGGCGTGGCACAGGTCGGCGAGGACCGTCTCGCAGACCGACTTCGACGCGGCGTACGGGTTGGTCGGGCGGTGCGGGGTCGCCTCGTCGAGGGGCCCCTCGCCCGCGTCGCCGTACACCGAGCACGAGGAGGAGAACACGAGCCTGCGGACGCCGTGTTCGTCCATGACGTGCAGCAGGGCGGTGGTGCCGCCGATGTTCGTGTCGTAGTACGCGGCGGGCATCCGGGTCGACTCGCCCACGGCCTTGTGCGCGGCGAAGTGCACGACGGCGTCCACTGGGTGACGGTCGAAGACGGCCGAGAGGGCGCGTCGATCACGGATGTCCAGCTCGTACACGGCGCCGACGAACCGGCCGGCGATCCGCTCCACCCGCGAGAACACCCGCGGGCAGCTGTTGGAGTAGTCGTCGACCACGATCACCTCGTAGCCGTGGTCGAGGAGTTCGACGCAGGCGTGGCTGCCGATGAAACCGGCGCCGCCCGTGACGAGGACGGTCGAGGGGGAACCGCTGCGTCCGGCCATCTCGCTCACCAGCCCAGGACGGCGGCCGCGTAGGCCGGGTAGAGGACGACGGCCGTGGCGACGGCGAGCGCCGCCGGGACGGTCGCCGCGAGGGAGCCGCGCGCCGTGCCGAGCGCCGCGGAGAACGGCACTCCGGCGGACCGGGCCGCCTCGCGGACGTGCAGCAGCGGCAGCGCGAGCGCGACCAGGGTGTAGGTGGCGCCCGCGACCAGGCACAGGAACACGTAGCCGGCCGCGGGGCTGGTCAGTTCGCCGGCCACGGCGACCGCGGCGAGCGTGCCGCCGAGCACGGCGAACGGCACGGTGAGCCGGGCCGGCAGCGGCCGTGGCCCCGTCACCTGCTTCGGTGTGACCTTGAACGTGACCTGTCCAGGACGCACCCGCTGGCGCAGCGCCCCGATCAGACCCGCGATGACGAACGGCCAGCGGGCCAGCGCGAACAGCCAGACCTCCCAGCTCACCAGGGGGGCGCGGCGCGGCCGCAGCAGCCCGCGCCGGCGCAGCAGCGCCAGCGTCAGGAGCAGCCACACGGGCAGCGTCCAGAAGTGCAGCAGGAAGGCGAAGTAGTCGACGTTCATCCAGGGCAGACCGGTGACGACGGCCACCGGAGGAAGGATCAGGCCCGCCACGATCATCAGGCCGAGCAGCGGGTAGTAGGCCAGCGCGTACGCGAAGCGCAGCCGCAGCACCGCCGGCAGGCGGCCCAGATGGCGGGGGAGCAGCCCCAGCAGCATCGTCGTCAGGCTCCGCGACCACTGGTACTCCTGCGTCACCAGGTCGGCGAAGGTGAGCGGTCCGTCGCCGTGCGCCTCCGCGTCGATGGCGAACGCCCCGTGCCAGCCTGCCGAGTTGAGCAGGTAGGTCGTCGAGAAGTCCTCGGCGAGCTCGGGGCCGAGGCCGCCGATGTCGCCCAGGGCGCGGGTGCGCACCGCGTAGTGCGAGCCGATGCACATCGGGGCGAGCCCGTCGCTGTGACCGAGCTGCACCGCCCCGTGCCACACGGCCTCGCGGTGCAGCCGGCCGCGCGCCGACCACGAGGCGGCCCCGTTCGCGTCACAGATGCTGGGCGCCGCCACGTACCCGATGGCGGGGTCGGCGAACGGGCGGACCATCTCGGTGAGATAGCCGCGCGCGGGCACGTGGTCGCAGTCCAGCTGGGCGACCACCGCGTACTCGGCGTAGCCCCAGTGGTCGTAGAAGTAGGCGAGGTTGCCCTCCTTGCAGCGCGTGCGGCGCGGCCAGGCCGGGCGGTGGTATGCGCCCACGCCCTGCCGCGACGACAGTCGCACCCCGTGCGCGTGGCACCACTCGACGATGCCCCGCGTGGGCGCCTCGTCGCACAGCCATACGTCGTAACGGTGCGGGAAGTCCTGGGCGAGCATCGCGGTGAGAGTGCGGCGCGCCGCGGGCCACGGCTCCGAGGGCGCCCGGGTCACGACGAAGGCGACCGGCAGCGAGGGGACCGCCAGCGCCGGGTCGACCCGGCGCAGGCGCAGGGCCGTGGCGAAGAAGTAGGCCGGCAGGCCGGTCAGGTACAGCAGCAGCACGCTGTTCACGATCAGGCCGGGCCAGCCGGCCCGATGCTCGGGGCGCAGCCACCACGCCCAGAACCAGACCAGGCTCACCGCCCAGCCGACCGCGATCAGGCCGAGGGCCACGCGGTCGCGGCGGGGGAGCGCGGGCACGAACGTGGTCTTGCGCACCCGCCGCACCCGGCACGGCCGCCCGAACACCGGGCCCTCGGCGGCCACCCGGACGACGTTGCCCCCGGAGATGCGGGCGAGATGGGCGGCCACCTCGCGCACGTCCGTCGCCTGGGGATCCACCGGAACCGGCTCGCGGTGCGTCATGGCCGCACGCTCCTGCGCTGTACGCTAACGCCGTATGTTTACGACGTATATGTACGACTTTGCGCCTATGGTGGTCCTGAGTCAAGAGGCAGTTTCCGAGGCCGCAGGAGACTCCGGAGCCGAGAGGGGCGCGTGATGCCGAAGAAGCCGTCGGGGGCGGCGGACGGTGCGGCGCCCGCGCGCCGCGCCTCCGACCGGGGCCGCTACGGGCGGCTCAGCCGTGAGCGGGTGCTCACCGCCGCCCTGGAGATCGTCGACCGGGACGGCCTGTCGGCCCTCAGCATGCGCGGCCTCGGGGCCGAACTCGGCGTCGAGGCCATGGCGTTGTACCGGTACGCCGACGGCAAGGACGCCCTGCTCGACGGGCTCGTCGAGGCGTTCTTCGAAGAGCTGGAGACCGCCCTCGACGCGGGCTCCGCGCGCCGGGAATGGCGCCCGGAGCTCGACCGGATCGCCTGCGCCGCGTACCAGGTCGGACTGCGGCACCCGCACGTGGTGCCGCTGTTGGCGACCCGGCTGCTGTCCACCCCGCTGGCCCGCCGGCCCGCCGCCGTGCTCCGTGCCGACGAGCGGATCATCGCACTGCTGCTCGACGCGGGGCTGAGGGACCGTCAGGCGGTGCGGCTGCACCGGGCGTTCACCGCCTGGCTGCTCGGCTGGCTCATCGTCGAACTGCGCGCCATGGACGACGACCCGGACGAGCCTGACCCCGCCTTCCGGCTCGGGCTGCACCGGCTGCCCGCCCGCGAGCTGCCCCGGCTGCGGGAGACCGCACCCCTGATGGCCGAGCGCGGCGGCGAGGGCGAGCTGAGCGCCGGGCTCGACGCCCTCCTGCGTGCGCTCGGACCGTCCGCCGGGGTGCAGTGACCGCAAGTTTGCACGGTGTGCAAGAATCTCGGCCGTGACCCACTCCGACCAGCAGCAGAGCGCCCCCGCCGAGGGGCTGCGCGCACGCAGGCGCCGCGAGACGCGCGCCGAACTGCACGCGACGACGCTGCGCCTCGCGCGCGACCTCGGCTTCGCGCGCGTCACGGTCGAGATGATCGGCAAGGAGGCCGGGGTCTCGCCCCGCACCTTCTTCAACTACTTCCCCAGCAAGGAAGCCGCCCTCTTCGCCCTGCCCGGTTCCCTGCCCGCCGCCCTGGCCGAGCGCTTCGCCCAGGGGGCGGGCACGGACACCGACGCGGTGCTGCGCGACCTCGGCGACGTGCTCGCCGACCATCTCCAGGAGGCCGCCCCCAGCCCCCAGGAGCTGGAGGACATCCTGCGCATCGCCGAAGGCGTGCCGTCCGTGCTCGCCACCTTCCTCGCCCAGTGCGAGGCGGTCGAGCGGGAGCTGGCCGGCACCCTCGCGCGGCGCACCGGGACCCCCGCCGACGGCGCGGCGGCGGAGCTGCTCGCAGGCATCGCCATGGCGACCGTGCGCAGTGGGCTGAAGCGCTGGTCGCAGCAGTCCGACCACCGCGACGGCCCCGCCGACTGCATCCGCGACTCCTTCGGCGCGCTGCGCACCCTGCTCGGGCAGGCCCCCGTGAAGTAGGCGCCCGCCGTGTGACCGGACCCCCTCGCGGTCACCCACGCACCTCTCCCCACCCCGAACCACCCGTACGCGGCGACCGCTCTCCCCTGCCGCAGGGCCCTCAGCACCATCCGCACACCATCAACGGAGTACCCCGCAATGACGCACGCCCCCGCATCCGAGGGCATCGACACCGGCGCCGGCCCGGCCGCCGACGAGAGCATCGCCAAACCCGCCAACTTCGGCCTGATCTTCGCCGCGCTGATGCTGACCATGCTGCTCGGCGCGCTCGACCAGACCATCGTGTCCACCGCCCTGCCGACCATCGTCGGCGAGCTCAACGGCATCGAGCACATGGCGTGGATCACCACCGCGTACATCCTCGCCGCCACCATCGGCATGCCGGTCTACGGCAGGCTCGGCGACCTCATGGGCCGCAAGAACATCTTCCTCGCGGGCATAGCCCTGTTCCTGGTGGGTTCCGTGGTCTGCGGCATCGCCCAGAACATGGGCACGCTCATCGCGGGCCGCGCCCTCCAGGGCCTCGGCGGCGGTGGCCTCATGATCACCTCGCAGGCGATCATCGCCGACCTGGTGCCGCCGCGCGAGCGCGCCAAGTACATGGCCCCGATGGGCGCCGTGTTCGGTCTGTCGTCCGTCGTCGGACCGCTGCTCGGTGGCTGGTTCACCGACGAGCACTCCTGGCGCTGGGCGTTCTGGGTCAACCTGCCCCTCGGCGTGCTCGCCTTCTTCGTCGCCGTCGTCGCGATCAAGCTGCCGCGCAAGGCCGTCCAGGTCACCCTCGACTACCTCGGCACCGCGCTGATGGCGGCCGCCGTCACCTGCACCGTGCTGTTCGCCAGCTGGGGCGGCACGCAGTACGAGTGGTCCGACCCGCTGGTCATCGGCCTCGGCATCGGCGCGGTCGTCGCCTGGGTGCTGTTCTTCGTCGCGGAGAAGCGCGCCGCGGAGCCGGTCATCCCGCTGCACCTGTTCCGCAGCCCGATCTTCAACGTCGCCACCCTCATCGGCATGATCGTGATCGGCCTCGGCATGTTCGCGATCGTCGGCTACATGCCCACGTACCTGCAGATGGTCTACGGCAAGTCGGCCACGGAGTCCGGACTGCTGCTGATCCCGATGGTCGTCGGCATCATGGGCACCGCCCTGCCGTCCGGCGCGATCATGTCCAGGACGGGCCGCTACAAGATCTATCCGATCGTCGGCACCGCGATCATCATGCTCGTCGCCTACCTGATGTCGACGCTCGACGTGTCCGACCCGGTCTGGCTGGTCTGCCTGTACGTCGGTCTCGCCGGCGCCGGCGTGGGCCTGATGATGCAGACGCTCGTCCTCGCCGTGCAGAACGACTTCCCGGGCTCGGAGGTCGGCACCGCCACCTCCGCGAACAACTTCTTCCGGGAGATCGGCGCGACCCTCGGCACCGCCGTCGTCGGCGCCGTGTTCGCCAGCCGCCTCACCGACAAGCTCGCCACGAGCATCCCGGCCGAGGCCGCCGCGAAGGTCGGCGACAGCGACTCGCTGACCCCCGCGCTGGTCCGTGCGCTCCCCACGGAGCTGCGGGAGACGGTCGTCAACTCGTACCAGGAAGCACTCGTCCCGATCTTCCTGTACCTGCTGCCCGTCTTCGCGGTCGGCCTGGTCCTCGCCTTCGTCCTGAAGGAGAAGCCGCTCGCCGACAACGCCGACTGGCACGCGCAGAACGCGGGCCCCGACGCCGTGACCGACAAGGAGCCGGAGCCGGCCGTCTGACCCGGGTCCCCGCGTCCCTCTCGTCCGTGCCCCCGCCGCGCAGCACTGCGCGGCGGGGGCACGCGCACGTCACCCCTCGACCAGCCACTTCCCGTCCCGCATCAGGTCCCGGCCGGTGAGCTCGTTCGCCTCGCGCCAGGCCTGGATCCGGACCGGCCTGACCGCGAAGTACACGTACGCGCCGCGCGTGGCCCGCGGATCGAAGCCGGTGCGCTTCGCGAACGCGTCGCCCAACTCGGCGGAGATCCCGGCCTCCGGCACCGCGTCGCACGCGCCGATCACGTGCACGACGTCCCGGGTCCGCCCGATGCCCAGGTGGACCGTGCCGCCGGCGAGCAGATTGCGGGCCAGCGGGTTGGTTTCCCGCGTGGAGATCCACACGACGCCGTCCCGCCACAGGAACGACAGCGGCATCATGTACGGCGCCCCGCCCTCCGGCCCGGCCGTCGCGACCCAGGCGTCCACCTCCCCGGCGAGCCGGTCGAGCGTGTCCTGCTTGCGCTGCTCGGCCGTTCTGGCGGGCGCGGTCTCGGTCATGGGGTCTCCTCGGAGTCCGGATCGGCTGCGGCGGGCGGTGCCGCGTAACACCGTACGTCGACCAACTCGCCCGGCCCCCACTCCTGTTGCCCGGGTCCCAGGAACTCCCAGCCGAGCCGTTCGTAGAGGGCGATCGCGGCGGTGTCGGTCGCGACGACGTCGAGCACCGCCCGCACACCGAGCCGCCGGGCCTCGCGCGCGGCCCGCCCCAGCAGGAGCGCGCCCACCCCGCGGCCCCGGGCGGCCGGGCCCACGAACAGCCGGCCCACCATCGCGACCCCGGTGCCCGGCGCGACGAGGGCGGGTGCCACGTCGCCCGCGCCCGTCCCGGCCAGCACGACGTGCCCCACGACCCGCTCGTCCGCCAGCGCGACCCAGGCCGCCGTCCGGCCGCGCACGGTCAGCCAACCGGCCGGATCGGCAGGCCAGTTGACGGGATAGCCGTCCTTGTCGTGCACCTCGCGGAGCGTGCGCACACAGTCCGCCAGGTCGTCGTCCCGCCGCGCCCTGACGTACGGGGCGGGCTGCTCACCACTGTGTTCCATCGCGGCATGCAACCACATCGCCCACCGGCGGCGGGTACCGTGCCGACGTGGATCACTTCTCAACGTCATGGGCGGCGCTGCGCGCGGCCGTCGCCGGCCTCCCGGACGAGGCGTTCGGTCAGCCGTCCGGCTGCACCGGCTGGCTCGTGCGGGACCTGGTGTGCCATCTGGTGATCGACGCGCAGGACGTCCTGATCACCCTCGTCACCCCGGCCGCCGGGGAGCCGACCGTCGACGCCGCGACGTACTGGCACGTCGGGGACGAGGCGCCGACCGGGGACGACCCGCTCGACGCGCTGACCGTCCGGCTCGCCGCCGCCTACCAGGACCCGGCCCTGCTCACCTTCCACCTCGACGACGTCGGCTCCGCCGCGGGCCGTGCCGCCGCACTCGCCGACCCCGCGGCGCGGGTGAGCACCCAGGACCAGGTCCTGACCGTGGCCGACTACCTCACCGCGTACGTCCTGGAATGGACGCTGCACCACCTCGACCTGACCGCCCGCCTGCCGGACGTGCCGGGACCGCCCGCGGAGGGGCTGGCGCGGTCCCGGGCACTCCTGGAGACGATCGCGGGCGCCCCGTTCCCCGCGTCGTTCGGGGACCGGGACGCCCTGCTCGTCGGCACGGGACGCCGGACGCCGACCGACGAGGAGACGGCCGAGCTCGGTGAACTGGCCGCGCGGCTCCCGCTGTTCCTCGGCTGAACCAGGGGTCAGCAGCTGCCGTCGGAGACCTTCAGCCCCTTGTTGGCGCCCGCCGTCCTGCTCACGATGGCGGGCACACAGGTCGCCGTGTCGAGCTGGTAGGAGTAGGGGATCGACACGGTGGTGGTGGACTTCGGGTCGGGGCCCGCCGGGTTGTTCTCGTCGCCGGGCTCCGACCATGTCACGTTGTCGAAGACGTTCCCGCTGACCTGCCAGTATCCGGCGGCATCGGTGTAGAACGTGCCGAGCACGTCCTTGGAGTTCTTGAAGTAGTTGTTGTCCACCTTGGCCTTCGCACCGGCCCGCGAGTTGATGCCGGACTCGTTCAGGCTCACGTACGAGTTGTTGTAGATGTGGGCCGTGCCGCCGCGCAGCAGGGGAGCGCGCGAGTCGATGTTCTCGTACAGGTTGTGGTGGTAGGTGACGAAGCCGTTCGTGAGGTCGGTCTCGCTGGAGCCGATCAGGCCGCCGCGGCCGGAGTTGCGCAGCGTGCTGTAGGACAGCGTCACGTACTGGGTGTTGTTCTTCATGTCGAAGAGTCCGTCGTAGCCCTCGGACTCGCCGCCCGACGCCAGCAGGCTGACGTGGTCGACCCAGACGTTGCGGACGTTCTTCTCCATGCCGATGGCGTCGCCGCCGTTGGAGGTGGGCGAGCCGGACTTCTTGACGTTCTGGACCGTCACGTTCTGGATGATGATGTTGCTCGACTCGCGGATGTGGATGCCCAGTTGGTCGAAGACGGCGCCGTTGCCGACGCCGACGATCGTGACGTTGCTGATCTCCTTGAGCTCGATCACCCCGTCGGCCGTGTTGCAGCTGTCGCCGGACACCTTGGCGGTGTTGCCGTGGTTGATGGTGCCCTCGACCTGGATGGTGATCGGGGTGTCGCTCGCGGCGCGGCCGCACAGCGCCTGGTGGATCTGGGTGCCGGTGGTGGCCTTCACGGTCGTGCCGCCCGCGCCGCCCGTCGTCCCGCCGTTCTGGCTCGCGTATCCGGTGGCGGTCTCGGCCGCGACGGCCTCGTCCGTCGACAGGGCCAGCGTGATCCCTCCGGCGAGGGCGGTCGCGGCCAGCGCGGCGGAGATGCGCAGCGCTACGGGTCGTCTCATCGTGGTCTCCCCAACTCGTCGTCGGGCAACGGGTGTTGCCGATTCATGTCCGGGTCGTCACGACGCGACGAAAGGTTGCCGGGGGTAACCGGATCGGTGGATGCCGGTGCGGCGGTCAGTTCCGCCGCGCCACCAACGCCCGCCGCCACCCGGCCAGTTCCTGCGCACGGGCGGGCTCGGCCCGCCGGCCGCCGCGCGCGAAGAACGCCGCCAGCGGGAGCGTCGCCGCGCCCACCGTCACCGCGTCGGGGCCGAGCCGCCCCATCGCGACGCCGACCCGCCCCACCGGATAGTCGAGCGCGTACGCCCCGACGTGCCGTCGCACGGCGTCCAGGAACCGTGGGCCGAGGCGCAGTCCGGCCCAGCCGCCGATCAGGATCCGCTCCGGCTGGAAGAGGTTGACCAGGTCGGAGAGCCCGGCCCCCAGGTACTCGGCGGTCTCGTCCAGGACGGCGGCGGCCCGGGCCCGCTCGTGCGGGGCGGCCCGGTCCCCGTACGCCGCGTCGAGCAGTTCGGTCAGCGCGCCCTCCTCGTCGCCGCTCGGCTCCCCGCCCGCCTCCCGCCACCGCTCGACCAGGGCCTGCGCCCCCGCGTACGCCTCCAGGCAGCCGAGCGCCCCGCAGCGGCACCGCCGCCCGCGCACCCGTACGGTCAGATGTCCCCACTCGACGGCCCGCCCCTGGGCGCCCTCCTCGGTGACCACGCACGCGCCGACGCCGGAGCCGAACAGCACGACCACGGCACTGGCCGCGCCGCGCCCCGCGCCGAACCACATCTCCGCCTGGCCGAGCGTCTTGGCCCCGTTGTCGATGAAGTAGGGCACCGTGTCGGGGAGTTGGGAGCGCTCCCGGAGCATGCGTTCGAGCGGTACCGCCCGCCAGCCGATCGTCTGGCCGTGCACCACGGCCCCGTGCTCCGGATCGCGGGCGACGATGCCGGGCACCCCGACGCCCGCGCCGAGCAGCCGCCCCGGATCCGCGCCGGCCGCCGCGAGCACCTCGGCGATGCCGTCGCGTATGTGGTCCACGACCACGTCCACCGCGTAGCCGTCGCGTGGCGTCAACGGCCTTTCCGCCCGGGCGAGTTCGGTGAGGACCAGGTCGAAGAGCTCGACGCGGACCAGGTTCTCGCCGACGTCCACGCCGATGAGCAGCCCGCTGTCCGGCGCGATCCGCAGCAGGGTGCGCGGGCGGCCCCCGTCGGACTCGACGCTGCCGGCCTCCTCGACCAGTCCCTCGGCGACCAGCTCCGCCATCACATTACTGACGGAACCTGAACTCAACCCGGTGGCCGGACCCAGCTCGTACCGACTCAGCGGCCCATCGAAATACAACTGTTGCAAGAGGGCTGCCCGGTTCTCCCGCCGCAGGTCGTGCACCGTACGCCCGTTCCGACCGGCCATGTTCTCCCTCTCCTCGCACCGACAAAGCCTCAACCACACGCCACACGCCGCAAGATACCCCTGTCGGAGCCCTTGACGCCCCGTTCCCTTGCGGCTTAACTCACAGCCTAAATTAAGCCCTGAGGGCGTTCACTACTTGAACTCGCCATGCGAGCACGGCGTAGGGACGCGGTCGGGGTTCCTCCGGATAAGGGACACCTGGAGCCATGAGCAGAATCCGAGCCGCAGCCGTCGGTGCCGCCACCCTCACGCTCGCCCTCACCGCGACCGCCTGCGGCGGTGGCTCGTCCTCGGGCGGCGGGTCCAACGACTCCCCGAAGACGCTCACGTACTGGGCGTCGAACCAGGGCGCCAGCATCGCGGTGGACAAGAAGGTCCTCCAGCCCGAGCTCGACAAGTTCGAGAAGCAGACCGGGATCAAGGTCAAGCTCGAAGTCATCCCGTGGTCGGACCTGCTCAACCGGATCCTCACCGCGACCACGTCGGGCCAGGGCCCCGACGTCCTCAACATCGGCAACACCTGGAGCGCCTCGCTCCAGGCGAGCGGCGCCCTGCTGCCGTGGGACGCGAAGAACTTCGACAAGATCGGCGGCAAGGACCGGTTCGTCGAGTCGGCGATCGGCTCGGCCGGCGCCCAGGGCAAGGACCCGGCCGCGGTCCCGCTGTACTCGATGTCGTACGCGCTCTACTACAACAAGAAGATGTTCAAGGACGCCGGGATATCCAAGCCCCCGACGACCTGGGACGAGGTCGTCGCCGACGGCAAGAAGATCTCCAAGAACGGCAAGTGGGGCCTCGCCGCCGAGGGCTCGAACCTGTCCAACAACATCCACCAGATCTTCGTCCTCGCCAAGCAGCACGGCGCCGACTGGTTCACCGCCGACGGCAAGCCCGACTTCACCTCCGACGGCGCGGTCGCGGCCGTGAAGCAGTACGTCGACCTGATGGCCAAGGACAAGATCATCGCGCCCGGCAACGCCGAGTACGCGCAGAACCAGTCCCTGAGCGACTTCTCCAAGAACAAGACCGCGATGGTGCTGTGGCAGGCCGCCGCGTCCACCTTCAAGTCGCAGGGCATGAAGGACGACGAGTGGGGCGTCGTGCCCGCACCCGTCCAGTCCGGCGCCCCCGGCCAGGGCCAGAACGTCAACTCCATGGTCGCCGGCATCAACATCGCCGTCTTCAAGAACACCAAGAACCTCGACGGCGCCACGAAGTTCGTCAAGTTCATGACGAGCGACGAGGAGTCCAAGCTCCTCAACAAGACCTACGGCTCGATCCCGCCGGTCAAGGCCGCGCAGGAGGACCCGGCGTTCAACGCCCAGTCCACCGGCGTCCTCAAGGAGACCCTCGCCAAGAGCGCGGCCCCGCTGCCGCAGGTCGCCGACGAGTCGCAGTTCGAGACCGCCGTCGGCACGGCCGTGAAGGAACTCTTCGCCGACGCCGCCGCGGGCAAGCCGGTCACCACCGAGTCCGTGAAGGCCGCGCTGACCAAGGCGCAGCAGTCGATGCCGACGAAGTGAGTGCGGAGACCGACATGACCACGACCGCCACGTCCCCCGCCGAGGCGGGGGAGGGGCGGGCTGTCGGCAAGAAGACCCCCGGGGCGGCGCGCGGCAAGAGCCGCCGCCCCGGGCGGATCCGCCGGATCGGCCTGCCGTACCTGCTGTTGCTGCCCGCGCTCGTCCTCGAACTGCTCGTCCATCTCATCCCGATGGTCATGGGCATCGTGATGAGCTTTCGTGAGCTCACCCAGTTCTACATCCGCGACTGGGGCTCCGCCCCCTGGTCCGGCTTCGACAACTTCAAGATCGCCGTCGACTTCGACGCGCCCGTCGGCCAGGCCCTGCTCCACTCCTTCTTCGTCACCGTCCTGTTCACGGTCCTGTCCGTCGGACTGTGCTGGGCGATCGGCACCGCGGCCGCGATCTACATGCAGGAGACGTTCAAGGGCCGTGGCATCCTGCGCGCCCTGTTCCTGATCCCGTACGCGCTGCCCGTCTACGCCGCCGTGATCACCTGGGTGTTCATGTTCCAGCACGACAACGGTCTGGTGAACCACGTCCTGCACGACCAGCTCGGCGTCACCGACAAGCCCTCGTTCTGGCTCATCGGCGACAACAGCTTCTACGCGCTGCTCACCGTGTCCGTGTGGAAGGGCTGGCCGTTCGCCTTCCTCATCGTGATGGCCGGCCTGCAGAACATCCCCAAGGAGATGTACGAGGCCGCAGCCCTCGACGGGGCCGGCCTGTGGCAGCAGCTGCGCCGCATCACGCTGCCGTCGCTGCGCCCCGTCAACCAGGTCCTCGTGCTCGTCCTGTTCCTGTGGACGTTCAACGACTTCAACACGCCGTACGTGATGTTCGGCAAGGCGGCGCCCAAGGCGGCTGACCTCATCTCGGTCCACATCTACCAGTCGTCGTTCGTCACCTGGAACTTCGGCACCGGCTCCGCCATGTCCGTCCTGCTCCTGCTGTTCCTGCTCGTCGTGACGGGCGTGTACCTGGCGCTCACCTCACGGGGAAGGAAGACCGCCGATGTCTGACACCACTGTGCGGCACCGGTCGCCGATGGCGGCGCCCCGCTCCTTCGTGTGGTCCCGCCGGATCTTCCTGACGCTGCTCGCCGGCTTCGTGCTGCTGCCCGTGTTCGTCATGGTGTCCAGCTCGCTCAAGCCGCTCCAGGACGTCCAGGGCGAGTTCCGGTGGATCCCCAGCGGACTCACCATCCGCCCCTACGTCGACATCTGGTCGACCGTCCCGCTCGCCAAGTACTTCACGAACTCGGTGATCGTGGCGGGCGCCGCGACGGTCTGCTCGGTGATCATCGCCGTGTTCGCCGCGTACGCGGTCAGCCGCTACCGCTTCCGCGGCAAGCGCGTCTTCACGGTGACCGTCCTGTCGACGCAGATGCTGCCCGGCATCCTCTTCCTGC
Organism: Streptomyces longispororuber; assembly: GCF_024448165.1. GTDB lineage: Bacteria > Actinomycetota > Actinomycetes > Streptomycetales > Streptomycetaceae > Streptomyces > Streptomyces longispororuber_A. The sequence continues at coordinate 32,862 of NZ_JAMOLN010000078.1, forward strand.
TGCCGCTGTTCCTCATCTACGTCAACATCGGCAACGCCACCGGGATCGCCCTGTTCGGCTCGCGCGGCGGACTGATCCTCACCTACATGACGTTCACGCTGCCGTTCTCGATCTGGATGCTGATCGGCTACTTCGAGTCCGTGCCGCGCGACCTCGACGAGGCGGCCCTCGTCGACGGCTGCGGCCCGCTCGGCGCCCTGTTCCGGATCATCGTGCCGGCCGCGATCCCCGGCATCGTCGCGGTCGCCGTCTACTCGTTCATGACCGCCTGGGGAGAAGTGCTCTTCGCCTCCGTCATGACGAACGAGACGACCCGCACGCTCTCGGTCGGCCTCGGCGCCTACGCCAACCTCAACGACGTGTACTGGAACCAGATCATGGCCGCCTCGCTGGTGGTCAGCGTGCCCGTCGTGGCCGGCTTCCTGCTGCTGCAGCGCTACCTCGTCACCGGCCTGACCGCCGGTGCCGTCAAGTGACCGACTCCCGTACCCCCGTACGGTCCTCCGAAAGGAACCCTGTGTCCGACCCCCACTCCTCCGTGGATCTTTCCGCCTTCCCGCACGACTTCCTGTGGGGCACGGCCACCTCCGCGTACCAGATCGAGGGAGCCGTCGCCGAGGACGGCCGCTCGCCCTCGATCTGGGACACCTTCTCGCACACCCCGGGGAAGATCGACAACGACGACCACGGAGACGTCGCCTGCGACCACTACCACCGGTGGCGCGACGACATCGCGCTGATGAAGCAACTGGGCACGAACGCCTACCGGTTGTCCGTCGCCTGGCCGCGCATCGTGCCCGGCGGCGACGGACCCGTGAACCCCAAGGGCCTGGACTTCTACGACCAGGTGATCGACGCGCTGCTCGCCGAGGGCATCACCCCGTCCGTCACCCTCTACCACTGGGACCTGCCGCAGGTGCTCCAGGACCGGGGCGGCTGGCCCGAGCGGGAGACCGCCGAGCACTTCGCCGCCTACGCGGCCGTGGTCGCCGAGCGCCTCGGCGACCGCGTGAAGCACTGGACGCCGCTCAACGAACCGCTCTGCTCCGCGTGGATCGGCCACCTCGAAGGGCGCATGGCACCCGGCTGGACCGATCTGACCGCCGCCGTCCGCGCCTCCTACCACCTGCTCCTCGGACACGGCCTCGCCACCCAGGCGATCCGCGCCGCGGTGCCGGGCGCCGAGGTCGGCATCGTCAACAACCTCGCGCAGATCGCCCCCGCCACCGACCGTCCCGAGGACGTCGCCGCCGCCCACCGCATGGACGGCCACGCCAACCGCTGGTGGCTCGACCCGGTGCACGGCCGCGGCTTCCCGGCCGACATGATCGACGTGTACGGCGTCGAACTCCCCGAGCGGGCAGGGGACTTGGCGACCATCGCCGAGCCGCTGGACTGGCTGGGCCTGAACTACTACTTCCCGTCGGCCGTCGCCGACCACCCGGCGGGCCCCGCCCCGTACGCCGACGCCGTGCGCCGCCTCGGCGTGCCGCGCACCGGCATGGACTGGGAGGTCGACGCCGACGGCATCGAATCGCTGCTGCTGCGCCTCACCCACGAGTACGGCGCCCGCAAGCTGTACGTCACGGAGAACGGCTCCGCCTACCCGGACGTCGTCCGCCCCGACGGCACCGTCGACGACCCGGAGCGCGAGGAGTACCTGGTGAACCACCTCGCGGCGTGCGCCCGCGCGGCCCGCAAGGGAGCGCCGCTCGCCGGGTACTTCGCGTGGTCGCTGCTCGACAACTTCGAGTGGGCGTACGGCTACGACAAGCGGTTCGGCCTCGTCCACGTCGACTACGCGACGCAGGCCCGCACCATCAAGGGCAGCGGACACCGGTACGCGGACATCGTGCGCCGCCACGGCTCACGGGTCCGGCGCGCCGCCTGAGAACCCCGGCTCGGCGGGGCGGCCCGGAAGTGGCCTCGCCGAGCCGGTCCAGGACGTGACCCGCCCGGTCCGGGGCGAGGTGGTGCTCGTGCGGGCCGCCGCCGCACCGGACCGGAGGGGGACCGGTGCGGCGGCGGGGCTCATGCCAGCGACAGGAACAGCTTCTCCAGCTCTTCCTCGCTGAGCGGCGGCTGCTCGCCGTCCGCCGCGTTCATGCAGTCCCGCATGCCGGATGCGATGATCTTGAAGCCGGCCCGGTCCAACGCCCGGGAGACAGCGGCGAGTTGCGTGACCACGTCCTTGCAGTCGCGGCCCGCCTCGATCATCGCGATGACCCCGGCCAGCTGGCCCTGGGCGCGCCGCAGCCGCTTGAGGACCGCGTCCATCGCCTCCGGGTTGTCGGGGCCCTTCATGCGCGCAGGGCGGCGCGGGCCGCGTCCAGGGCGCCGGGCTCGGGCCGGTTGAACGGGAGCTTGCCGAGCATGGCGGCCATCCCGCAGGTGTTGCTCAGGCCGGAGTAGACGAGGCCCGAGGCGATGCCGGCGGCGAGCAGGCGGCCCTTCGGGGCGCGCCGGCCGAGGGCGAGCCCGGCCAGGACGAGCGAGCCGGCGGCGAACCGCACCTGGCGGTCCATCGCCCACACGCCGCGGCCCGCGCGCTCGACCGTGTCGACCGGCCGTCCGTCGGCGGTCCAGGCCTGCGTGCCACCCGCGAGACCGACGGCCTCGACGCCCGCGTCGGCGAGCTTCGCGCAGGCCGCGGCGGAGCGTGAGCCGGCCGCGCAGACCACGACGATGCGGCGGCGCTCGGCCGCGTCCCGCAGGTCGGGCAGCAGCTCGTCCAGGTGCTCGGCCGGCACGTTCACCGCGCCGGGGACGTGACCGGACGCGAACTCGCCGGGGGCGCGTACGTCGAGGACGAGCGTGCTGTCCGTGGGGCGGGCGTGCAGTTCGGTGGGGGTGAGGGTGGTGGTGCTCATGCTTCTCCCGGGTGAGGTGGTGTGCGGGACGGACGGGGGTGTGGGGGTCATGCGGCCTGACCTGCGGACCACGTGGCGAAGCCACCGTCGAGGTTCGCGGCGTCGCGGCCGAGTCCGGCGAGCAGCCGCAGGGCGGTGTGGCCGCGCAGCCCGACCTGGCAGTGGACGACGAGGTCGCCGTCGGGCAGCTCGGCGGCGCGCTCGCGCAGCTCGTCGAGCGGGATGTTCAGTGCGCCGGGGATGGCGCCGCGGCCGTGCTCGGCGGCCGTGCGGACGTCGACGACGGTGGCGCCCGCATCGCGCACCGCGGCCAGCTCGTGCCACTGGACCGTGCGGTCGGTGCCGGTGGCGAGGTTCTCGGCGATCATCCCCGCCATGTTGACCGGGTCCTTCGCCGAGCCGTACGGCGGGGCGTACGCCAGCTCCAGATCGGCCAGGTCGGGCGCGGTGAGACCGCCCGCGATGGCGGTCGCGACGACGTCGATCCGCTTGTCCACGCCGTCGGAGCCGACCGCCTGCGCCCCGAGGATCCGCAGGTCGGACGGGTCGAACAGGACCTTGAGCGCGATCGGCGACGCGCCCGGGTAGTAGCCCGCGTGCGAACCGGGATGCAGGTGCAGGGCCTGGTACGGGCGGCCGGCGGCGCGCAGCCGCTTCTCGTTCCACCCGGTCGCGGCGGCGGTCAGGCCGAAGACCTGCACGACGGCGGTGGCCGTGGCGGGCCGGGCCTTGACCGGCCGTCCGGCGATGGCGTCGGCGACGAGCCGGCCGTGCCGGTTCGCCAGGTTCGCCAGCGGTACCAGGGTGCTCTCGCCGGTGAGGCCGTCGCGCTTCTCGGCCGCGTCGCCCACGGCGAAGATCTCCGGGTCGCTGGTGCGGCCCGTCTCGTCCACGGCGATGCCGCCGCGCGGGCCGACCGTGAGACCGGCGGCGCGGGCGAGCTCCACGTCGGGGCGCACGCCGATCGCCATGAGGACCAGGTCGGCGGCCACGGTGCGGCCGTCGTCGAGGAGGACGTCGTGCTCGCGCACCTCCTTGAGCTGGGTGCCGAGCGCGAGATCGACACCGCCCGCGCGCAGCTCGGCGGCGAGCGGCGCGGCCATCTCCGGGTCGAGGGGCGGCAGCACCTGGTCGGCGAGCTCCACCAGGGTCACGTCCAGGCCGCGGTGGCGCAGGTTCTCCGCCGCCTCGACGCCGATGAAGCCGGCGCCGACGACCACGGCCGTGCGCGCCCCGGCGGTCAGCTCGGCGGCGACCCGGTCGGTGTCGGAGACGTCCCGCAGGGTGAAGGCCCGCTCCACGCCCGGCAGCTGCGGCACGAAGGGCCGCGCTCCGGGGCTGAGCACCAGTCGGTCGAACGACTCCGTGTACTCCTCGCCGGTCACCAGGTCCCGCACCCGCACGGTCCGGGCGGCGCGGTCCACGGCGACGGCCTCGTGCCGGACCCGGACGTCGATCCGGAACCGGGCGTGCAGGGCCTCCGGGGTCTGTACGAGCAGCGCGTCCCGGTCCTCGATGACGCCGCCCAGGAAGTACGGCAGGCCGCAGTTCGCATAGCTGACGTGGGCGCCGCGCTCCAGCACGACGATCTCCGCCTGCTCGTCCAGACGGCGCAGCCGCGTGGCCGCGGACATTCCGCCCGCCACTCCTCCGACGACGACAACCTTCACGACAACCTCCTGCGACCCTCGCCACTCTATACCCCCAAGGGTATCAAAAATACCCGTGGGGGTATGTCTGGGAGTGGTCGCGCACCTCGGACGCGCATCCGTCCGGGAAGTCGGACAGGAGATGTCGGGATTCGACGCGATGCTCGACGACGTTGCAGGACGCCGCTCCAGGGCGTCCACGAGGCCGACCGCAGGGCATGGGAGACACCGCATGACACAGGAATCCCGGATGGCACGAGACCCCCGGACGACACCGGAACCCCGGGACGACCGCACCGCCGAGGCGCCGCTGCGCGAGAAGGTCGCCCTCGTCGCGGGCGCCACCCGGGGCGCGGGCCGCGGCATCGCCGTGGAGCTGGGCGCGGCGGGCGCCACCGTCTACGTCACCGGCCGCACCACCCGGAGCAGGCGCTCCGAGTACGACCGGGCCGAGACCATCGAGGACACCGCGGACCTGGTCACCGCGGCGGGCGGCCGGGGCATCGCCGTGCCCACCGACCACCTGGAGCAGGACCAGGTCAAGGCGCTCGTCGACCGCATCGCCGCGGAACAGGACGGGCTCGACGTGCTCGTCAACGACATCTGGGGCGGCGAGCACCTCTTCGGCTGGGACCAGCCCGTCTGGGAGCACGACCTCGACAAGGGGCTCAGGCTGCACCGCCTGGCCGTCGAGACGCACGCCATCACCAGCCACTTCGCGCTGCCGCTGCTGCTCCGCGGGCCGGGCGGCCTGCACGTCGAGGTGACGGACGGCACCGCCGACTACAACGGCGTGAACTACCGCAACTCCTTCTTCTACGACCTGGCCAAGAACTCCGTGCTGCGGATGGCCTTCTCCCTCGGCCACGAGCTCGGCCCGCGCGGCGCCACGGCCGTCGCCCTCACCCCGGGCTGGATGCGGTCGGAGATCATGCTCGACGCGTTCGGGGTCACCGAGGAGAACTGGCGGGACGCGCTCACGGACCAGCCGCACTTCGCCATCTCCGAGACCCCGCACTACGTCGGGCGGGCCGTCGCCGCGCTCGCCGCGGACCCGGACGTCGCCCGGTTCAACGGGACGTCGCAGTCCAGCGGCGGACTCGCTCAGGTCTACGGCTTCACGGACCTCGACGGCAGCAGGCCCGACGCCTGGCGCTACCTCGTGGAGGTCCAGGACACCGGGAAGCCCGCCGACGTCACCGGCTACCGCTGAGACGTCCGGTCACCCGGAGGACTCGGCCGGCGCAGGGGGCGCGGGGGACCCAGAGGTCCGCACAGGACCCAGAGGTCCGCAGGGGACCTGGAGATCACAGGGTCAGACCCTCGTCAGGGTCGTCGGCCCGCGCGGGCCAGACCGCGGTGCCGCCACCGCGCCACTCGACGACGTCCGGGTCGTCGAGCGGCGCGTCGTCGAGCCCCGCGCGCCGCAGGAACTCCACGACGTCCGCCACCGAGGTGGCCAGCCCCGCGTCCTCGCCCCGGATGTAGACCCGGCGCCCGCCGGGCTGGGCCGCGTGCACGACGACCGAGGGGTATCCGTCCAGTCCGTCCATGCCCCTCAGCTTCGCCGGATCCGGGGAGCGCCGCACGCGGAGTCATCCGGCGGCGGCCTCCCCGGCGCCCTCCCCGAGGGTCAGCCGCTCGCCCTCGTCCGCCGCGGCCCGCAGCAGCACGCCGGCCACCTCGCGCGGCGCCGACAGCATCGGCCAATGGCCCGTGGCCAGCTCGAAGTACCCCACGGTGGGCCGTGCGAGGGGCGCGAACCGGGGATCGCCCGTCGCCACGAGCGACGCGATCGTGGCGATGCCGGGACCCCCGCCGAGCGTGCAGAAGACGCCCGTCGTCGGCAGTTCGGGGTCGAGCGGCGCCGCCATGCGCAGCGGCTGCGTCAGCACCGCAAGCGGCATGGGCGCCGCATGCCCGGCGAGCCGCTCGCGCGCGTCCGCGTCCAGATCCCGCAGGTCGCCCCAGACGCGGGCCTCCGACAGCGGGGGCGGCGGCACGCGCACCCCGTCGCCCTCCGCCGCCGCCCGCTCGAGGAGGTAGCCGCGCACCTCGTCCGTGACCAGGTCCATGCAGCTGTCCCCGTCACCGGGCAGCCCCGCGTCGAGATACACCAGGCGCACGATCCGCTCCGGCCTGCGGGAGGCCGCGCCCAGCGCCGGATGGATGCCGTAACAGTGCCCGACCAGGACCACGTCGTGCTCCGGTACGTGGTCGACGAGCTGGACCAGGTCCTCCACGTGGGTGTCGAGACCGGTCGTCGGCCGGGCGAGATGGCGCCGGTCGCCGAGGCCTGTCAGCGTCGCCGGGTACACCTGGTGCCCGTCGCCGCGCAGCGCCGCGGCCACGTCCCGCCAGATCCAGCCCGCCGTGTACCCCCCGGACACCAGCACGAATGCCGTCATGGTGCGTCGACCCCTTCTCCTGAGACGCGTCGTGGACGGACGTACCGTAGGAACTCCCCCGGAGGGAGGTTCAACCGTGGCGCCGGAGCACGAGATGGGCATCGGGGAACTCGCCGAGCGGGCCGGTACGAGCGTGAAGACCGTCCGCTTCTACGCCGACCGCGGCCTGCTGCCCCAGTTGCCGCGCACCACCGGCGGCCACCGTCGGTTCGGCGCCGAGGCGCTCCAACAGCTGCGCACGATCAGGGCGTTGCGCACCCTCGACGTACCGGTGCCCGACATCGAGCGCGCGCTGCGCGGCGACTCCGCCCTGCGGGACGCCGTCGCCCGCCACCTCGTCGGCGTACGGGACGAACTCGCCGTGCTGCGCTGGCGCGAGAACGCGCTGCGGCTCGTCGAGGAG
>NZ_JAMOLN010000079.1 GCF_024448165.1 Streptomyces longispororuber
CGCTCAAGGTGATGGCGCTGACGCAGGCGATGGTGAGCGGTGTGACGGTGTACGTGACGAGGTTGGCGAGGTGCCGCAGCACGGCCTTCCCGTACGGCAGCCGGCCGTCGCCCCCGTCGGCCCGCACCACCTCAAGACCCATGACCCGTTTGCCGATCGTCCCGCCCCACCGCGCGACGCACACCGGCGAGTACCCGAGCGCGCACACGATGGCCCAGACCACAGCGGTCAGCCGGAAGACGAGCCGCCCCTGCCCGGCGGAGGGATCGACCGTGTCGAGCAGCGGATCGAGCCCCCAGACCAGCGGCCCCACGATCCACACCACGGCGACAGGTATGTCGATGACGACGGCGAGCATCCGCCGCATGAGACTCCCCGGCGAACCCGGACCGCCCCCGGACGTCAGGAGCCCGCGAGCGGGCGGCAAAGGCCCCAGGCCGTCACCGGCCGACGTGATCCCCAGCATGCTCGCCCCTCACCCACCACGTGCCCCACCGCTGCCCGACCGGCCGGTTATACAGCAGCCGTCGCGCCGCAGGCCACCATCGGGACATAGCGGCGGAACCCTCAGCCGCGCCCGGGAGGCAACTGCGGGCCCACTCGTTCTTGCGCTTCGGGTCGACCGCGTCGAACACCGCGACCCGCCGCCCCAGATCAACGAAGAACGACGCCGCACAGCGCCCACCGGTCACGGCTTCCGTGAAGTCGTCGCTGTCCTTCCATTCGTCCGACGGACCCGGCACGCCCCTGCCGTCCTGTCCCAGAACGTCGGTGGCCCACACCACGCTCGTGAAGGCCCCCACTCGGGGAACCGGTCGGCAACCGGTTTGCGGTCGCGCCGCAGGACCCCGTCCTCGCTCCCCCGCGAGCAGCGCCTCCCTCCTCCAGGAAATCCCCGGGGGCGACCGCTGTTCACCCGCTCCTGCGGACCGTCACCGGTCAGCCGACGCGGTCACTCAGCCCCTTCACGTCCGGGGCGTCACCGGGAAAGTCGCCGGGCATGCCGGGGACGTCGATCGTGTGGCCGTACACGCCTGCCAGGAACTCGACGACCCCGACGGGGAACTCGATCCAGTCCGCGTTGTCCGTGCGGACGACCACCGGCCAGGCGTCCGGGTCCGCGGGGCTCGTCCTCCAGCAGAAGACGTCACCGCTGCTGGACTCCGCCCAGGCGATCAGACCTCCCGGCTGCGGATAGGGGACGTAGTCCTCCATGTCCTCCATCTCGTAGAGGTCCTGGAGGATCTCGTCTTCCTTGCCCTCGGCCGCCCAGGACTCCTCGCCGCCGGGGCGCGGCAGGGACACCGTGAGGAAGTCGCCGATGGACAGCACCGGATACGCCTCCGCCAGTGAGCGGAAGTCGGAGGGCAGCGGCGTTCCGAGGCCCGCCTCCAGCGCACCCCAGTCCACTCCGCGCCCACCGGGCAGCCGCCACCGCGTCATCCCCGGAAGCGCGCCCTCCAACCTTTCCAACATGCGGCTCTCCCTTCCTGCTTCGCCGGCGGGACCGGCACGTTCCGCTACGACTGCCACTGACGCGGCGGCGATCAGAGCTGTCCGGAGACGCTGATCACCCGGTAGACACAGGCAGCGACGATCGCCACGCAGACGACCTTGGACAGTCGCCCTCGCGAGAGCGTCGTCATCGCACCGACCGCGGCGGCCGCGGCGAGGGTCACGCACACGACCGCGCCGAAGGCTCCGTCACTGTCGTGCCGGCCGGGAAATGCCGCCGGGTTGTCCGCCTCCACCGTCATGGCGAAGCTGAACACCGCGAGGAACACCGCAACCCCGTAGAGCGCCGCCGCCCCACAGGCTCTGGCCGAGGAACGCATCGCTTGTGCCGTCATCGCATGAGTCCTTCCAGCATCCCCCGATTCTGCGCGATGAGGGATCCGTACTGACCGGCAGCGGGGTCCGTCGCACAGAACCCCCGGCCACCGTTGCAGAAGGCCCCGATGTTCTTCACGTCAGTGCTGCTCAGTTCATTGCCTCGCCTCGTGCCCGCGACCGGGCGTGTTCACGCCCGGCAGGCCCCGCACAACGCCTCGTCCGCGACCGGCGTGAACAGCCTTGCCTGCACGTGCCCGCCCCTCGCACTCCCGCATGCGGGCTACGCGCGGCCCGACGGGCTCCGGCTCCCGAGCCCGGACGGCGTCAGCGGGCGCGAGCACCGCGACCGGTATGTCGATGACCACGGCGATCATGCGCCGCATGGGGCTCCCCGGAGACCCCGGCCGGTTTCCGGAGGCCCGAACTCCTCTGACGAACTCCTCAGGGATGGGAGCGGCGACCTTGGAACCGCTTCACCACCCGGGACATGTACAACGGCGCCCTGTCGGACATGAGCCTGGGCGCCGACCCGTACACCAGCAACCGCTATGCGTTCGCCGCGGGTAATCCCAGCAGTCGCATCGAGTACGACGGTCACATCACCGAGGAATGCGCCTCCGGTCTCATGACCGGCTGCACCCAGGCCCGGGTTGTAGTCACGGAAACCCATGTCGTACGTACCGGACTGGGCGTCCCACCGCTTGGCGTTGAACCGGTAGGAGTTGTAGTCCTCGCCGGCCGGGTCGGCGGCGTTGACCTTGACGACGTAGACCTACCGCTGCCGCCGGACGCCGGCCTTGTTCCCGTCCCGCAGCCGGCGCCAACACGTCATTCCGGAGCCGAAGCCAAGCTCCTTGAGGGAGAGGTTCCCACTGGATGTCCGTGTGCAGGACATTCAGGATCCCGCGTAGGACCTCCCACAGGCCATCCGGCACGATCCACGGTGAAGTCCCCCACGGCCCGGACAACACCCAACTCGCCTACGAGACACGGTCACCCGGGGCAGATCTACCTCATTGTGTCAGCCGCTCCCAGTGACCAACTCGTGCCGGCCTCCTGCGACCGCGACGCCTGGTGCACGGCGAGCCCTTCACGTTGCCTGGGGATGCGACCAGTTCCCTATCCGGTTCAGTTCGCCTTCGGCGGCGCGGTGGGAGATGCGGTCATGCGCCGCTCCGTCCATTCCCGATAATCCCGCCGAAAGGTGTCATCCAACTCGGGCGCCGAGAGGAGCACCTCCTTCTGCTGGGCTGTGTAGTCGTCGACCATCAGCACCAGCTCGGACTGGATCGCGCCCCAGCGCCGGATCGAAGGAGACCGCGACGATGTAATCTCCGCCAAGAGCTCGGGCCGCTCCAGCAGACGCTTCATCCTGGGAAGCTCGTCCGCCTCCAACTGGCCTGCGAACCCTGCACCTACGGCAGGCCTGTTGCGGCCGCCGAATGCCCAGCGGGCGCGGGCCAGGCCGGGAGCCGTCGGGGCGTGCGCAAAGGGGGGCGGGGGCAGAACGGAGTACGCGGCAAGCACGCCTGATGAATCAGCCGGCGGAAGCCCGGCGTCCACATGCTGCCTGTTCAACCACGCCCAGTACGGCTCAGGAACGAAGGAACAGGTGGCGAAGAAGACGCACGCCTCGGGATCGATCCGAGTGGTCGAGAAGGTCAGGAATGTCGAATCTCCGGATTCATTCGTGAATTTGTATTCTGTCCCCTTTTTCTTGAATCCCGCCGCACTCAACTGAGGAGTTGCGTACTCCCGAAGGAAATCACCAAGAATCGTCACCAATAGCCACCATGATAGAGAAGGGCCGAGCCCTCGCGAATGTATCATGCGAGAGCCCGGCCCGACATCACGCAGCCAGAATGAAGCTGGTTCCCGCAACGACTGTCGCCGCGGCGGCCTCTTCAGGTGCCAGCGCTATCCCTCCGCCCACCACCAGAACGACGATGGGGATAAGCATCGGATCGAATCCCCCCGAGCTGGACTGCGGCCTTGTCCCCACGCCGGGCTGATACACCGTTCCCGGGTAGGCTCCGGGGCCAGGACCGGCCGAAGGCTGCGGAGTGTTGTTCTGCAGCGCTTTTCGAGCCACCGCCATCGGGCTGTTGTTGTAGATGTTCTGGAATTTTTTGTTTGATTGCCGTCCGTAGATGACGGCTCCCTCTTCGGGGCCCATTACCTTGTCACCGTTTCCGACGTCGTAAGGGCCGCCCATCATCCAGCCGAGAACGGCCTTCTTGCCCTGCGAACGCAGCCGGTTCACATACCACTGCGCCTCGGGTACGGCTTTGTTCGCGTCACCGGCCGATTTGACCTCCCAGACGTAGTAGACATCCGACTTGGCGTCATATCCGAGAATGTCGGGTGTCCCGTAACTGCAGTCGGGGACTGCGAGACCACGGTTCCCACGCACCTTTCCGCGATCACCATTGCGGGGGTACATGCATTCCTTGTTGGCCCCCGCGATCTTCGTGGGCGGAAGTACCTGGAAGTCCGTCGCGCCGGCGCTGGCCGCCTGTGCCTCGATCTCCAGGATCGCCCGCGCCTGGGCCTGGTCGTGCCGCGACGTCTTGTTCCCGTACTTTCCGGGCAGCGCGGCTGCGGCGAATCCGACGTCCCAGCCACCGGCACTGTTCATGCGGCACGTGGCTCCGGGCTCGTTGCAGTCGGCCGGACGGTGCCCATCGAGTTCGACGAAGCTGGTCGGGTTGCCTCCACCGAACGCGTAGCGGTTGCCCGTGAACGGGTCCGCGCCCAGGCCCATGTCCGCGAGCGCCCCGTTGTACATGTCGCGAGTGGTGAACCTGTTCAGACCCGGACTGTAGTCACGGAAGCCCATGTCGTACGTGCCCGACTGCGCGTCCCAGCGCTTGGCGTTGTACCGGTAGGGGTTGTACGCCTCCTTCGTGGGGTCGGTCGACTCCGGCTTGTCGATGCCGGTGAACTCGGACTTGTCGTCGGCGCCATAGGCCGTGTAGCCGTAGGTGGCCTTGGCGTCACCGTTCCTGTCGGTGACGGTCTCGACGTCGGTGTGGCTGTTGTAGCCGTAGTAGCCGTCCTCCGTCGTTCCGTCGCTGTTTCGCTTGACCTGGGAGAGCCGCTGACCCCAGGGGCTGTACTGGTACGACTTGGTCAGCTGGCCGGCGACCTTCTCGTCGAGGACTTCACTCGACAGGCCGAGATAGTCGAAGTCCGTGGTCCTGCCGTCCGCGGTCTTCGACGCCGTACGGTCCAGCGGGTCGAAGGTGTATGTGGTCGACTTCAGCGCACCCGTGTCATCCGCCTTCTGAGACTCGACGACATGGTCGAAGCCGTCGTACACGCTCCGTTCGATGACCTTGCCGCCCGATGTCACGGACTCCTGACGCCCGAACGGGTCGTAGGTGTAGTTCGCCGGCGAGGAACCTGACGAGGTGACGCTCAGCAGGCGGTTGCGGTCGTAGTCGAATGTCGTGGAGACTCCGCCGACCGTCTGACTGACGACGTTCGCGTTGTCGTCGTGGACGTAGGTCTCCGTCGACGCTCCGGTGCCGGTCTTCACCGACTTCGCGAGCCGGCCGACCGGGTCGTAGCTGTAGTCGGTGGTGGACTCCAGGTAGGACGCGCGGTTGTCGGCGTTCATCTTCTTCGCAACATCCTGAGCCTTGTTGCCGTTGGCGTCGTAGGCGTAGGTGTGCGAGGAGACGAGCGTGCCTGATCCCTTCCTCTCCGTGGACGACTTGAGCTCACCGTTGGCGAAGTACCCGTAGTCGACGGTGTTGTCGTTGGCTTTGGTCTCCTGCAGGGTCTGCCCGCGGTCCGTGTACGTGTACGAGCTGACCTTCGGCGAGGCGTCCGTGGACGCCTTGCCGATCGACACCGTCTTGACCAGCTCGCGCAGGTCGTAGGTGTACTTGGAGAACTGGTCGGGGTGCGTGACCGTCTCCGGCTGCCCGTTGGCGTCGTACGTGTACGACGTCGCCTTCTTCTCCTGGCCGGCTAGTGCCTCCGTGACCTTCTGGACCTGGTTGAGGCCTGTGTAGGACACGGTGTACGCGTCGACCTTCGCGCCGGACGATGTGTCGTCGATCGACGTGAGGTTGCCGTTGACGTCGTACGCGTAGGCGAAGGACCTCTTCTCGTCGTCCGTGACACCTGTGGTGTCACGGACCAGCTTGACCGCGTCCGCGACGGCGATACCGGCGCTGCTCTGGTCGAGCTTCAGCTCGGTCTTTTCACCCTGCTTGAGGCTGTACGAGCCGAGTGACACCCACGTCCCGGTGCCGGCGTTCTGGTCCCTCGTCACCGCGGCCTCGGCGATCGTGCCGTGGGTGAGCGTGTACGTGGCCGCGGTCGTGGCGCCCGTCACCTTCGGGAACTTCACGTACGCGGTGTACGTGCCGTCTGCCGGGACGCTCAGTGTCCACGTGTACGCGTCGGTGCCCGTGGCCGCCGCGTGGGTGCGATGGTCGTAACCCTGCTGGCCGGTGAGGTCGCCCTTGGCCCAGGTGCCTGTGGCGGACGTGTTCTGGGTGTCGGAATTGTCGGTCAGGACGACCGACTTGCCGACCGGAACACCGGCGTCGGCCTTGGACTTGAGGGAACCGTCCGGGTAGTAGCTCCACGTCATGGTGCGGTCCGAGGATCCGCCGGCCGAGGTGAGCGTGCGCTTCGTCTGCTTGCCCAGGTCGTCGTACTCGTACGTGGTGGCGATGTCCCACGGGTCGGTGGACTTCTTCGGCCAGCCGTTGTCGAAGTACTCAAAGACGGTGTCGTTGCGGACCGTCTCGCCCTGCGACGGCGGCAGCGAGGTCTTCGCCACCCGGCCGACGGCATCGTAGGTGGTCTCCGTGTACACGTCCGCCTTGTTGTAGCGCGCGTCGCTCGGGTCGTAAGGCTGATACTGGCGCTTGGGGCGGTTGAGTTCGTCGTAGGTGGTGCGGGACGCGAAGTCGTCCGCGTTCGACGTCGCGGTACCGCGGGGCGTGATGACCTTGGTGGTGTTGCCGACCTGGTCGTACTCGAACGTGGAGGTCCGGTAGGTGGTGCCGTCGTAGGGCACCTTGACCTCGGACTGCATACCCCGCTCGTCGTAGGTGACGGTCGAGGTGTTGTTCTCCTGGTCCGTGGAGGAGGTGACGAGACCGTCGCGGTCGTAGGACTGCTTGGTGAACTGACCCGCCGCGTCCGTGACCTGGATGACTCGGTGGTCGAGGTCGTAATCGGTTCTGGACGTGAAGTCCGTGGTGTCCGGTGACGCGTTCTTGGTCGGAGCGATGACCTTAGTGACGTTGCCGACCGTGTCGTACTCGTAGGAGATCCTGCCCTGGTCGGCGTTGACCACGGAGCTGAGCTGATACAGCTCGTTGTAGTTGTTCGTCGTGACGTAGTCGGTGGCGTCGGAGGTGGTCACGACGCCCTTGGGCTCCGTCGTGCTCCGCAGGTTGCCGACCTTGTCGTAGGTGTACGTCGACGTGCGGGCAGCTGTTGTGTTGTTGTTCGTCGGCGCGGTTGCCGACGTGACCTGGTCCGCGTCGTCGTACACCGCCGTCGACACAGCTCCGTTCGGCGCCGTCGACCTGGTGACGTTGTCATTGGCGTCGTACTCCGGCGCCGGTGTCGTGACCAGTACGCCTGCGGCCTGGTCCTTGGGCGCGGTGCTGACCAGCGCCCGGCCAAAGGCGTCGTAGGTCTGCGTGACCTTCTTGCCCAGCGCGTCGACGACCTCGGTGACCTGGCCGCGCTCGTCGTAGACAAACGTCGTCGACTTGTTCAGCGCATCGGTCATCGTCCGCGGAAAGCCCGTCGGCCCGAAGTCGCTGTTCGTGCCGGCGTGCCCGTTGGCATCCGTCACCTTGGTCAGCTGGCCGTACGCGTCGTACTCGTACGACGTCGTGTAGTCCCCGGCCGTCGTCGTGGCGACGCCCTTCGGGTCCGTAACCGTCTTCAGGTTGCCGTACGCGTCGTACCCGAACTGCCACGTGCGGCCTTCCGGAGACGTCTTCGTGAACAGGTCGGCCGCAAAGCCATCGAGGCGCGTCTGGTACGTGTACCGCTGCGAGTCTGTCGGGAACGAGCCCACGGCGCAGGCAGACTGATCCGGAACGCCGCTCTTGTTGTGCTCGGCGTCGCGCGACCACAGCGGGTAGCCCGTCTTCTGGTCGTAGCAGTACGCGGTCTTGGCGCCGTTCGCCTCCTCGACGTAGGTGACATTGTTGTCGGCGTCCCAACTCAGCTTCGAGGTCTGGGACTTCGCGTTCGTCGTCTGCGCCGGACGCCCGAAGTCGTCCGTCACGTACTTCGTGGTGCGCGACTCCGCATCCGTCACCGTCGCATCGACGAACTTGGTGTTCGTGGCGTTCACCGCGTACGCGAAGCCCGTGGTGCCACCGACGCGATCAGTGATCGTCTTCGTCCACCAGTGGTACTTCGGATCGTCGCCGAGCGACGGAGCGTGGTACGCCACCGAGGTCGAGTTGCCACGCGGGTCGGTGGCCTTGACCAGTTTGACGTTCTTGTTGCCCTGGGTGGCGTCATAGGTGAACTTGAAGGCTTTCGGCTGTTCAGAGCCGTCACCGTCGACGAACTGGCCGAGCAGACCCTTGTCGGTGTAGAAGAACGAGATCTTTCGGCCCGATATGTCCGTCATGGACTTCATGTGGTCGTAGATCTTGGAGTTGCTGAGCTTGGTACCGGTGACCTTTGCGCCCGTGTCGTCGATGTACTCGTACGACGCGTCGCCCTTCGCGTAGTAGTCGACCGTGAGCGACTTCCGGCCCGCCGGGTCGGTGATGTACGTGAGGAACTTGGTGGGCTTGTTGTTGGACTTGCGCTCCTCGTACGTGTACGTCTGCGTGTTGCCGTTCCTGTCGATCGCGGACGTCAGGTAGCCGTCGCAGCCGAAGAGGAAGCGGGTGCCGTCCGGGCGCGTGAACGTCCACGCGTCCGGCACCGGGTCCTTGTCGGGGGTGCAGTCCAGGCCCGACTTCATCGTGACCTTGTAGTGGACGCCCGCGGGAGCCTTCCAGCTGCCGTCCGCCTGCTTGGTGAAGACGTGGGTCGTGCCGTCACCGTCGGGCAGCCGGATCTCGGTCGTGTTCGCGCTCGGGTTCGGGTGGAAGTCCACCGGAGCGCCGAGCCGGATTGGCCCTGCCGCCTGCGCTGACCATCCCGCACCGGAGACGGCGTCCGAGGTGTCCAGCGAGTTGTACGAGACCCGCGCGAAGGTGGTCAGACCGCGGCCCGGATTGGTGAACGCGTCGTAGGACCAGACAGAGTTGCCGGAGGCCAGGTTCGTCATGACCGTCGAACCGGCACCCGTGTTCTTGCCCGTGTACGAGTAGAACTTCTCCAGGCCGAGTGTGTTGGAGGTCGGGTCCTCCACCGCCACGTTCTGCTTCAGGGACGGGATGCCGCCGGTGCCCGCCGACAGCCAGGTGCTGTCGGAGACCTTCTGGATGTCCCAGCCGAGGACGTACTCGGTGCGGTGGCTGCCGGAGTCCGAGTTGATCGGCGTGTTGACCTTGGCCTGGACCGTCGTCGACTGGCCGGGCAGGAGGGCCGGGACCGCCGTCTTGATCTGGTTGCCGCCGGTCGTCATGTCCGTGCCGTCGGGCAGCTTCCAGGTGTAGGAGAGGACCCGCTCACCGGACGCCCACGCGGCGTTGGTGGTGTTGGTGACCGTGAAGTCCACGGTGTACGTGGAGTTGGGGGTCATCCGGGCGGGGGTCTGCGGCGCGTAGTACGTGTTCTCCGTCGTGGCGTCGACGTAGATGACGCGCAGCATCGGGCCGAGCTGCTGGTCCTCGCCCTCGGAGGAGAGGAAGAGGGTGCGCTCCTGCGGGCCCGTCGTCGTCTCGTCCTTGAGCTTGAGCAGGGCGCCCTTGTTGCTGGACGGGGTCTTCACCCAGCCCTGCGTCATGGAGGTGGCGTCCCACCAGTGGCGGCCGACCTCGGAGACCTGGGCGACGGTGTCGGAGACGGTCGCGCCGAAGTCACCGCCCGCCGCCGTCCAGGCCGTTGAGGACGTGGCGTTGTTCCAGGTGGCCGTCGTTTCGTCGAAGTCCTTGTTCAGGCCGTGGAGTTCGTAGATCGCGCCGTCGGTGTCGGTCGTGGTCTCCGCGCCCCACATGTAGAGCTTGGAGTCGAGGACCGTGGCCGTCGAAGGGATCGACGACGTCGGGAACTTCAGCGTGGTGCGCGTCTTGCCGTACGTGCCCGAGTTGTTGCCGACGCTCAGCCACTTCTGGCCCACGCCGAACGACTGGATCGCGTCCTGGTTGGTGGTGGGCTGCTGGGAGGAGAGCGTGGTGTCGGTGACACCGCCGGCCGTGCCCTGGACGATCTTCATGGTGCGGCCAGCCTTGGGGACGCCCACGACGCGGGTCGGCGAGCCGATGACGGACCCGTCCTTCGTCTTCACCGCGATCTGGTAGTAGTACGACCGGCCGATCTCGCTGGAGGAGGAGTCCGGGGTCGGCTTCGCGGTGGTGTCCGTGTAGGCGGTGGTCGCCTTGTCGATGGGGGCCACGAGGGTGGCGGCGCTCGGCGTGAACGTCTGCTGCGTGGAGCGGTGCAGCTGGTACTCGACGATGTCGTTGGCCGTGTCGCCGGTCTTGTTCGAGTACGCCGACCAGGACAGCTCCGGGCCGGTGTCGTGCACGACGGTCGGGGAGTTGAGGGCCGCGCCGATCTTGCCGTAGGTGACGGTCAGGCGCGGGTAGCTGGCCTCCTCGCCGCCGTACGAGGTGCCGTCTCCGGCCTCGTAACGCGGGCCGCCGGTGAGCGTCGAGGCGACCGTGTCGTCCTTGGCCTGGAGCACGAAGCCGTTGTTGGTGGCCGTGCCGGAGACCCACTTCTGGACGGTGTCGGTCACCGCGAACTTGTGCCAGGCGTTGTACTCGCCGGTGTTCTTGACGATCTGCGCCGGGTTCACCAGACGGATCGAGTCGGCGATGTTCCGGGTCGTGGAGCTGCCCGTGTCACCCAGGACCACCTTGCCGGTGTTGCCGCGGCTGAAGTAGTACTGCGTGCTGCTCAGGGCCTTCCACGCGGCGGCCGTACCGGTCTGGTTGACCGTCGCCGTCGCGGTGCCGTCCCGGTGCGTGATCGTGTACGGGGCCGCGGTCGCCGCGTCGGTCGCGGGCGGGTAGTGCGCCTCGATCCGATACGAGGCGGTCTCCGGGATCACCGGCTGGTAGGTGTACGTCTCGCCGGTCGCGGTGTTCTTGTTGTAGGCGAAGTCGTCGTTGGTGGCGGCGCCGCCGGTCGTCGTGGCCTTGGGCCACTCGCCGACCGCGGCCGTGCCCGCGTCACCGTCGTCGATCTGGTACGTCGTCCCCGACAGCTCGCCCGACAGGGTTGAGGTGTTGGACCACGTCGCCGTCGACTCGTCCCAGGCACCGGTCGCCCGGTGGACCTCCATGGTGACGTCGTTGGCGTTGGTGGTGTGCGTCTGGTCGTAGTACATCTCCAGACGCGCCGTGTCGATCTTCGTGCCCGACGGGATCTCGTTCAGCGGGAACTTGATCAGCGAGCGGGCGATACCCGTGTCGGTCTTGCCCGCCGACAGCTTCCAGGTGTTGTTGAAGTTCGCCGTCGGCTGGTCGGACAGCACCATCGTGTCCTGCGACTGGGCCGCGGACGGGGTGATCGTGATCGTCGGGTCGATCGTCACCGGGTACCGGCGCTTCGACGACGCCAGCCACTTCGCGTCCGGCGTGACGACGATCTTCCACTGCTCGCCGTCACGGACCAGCTTCTGCTGCACCTTCGGGCTGTAGGCGAGCCCGTACGGCGAGTCCGCGTCCTTGCGGGTGTCCGTCATGTACGCGGCCGGGATCGTCATGACCGGCGTGTTCGGCAGCTCGCCGTACAGCGCGATCGAGCCGTCCTTGCGCGCCTTCGGGGTGAGACCGCCGGCGGTGTTCAGCGTGAAGGTGTAGGAGACCGGGCCCGTGGGGGCCTTCGCCAGGACGATGTTCTCCTTCACCCGGCCGGGACCGACCTCGTACTGCAGGTCGGCGCCGCCCGCGGCCACGTCCTTGTACGTGACCGTGGAGCCCTTGGCCGCCGGGGCGAGGGACGTGGCGTCCACGCCGTCGAGGCCCAGGGTGACGGCCGGACCATCCGTGCCCGCCTGGAAGCGGAGCACCTTGTCCGGCTCGCTGCCGAACCAACTCCGGCCGGAGTTGCTGGTGTTGGCGAAGTCGAATCCCTTGGCGTCCGTCGCCTCGACGCCCGTGTCGATCGACTTCCAGCTCTTCTTCCTGCCCTTGCCGGTCCCGTAAGCCGTCGGTATCGCCGACACCTCGGCCTGGATCCGTCCGTCGGACAGCTCCCAGAACCGCGCGTGCTCGGTGCGGCGCGCGGTCAGCTCGCGCACCCGCTTCGCCGGGGCCTTCTTCTTGGCCTTCGGCAGCTTCTCGCGGCTGGGGATCGCCAACTTGCCACCGGTGGGCGGCTGTTCGCTGTCCTCGTCGTCGTCGGAGAACCAGCCCTTGACGGTGTCGACGACCCCCTTGTCGTCGTCTCCGCCGCCGGACGGCGGCGCGGCGTACGCCAGCTGTGGCACCGCCGTACTCACCACCGCTGAGACGACCAGGCAGGAGATAAATCTCCCGTATCGGACTTTCACGTCCTGATGTCCTTCGTTTTTTGGCACGCCGAATAGACCGGACGGGCTTCTCCCGGCCGGCTGCGCACCTCCTCATAACGGCGCGATTTCTAATCACTTCAAAGGGACCCAGTCAACCGATCGGCGAAATCGGGCAGTCGGCTCCAGATATCCGCAAAGAGCGGCCCGGCAGAGCAAAACAGCAGGTCATTGCAGGCCGAACTGTCCTTTGCCGATCACGGAGAAGTCCTTTTTGTCCGCACAGTGGAAAGAGTGCACAACCATGCGATATAACCGCCCGGCTCCGCTGCCTACCGGAAAGCCGAATGCCGACATGACCTCGACCGAGACAAAAGAACCGACGCCCGAACCGGCGGAATCGGAAGAAAAGGGCGGAGCCGCCGCGTCCACCCGCTCGGTCGACCGGCGCGGCATCGCGGCGGGCCTCGCCGTGTTCGCCGCCTGCGCGGGCCTGGTGGTCTACGGCGTCCTGAACACCGACGAGGAACCCGCGAAGCCTCCGGTGCCGACGGCCGCGGTGACGTACGAGGTGACCGGCAAGGGCTCGGCGGACCTCACCTACCAGGCGCGCAGCGAGATGGGCACGGGCGTGGTGGTCCACGACGCCGCGCTGCCCTGGAAGAAGACCGTGCGCGTCCCGCTGGGCGAGGCGCCCACCATCACCGTCGCGCTCGACGGCAAGGGCGGCGAGGCCCGGTGCCAACTGGCCGTCCGCGGCAAGCACGTGCAGACCGCGACCGCGTTCGGCACCTACGGCCGCGCCACCTGTCAGGGCGAACTGGCCGCGCCCGAGAACACCACCGAGGGGACCGCGCAGTGATCCACCCGCCGCATCCGGTACGCCGGGCCGCCACCCGCACCGCACTGGCCGCCGCCGTCGTGCTGAGCTGCGTCGCCCTGTCGGGACAGCAGAATCCGCGACTCGCCGGAACCACAACTCCCCTACGCACAGGCGTTGTTCACACGGTGCCCGTGCCCGGGTCCGATCCGGCGCGGCGCGTCCTCGCCTCCCGCGTCACCGCGCCCTTCCGGATGGTCGGCGTCACCTGGTCCGACCCGCAGGCCACGCTCGACGGCACGGTGCGGGTCCGTACCCGTGACGCCGCCACCCGGCAGTGGTCGCCCTGGCGCACCCTCGAACTCGACGTCCACGCACCGGAGTCAGGCCCCGACCGCGCGGCCGACGGAGTGCGCGGCGGCACCCAGCCGCTGTGGGTCGGGCCGTCCGACGGCGTCCAGGTCGAGGTCAGCGGCACACGGCTGCCCGCCGGGCTCCGTACCGAACTGGTCGACCCCGACGGCGGGGCGCCGACGCGCGGCACGCGGACCGAGCCGGCCGCGTCCGTCGCCGGACAGCCGTCCATCACCACCCGCGCCGGGTGGGGAGCCGACGAGTCCCTGGTCGCGGACCCGCCGACGTACACCACCGACACGAAGGCCGTGTTCGTGCACCACACGGCCGGCACGAACGACTACACGTGCGCCGAGTCCGCCTCGGTGATCCGCGGCATCCTGACGTACCACGTGAAGTCGAACGGCTGGAACGACATCGGCTACAACTTCCTCGTCGACAAGTGCGGCACGGTCTTCGAAGGCCGGGCGGGCGGCGTCGACAAGCCGGTCTACGGCGCGCACACCTACGGCTTCAATACCGACACCAGCGGCGTCGCCGTGCTCGGCGACTACAACACCGCCACCTCCACCGCGGCGGTGCGGGACGCGATCGCCGAACTGGCCGCCTGGAAGCTCGGGTTGTACGGCATCAACCCGTCCGGCTCGCTCGTGATGGCGGCGGGCGCCGACAACGGCAAGTACACGCAGGGCCAGTTGGTGACGATGAACCGGATCTCCGGGCACCGCGACGGCTATCCGACCGAGTGCCCCGGCACCAATCTGTACGGCGACCTGCCCGCCCTGCGCACGGCTGCCGCCGCCCTCAACTCCCGCTCCGTGCACGGCGACACGAACGGGGACGGGCGCGCGGACCTGGCCGCGGGCATCGCCGGAGCCACCGCGAACGCCCACCCGGGAGCCGGCCAGGTGACCGTCCTGCCGGGCGCCCGCACCGCCCCGTACGCGGCGAACAAGGCCGTCCTCACCCAGGAGAGCGAGGGCGTGCCCGGCGGCTCCGAGGACGGCGACGGCTTCGGATCCGCCACCGCCTACGGCGACTTCGACCACGACGGGTACACCGACCTGGCCGTCGCCTCGCCCGCCGAGGAGGTCACCGCGGGCGCGAGCGACGAAGGCGGGGTCAGCCTCCTGCGGGGCTCGGCGAACGGCCTCACAGGACAGGCCGGGATGATCAACGAGCCGACGGCCGTCCGGACGAGCGGCGCCCGCTTCGGGTCCGCGCTCGCCACCGGCGACTTCGACGGGGACGGCGGCGACGACCTCCTCGCCGTGTCGCCGGGCTCCGGCCGGGCGTGGACCGTGGACGGCACCGACCGCGCGTTCTCGGCGCCGCTCGCGCTCGCGGACGGGCCGGTCGAGGAACCCGCGCTGGCCACCGGCGACTTCGACCACGACGGATACACCGACGCGGCCCTGACCTTCCGTACGGCGTCGGGGGCCCGGCCGCTGGTCGTGGCCCGCGGCTCCGCGTCAGGACTGCGCACCGGTGAGGCGGTCACGCTCGACGGTCAGGGCGGGCAGGCGCTCGCCGCCGGTGACGTCGACGGGGACGGCCGCGCCGATCTCGTCGTCGGGCGGTCCGACCCCGGGGACGGCGGACGGCTCACCGTGTTCGGCGGTACGGCGGACGGGCTCGCCACCACCGGCACCGAGGTCGGCGTGCCGGCCGCAGCCGGGGCCGGTCTCGGGTCGGCGCTCGCCGTCGGCGACACGGACGACGACGGGTACGCCGACATGCTGGCCGGCGCCCCGGGTGCCGGCCACGGCTACCTGCTGCGCGGCGCGGCCGCGGGGCTCGGCACGGAGCCCGCCGCCACCTACGGCGACGGGGACCCGGCCGACCGGTCCGGCGCGGCCGTCGCGCTCGCCGACCACGACGGGGACGGCACGGCGGACGCCGCCCTCGGCGCCCCGGGCAGCGAGTCCGTCGTCGCCGACGGCACCACGTACGGCCCGGCCGCGTTGGGCACGGCGACCGGCGCCGGCGCGGGAGCGGAGATCACCCAGTGACGTACGACACATCTGTGCAACGTGTGACGTTCCTCGACGGTCTTTCGCTGAACAGAACATCTACCCGCGGTTCACGCGGGGTTTATGTGGACTTCTTCAAGGGGTGGGGCATTTGAGCCCGCGACATTCGCGCGGAAAGGCTCAGGAAACGCGCGCCGCGCACGCGTACAAGCCGCTGACTCTCAAGCGGCGAGCGTGGATCACGGTCGGTGCGGTCGTCCTCGGCGGGGCCGGGGTGACGGCCTACGCGATGGCCGATCCGGGCGGTGCCGACACGGGGAACCCGGCGACGTTCCGGGCCGCGTCCGTGCACTCGCTGGACCTGCAGACGAAGGGCGACCGCAAGGTCGTGCCGCAGAAGTCGACGCAGCAGTTCAGTGCCGTCTCGGTGACGTGGAAGAACCCCGAGGACAAGATCGACGGCACCGCCCAGTTCCGGGCGCGCGACGCCGAGACCGGTGACTGGGGCTCCTGGACGACGCTGCCGAAGGAGACCAACGACGCCGACGGCGACGAGCGCGAGCGGTCCGCGATACGCGGCGGCACCGCGTCGGTGCCGACGAAGACCGACTCGGACGGCGTCGAGGTCCGCGTGATCGACGCCGACGGCAAGGCGTCCGACCTGCCGTCCGGCATGGACGTCAAGCTGATCGACCCGGGCACCGGCGCCGTGAAGGGCAAGAACGCCCGGTTCGAACCGGCCGCGTTCACCGCGGAGACGACGCCCCCGGCCGAGACCCCGAGCGCGAGCACGTCCTCGGAGGCCACCGAGTCCGCGACGCCGACCGCCCCGGCCTCCGCCACGGCCCCCGAGAGCTCGGCCCCGGCCTCGTCCCCCGCGGACACGGCCTCGCCGTCGCCGTCCGAGACGGTGCCCGAGGCCCGCCCCTCGACGGTCGTCAAGCCGCGGATCATCACGCAGGCGCAGTGGGGCGCGGGCACCAACTACGACGGCACTCCGGTGTACGACACGGAGATCAAGGCCGCCGTCGTCCACCACACCGGCGTCGACTCGGACAACCAGGTCCCCTGCTCGCAGTCCGCCAAGCGGCTCCGCGAGATCCAGCAGGACCACATCTCCAAGGGCTACTACGACATCGGCTACAACTTCGTGGTCGACCGCTGCGGCCAGATCTTCGAGGGCCGCAGCGGCGGCATGGACCTGCCGGTCCACGGCGCCCACGACTACGGGTTCAACACGGACACCGTCGGCATCTCGTACATCGGCAACTTCGAGAAGATGCAGCCCACCAAGGCCGCGCTCGACTCGATCGCCCGGGTCGTCGCCTGGAAGTTCGGCCAGTACGGCATCTCGCCGAGCAGCTCCGTCACGCTGACGTCCAACGGTGACCTGGGCGTCGACGGCAACAAGGTCCCCCTGGGCACGACGAAGACCCTGCCCCGCGTCTTCGGCCACAAGGACACGAACAACACGGCGTGCCCCGGCGCGAACCTGTACCCGAAGCTGGGCCGCATCGCGACGCTCGCCGCGACCCCGGGCATCTCGCACTCCCTGCCCTCCCAGAACGTCATCGGCGACGCCACGCCCGACATCGTCACCGGCATCCCGAAGGGCGCGAGCGGCGGTCAGATCGCCATCATCCCGGGCGGCACGTCCGGCCCGACGGCCACCGGCAAGAAGCTGATCTCGCAGTCCAGCCCCGACGTCCCGGGCGCGGGCGAGAGCGGCGACGAGTTCGGCGCGTCCACCGCCACCGGTGACGTCAACGGCGACGGCTACACCGACATCGTCGTCGGCCAGCCCGGCGAGGACGACACCACCGGCCACAAGGACCGCGGCGCCGCCACGATCCTCTACGGCCCGAACTTCACCACCGGCCTCGGCCTCAACCTGGACGGCAGCTACGACCTGACCGGCGCCCGCTTCGGCTCCGCCGTGGCCGTCGGCGACTTCAACGCGGACGGCACCGCCGACGTGTTCGCCGCGTCCACCGGCGTCGGCGGCACCTGGATGGCCCGCTACGGCGACGGCTGGGACACCGACTCCACCATCACCACCGGCGAGGCCAACCTGTCCTACGCGGACGCCGCCTCCGGCGACTTCAACCAGGACGGCTACGCGGACGTCGCGCTCAACTACCGCGACGGCACCGGCATCGGCCGGGTCGTCTGGTACAAGGGCGGCGCGAGCGGCCTGCGCAAGGCCGCGACGCTGACCGTCAAGGGCGGCCGCTCCATCGGCGCCGGCGACATGAACGGCGACGGCGTCGACGACATCGTCATCGGCCAGCCCTACACCGCCGAGTCCGGCGCGGCCGCGGGCGGCCAGGTCACCTTCGTCAAGGGCGTGGCCGGCACCGGCCTGACCGCCACGGGCGCCAAGGTCATCAGCCAGTCCACGTCCGGTGTCCCGGGCGCCGCCGAGGCCGGCGACGCGATGGGCGCGTCGGTGGCCGTCGGCGACTACAACCTGGACGGCTACGCGGACGTCCTGACGGGCGCCCCGAACGAGGACATCACCCGTACCTCGAACCGCTCCAACGCCGGTACGACGCTGCTCCTCAAGGGCTCGTCCACCGGCCTGACCGGCACCGGCTCGATCGCCGTCACGCAGGACACGGCCGGCATCCCCGGCTCCACCGAGTCGAACGACAACCTCGGCTCGTCGGTGGCCCTCGCCGACCTGTCCGGCTACGGCCGCACCGACCTGGTGATCGGCACGGCGGGCGAGGACGCGGGCAACGGCACCCTGATGTACGTGCCGAGCAACTCCAGCGGTCTGGGTCTGACCTCGGCCAAGACGTTCAACAACACCACGGTCGGCAGCCCGGCCGGTGCCCGCCTCGGGACCAACCTGGCCCCGTAGCAGGCGAGTTCAGCACGCAAGGAGAGGGCCGTGGGGGCCGAGCGCCCCCGCGGCCCTCTCGCGTGCGGTCCGCGCCCGCCGACCCCGTGCCCGATTTGTGCGGTCGCTTGCGCCGGACGGTGCGCATGGGTTACTCCGGACACCCCGCGGGCCCAGGCCCCGGCCGTCGGAGGGGGCGGCCGGGTCCGGCCCGTGGCCTCACGCGTCGCGGGCGTCCGGCTCGAACGACAGGGTGACGAGGCGGCCGCCGGGCAGGCCGTGCGCGGTGAGCGCGAGACGGACGACCGGGCAGTCCTCGATCTGGTTCGTCCGGGACGGGTCGCAGGTGTTCAGGGTCGACAGGCTGTCGCCGCGGCAGACGGCGTCCGCCGGAACCTCCACGGCGAGGTGCAGGTCGTCGCCCCGCGTGAAGCGGTACGTGCCGTCGCGGCCGGGGCGGACCGGTTTCGACGCGGGGCCGGTGACCACGCGCACGGCGAGGCCGCGGGCGCTCGCGGTGCGGCCCCGCCCGTGCGGCCCGTAGACGTCGACGGCGGCCCGCAGCGCGCTCAGCCGCAACGGCTCGGGGCCGGGGGCGAGATGGGCGGAGACGGTGTAGCGCTCCGGTTCGTGGGCGCGCGGGTCCGGGCCGTAGTAGCCGTACGCGCCGATGGTGAGGCGGGCCGATCCGTCCGGGGCGCCCGTCGACCGGCCCGGAGTGCCCGTGCCGCAGCCGGGGCCGCCGCCCGGCAGCGCCGCACCCCACTCCCGCGCCCAGTGGGGCTGCCCGATGCCGAGCGGCTCCGCGGGCCGCAGCACCGCGAGGGCCACCAGCGCGGCGACGGCCGCGACCACGGCGAGGGCGCGCCCGGACGGACGCCCCACCTCGTGCATCAGACGCGGCCTCTGGCCCGCCGCGACACGACCGCGCGCAGCACCCTGCGTCCCTCGGTCGACAGGTCGAGCGCCTGCCGGAGCCCGCCCGCGCCGCCGCCGGTGAGCAGCTCCAGGATCCGGGTCTGGCGGCGCAGTTCGGCGGCGACGAGCGGCGACATGCCCTCCGTGCGGCCCTCGCGGCGCGCGCTCACGCTCGCCGCGGAGCCCGCCCGCTCGGGGACAGTGTCCAGCATCCGGTGCACCTGGAGCGCCGCCACCGAGCAGGCGTCGGCCCAGCTCCGCCAGCCCTCGGCGCCCGCCGTGTCGGGCGTGGCGCCCAGCATCCGCCGCACCAGCTCCGCCGCCTCGCCGTCCGCGCCGGCCCCGTCGAGCGCGCCCCGCGCCACGGCGAGCCGCTCGCGCCAGCCCGCACCGTCCTCGGCGAGGCTCGCCCACAGCGGGCGCAGCACCTCGTCTTCGCTGGCCGCGTCGCCGCCGAGCAGCGGCAGGCACCGGTCGAGGCAGGCGAGCCCGCTTGCGGCGAGGCTGCGTTCATCGGCCTGCGCGATCAGTTCCACCAGGCTCATGGACGTACGCCTCCCCGACGCGGACCCGGCAATTCCCCTTCAGGACTACGGGTCTTACAGCGCCGTGCCGGCCCGGAACGTCACAGGGAGGCCACCCCGAGCCGGTCCAGGAAGCGGAAGAACAGCTCCTCCGCCGACGGGTCGGCGTCCGCGCGCAGCACGTCGTGCAGCGGCTGTTCCGGCACGGTCCGGCCGCACTCGGCGGCCCAGGCGACGGCCCGCTCCGCGGCGTCGCGCGGCGGCAGGAAGTAGTCCTCCAGGGAACGCTCGTCCCCGCCGATGTACCCGGCCATCGCGGTGCGCCCCAGACACGTCGTCCACGCCCCGCTCTCCGGCGCCGCCGCCTCGACGACGGCGCAGTCGGAGTCCATGACGTACGCGAACAGAGCGGGTGAACCCGTCTCCGCCGCGAGGGAGTTCATGCTGCCGACGTCCCGGGTCTGCTCCCCCGATCCGCCGGGGCACTCCCACACCTGCCAGCCCTCGGCCCGCTCCTCAAGCAGCGTCAGCTCGTCCCGCACCCCGCCCAGGGCGTCGAGCTCCTTCAGCGGACGCCCACTTCTGGCCACTACGTAATAGCCCCAGTAGCCCATACCCGTGCCCCCGTCCCGGTGTTCTTCGCGGCTCTGGCCGAATAGACCACAGGGTCCGGGGACTTCGCCACCGGAAACGCGAACTAGGGCCGGTACGCCCCCGCCATGACCTTCTGGTTCTGCAGCGCGGTGAGGGACCGGACGAAGAGGATCGCGAAGGCGGCACTGACGATGTCGACGGCGTCCGAGACCACGACGGCGCCGGTGGCGTCCTTGATGTCGGTGAGGGTCTCCGCCTCCTCGTACCAGGTCCCCAGGAGCCAGGAGGTCGACGTGGCCGCCAGCCACAGGAACCACCAGCAGTCGACCCGCCAGCGTCCCCACCGGCCCGCCGGTTCGCTCGCGGCCCAGATGTCCAGCGCGATCCGCCGCGGGAACCACAGATTGGCGATCGGCACCACGAAGCCGAACAGCACCCAGGGCCGCGCCTTGCTGTGCCCGTCGGGCGCGAAGACCTCGCCGTTGTGCCGCACACGGAACAACCACGCGATGAACATGACGCCGGTGGCGAGGAAGACGTACCACTGCAGCTTCCCGGCCAGCGCGTACGACTCGTCGAGCCGCGCCAGGTCGGCCGTGCGGCCGTCCTGTCCGGCCAGCAGGTCGGAGAGGACCCGGAACTCCTGGACCCCCACCACGATGGCGAACAGGTCGGTCACGACGACCACGGCGAGCAGGACCGTCACGGCCAGCGCGAACGCGTTCGGCGACAGCGGCAGCGCCCCCATCGTCCGGAACGGCGGTGCCGGCCGTACGGGCGGCACCGGCGCGTCGGGCACCACGTCGGGCCCCGGCGCGGGCGTCAGCGACCCGAACGCCTCGTCGGCGCAGCGCGCACACAGCCCGTCCTCGACCAGCGCATGGCCCTTCCCGCATTTTCTGCACAGCACAGCTGCGCCCCTCCCCAGGGAACACCGCGGATGTTCCGGCCCCCCGGCCGCGCGGCCTGCGGAACATAAGGCTCCGCGGGTCGCGCTGTCCACCCGTATACGCAGGTCAGCCGCTCAGCTTGGCGGCCAGCTCGACGAACTGCGACCAGCTCAGCTCCGGCTTCTCCGCGTCCCACAGCTTCTGGGCGGTCGCCCGCAGCGGCATCCGGACGCCCTGCGCGACCTGGTCCTGGGTCTGCGCGGACGCGATGTCGCACCACACGGCGAAGGAGCCGCCGAGGATCTGGTCGTCGTACTTCGCCGGGACCGGCGTGGTCCCGCGCAGCACGAGCGGCGTCCAGCTCTCGTAGATCCGCTGCCCGGTCGGGTACACGAAGGTGTTGGGCTGGCCGAGCACGTAGTACAGGTACTCGTCGTTGAAGTTGGTCATCCTGCGGCCGGCGCTCAGATACGTGGCGGGCTCGCGCGCCCCGATCTCCTTGCCGGTCCAGTACGCGACTTCCAGGTCCTTGTGCGCCTCCACGACGCCACCGGTGAAGAACCCGTCGTTCCAGGCCTTCAGGTGCCGGTCGAAGGGCTGCATGGTCCGCACCCGGTCGTTGAGCCAGCCGGTGGCGAGGTCCTTGACCCGGGCGTTCGACCCGTACCGCGCCCGCGCCGCCGCGGCCAGCTGCGGGTAGGACGCCTCGGGGTTCGTCTTCGTCAGCGCCTGGTACTCGTCGGCGCCCAGGTGCCAGTACGCGCCCTTGAAGAGCTCCGCGTACTCCTTCAGCAGGTCGTCCACGATCTGCGCGGCGGCCGGCTTGGAGATGTCGACGGCGCCGCGCGTGGGCACCCCGCCCACGTCGCGCAGCTGGAGGTCGGGGTGGGCGCGGATGACGGCGCCGAGGTGTCCCGGCGAGTCGATCTCCGGCACCACGGTCACGTGGCGCTCGGCGGCGAGCTCCAGGATCTCCTGGACCTGCGCCTTCGTCAGGTGCTCGGCCGACACGATCTCCGGATGCGAGTCGGACTCGATGCGGAACGACTGGTCGTCGGAGAAGTGCAGCCCCAGCTGGTTGTACTTGAGGTCCCCGATCTCCCGGATCCGGTCCTTGATCCAGTCGACGGTGAAGTGCTTGCGCGCGATGTCCAGGTTGAAGCCGCGCTGCGGCTTGGCCGGCTCGTCGTCGACGACGCCCTCGGGTGCGGTCCCGCCGCCGTGCACCTCCTGCTTGAGGGTGCGCGTCCCGTAGAACACGCCGGTGTCGCTCGGTCCGACGATCCGCACCCGGCCGTCGGACACGGTCATCCGGTACGACTCGGCGTTCGCGCCGCGCGCCCCGCCGAGCGCCAGCTCGACGTCGCCGGGCCCGGCCTTCTCGTCGTCGCCGAACGTCAGCCCCAGTTCGCCGGCGACGAGCCGCCCCTCGTCGGCCAGTTCCCCGTCCCGCACGACGACCTTCCCGCCGTCCGGCTGCCACCCGGGCCCGCGCGCCGGAGTGAAGTCGCGCACCGCGGGGATCGTGCGCGGGGGTGAGGAGAGGGGGTACGAGCGGGTGGGCGAGGGCGTGGGCGAGGCGGAGGCACTGGTCCGCCCGGCCACCGGCGTGGCACCACCGTCGTCCTCAGGGTCGGGCCACACCACGGCGGTCACGACGACGGCCCCGACGGCCACGACGACGGCCCCTCCCAACAGGGCCTTCCGCTCACGCTCCACGAACCCTCACTCCCTCAGGGGCGGGGAACCGCGCGATCGACCACAACGAACCCGCACCCGCCAACGATCATCACCCCTACGGTGGCGGGGCGCCCCCGCAGCCCCCGCAACGTCCACCTCGGCTCCCCAAACTCTCCCGTCCGAGTGAAATTCGCGCATCCGTCGGACACCCGCAATCAGCCATCGCTAGCGTTGCGACACACACACGATCCACACATCCAGCCCACGTTCCCGCCGGAGGCACCCGCTGGCCGCGCACCGCCCCCCTCACGTACCCGGCCGCCTGCCCATACCGGCCCAGGCCACACCACACGGGGGACTCACCCACTTCAACGCGCTGCCGCAGGACGCCGCCGAGCAGGCCCTGCTCAGCTGCTGCGGCAGCCGCGCCTGGGCCCACCGGCTCGCCGCCCACCGCCCGTACCCGGACCTGGACGCGCTGCTCGCCGCGGCCGACGAGGCGGGGTACGACCTCTCGCCAGCCGACATGAGCGAGGCCCTGGCCTGCGAGGACCTGCCGGTCCCGCCGGACGCCGCCGCCTACGCGGCCGCGTTCACGGCGCTCGCCGCGGCGCACTCGGCGTACGAGGACCGCTTCGGACACGCCTTCGTGATCTGTCTGGACGACATCGCCCCCGGCGAGGCCCTCGACCACCTGCTCGCCGGGCTGCGCGACCGCCTCGGCAACGACCGGGAGGAGGAGCGGGTGCTCGCCGCGGAGGAGCTGCGGCGGCTCGCCCGGGGCCGCATCACGCGACATATCCGTAATCTCCCGCCCGCCCGGAGTGAGAACACCGGCGAGGCCCGGCGAGAAAGCATCGGCAATAGCCCGTACGTGCCTGTTTGATTGCCTGTTTGATCACACCAGAGGCCCCCGGGCGAGCGAGCCGACAACTCGTCGATACGATGACGAGCGGCCGGTGGACCGTACCCGGCCGGGCCCGACCGACAGTGAAGCCGGCGCGGCCCTCAGTCCCCGCTCCCGGAGGGTTCTTCCGTGCCGGCTGGAACGCTGTACCGCGGCCGGGAAGGCATGTGGTCGTGGGTGGCTCATCGAGTCACCGGTGTCCTCATTTTCTTCTTCCTGTTCGTACACGTCCTGGACACCGCTCTCGTCCGCGTCTCCCCCGAGGCGTACGACGATGTTGTCTCCACCTACAAGACGCCGATCGTCGCGCTGCTGGAGTACGGCCTCGTCGCCGCCATCCTGTTCCACGCGCTCAACGGCCTGCGTGTGATCGCCGTCGACTTCTGGTCGAAGGGCCCGCGCTACCAGAAGCAGATGCTCTGGACCGTCGTGGGCATCTGGGTCGTCCTGATGGTCGGGGCCCTGTACCCCGTCCTCGGCCACGCCGTCCGTGAACTCTTCGGGAGCTGAGGCCAGACATGTCTGACACCACCCTCACCAAGTCGGACGGCACGTCCGGCGTCGGCCCCGTCGAGGGCGCCCCCGTCTACGACGTCGACAACCCGGCTCCGTACATCGAGGCCCCCCGCAAGCGCACCTCGAAGACCCCGCGCTCGACGCGCGGCAACTTCGAGATGGCCGCCTGGCTGTTCATGCGCCTGTCGGGTGTCGTCCTCGTCGTTCTGGTCATCGGCCACCTGCTCATCCAGCTCGTCCTCGACGGCGGCGTCTCCAAGGTCGGCTTCGCGTTCGTCGCGGGCCGCTGGGCGTCCCCGTTCTGGCAGGGCTGGGACCTGCTCATGCTGTGGCTCGCGATGCTGCACGGCGCCAACGGCCTGCGTACCGTGATCAACGACTACGCCGAGCGCCCCCAGACCCGTATGTGGCTGAAGGGCCTGCTGTACGCCGCGACGGTCTTCACCGTCCTGCTGGGCACGCTGGTGATCTTCACCTTCGACCCGAACATCCGTTAAAGCCGAGGCGAGCGAACCCGTGAAGATTCACAAGTACGACACCGTCATCGTCGGCGCCGGTGGCGCGGGCATGCGCGCGGCCATCGAGTCGACCAAGCGCAGCCGCACCGCCGTGCTGACCAAGCTCTACCCCACCCGCTCCCACACGGGCGCCGCGCAGGGCGGCATGGCCGCCGCGCTGGCCAACGTGGAGGAGGACAACTGGGAGTGGCACACCTTCGACACGATCAAGGGCGGCGACTACCTGGTCGACCAGGACGCCGCCGAGATCCTGGCGAAGGAGGCCATCGACTCGGTCCTCGACCTGGAGAAGATGGGCCTGCCGTTCAACCGCACCCCGGACGGCACCATCGACCAGCGCCGCTTCGGCGGTCACTCCCGCAACCACGGCGAGGCGCCGGTCCGCCGGTCCTGCTACGCCGCGGACCGCACGGGCCACATGATCCTCCAGACGCTGTACCAGAACTGCGTCAAGGAGGGCGTGGAGTTCTTCAACGAGTTCTACGTCCTGGACCAGCTCCTCGTCGAGGAGGACGGCGTCAAGAAGTCCGCCGGTGTGGTCGCCTACGAGCTGGCCACCGGCGAGATCCACGTCTTCCAGGCGAAGTCGGTCATCTACGCCTCCGGCGGCACCGGCAAGTTCTTCAAGGTGACGTCGAACGCGCACACGCTGACCGGTGACGGCCAGGCCGCCTGCTACCGCCGGGGTCTGCCGCTGGAGGACATGGAGTTCTTCCAGTTCCACCCGACCGGCATCTGGCGCATGGGCATCCTGCTGACGGAGGGCGCCCGCGGTGAGGGCGGCATCCTCCGCAACAAGGACGGCGAGCGCTTCATGGAGAAGTACGCGCCGGTCATGAAGGACCTCGCGTCCCGTGACGTCGTGTCCCGCTCCATCTACACGGAGATCCGTGAGGGGCGCGGCTGCGGTCCCGAGGGCGACCACGTCTACCTCGACCTCACGCACCTGCCGCCGGAGCAGCTGGACGCCAAGCTCCCGGACATCACCGAGTTCGCGCGCACCTACCTCGGCATCGAGCCCTACACGGACCCGATCCCGATCCAGCCGACCGCGCACTACGCCATGGGCGGCATCCCGACGAACGTCGAGGGTGAGGTCCTCAGCGACAACACCACCGTCGTCCCCGGCCTGTACGCCGCCGGTGAGGTCGCCTGCGTGTCGGTGCACGGCGCCAACCGCCTCGGCACCAACTCGCTGCTGGACATCAACGTCTTCGGGCGTCGCGCCGGCATCGCCGCCGCCGAGTACTCCCACACGGCAGCCTTCGTCGAGCTCCCGGAGAACCCGGCGTCGCTGGTCGAGGAGACCGTCGAGCGCCTGCGCAACTCCACCGGCACCGAGCGCGTGGCCGTCCTGCGCAACGAGCTGCAGGAGTGCATGGACGCCAACGTGATGGTGTTCCGCACGGAGCAGACGATCAAGACGGCCGTCGAGAAGATCGCCGAGCTGCGCGAGCGCTACAAGAACGTGGCGATCCAGGACAAGGGCAAGCGGTTCAACACCGACCTCCTGGAGGCCATCGAGCTGGGCAACCTGCTCGACCTGGCCGAGGTCATGGCGACGTCCGCGCTGGCCCGCAAGGAGTCCCGCGGCGGTCACTACCGCGAGGACTTCCCGAACCGCGACGACGTCAACTTCATGCGCCACACCATGGCGTACCGCGAGGTCGGCGACGACGGCAACGAGTCCATCCGTCTCGACTACAAGCCGGTCGTCCAGACCCGCTACCAGCCGATGGAGCGTAAGTACTGATGGCTACTCCGACCATGGACAAGCTGGAGGCCCTGGAGAACGACTCCACGTCCTCGCACCTCATCACGGTCACCTTCCGGATCCGCCGGTTCAACCCGGAGATCTCGGCCGAGGCCGTGTGGGAGGACTTCCAGCTGGAGATCGACCCGAAGGAGCGCGTGCTCGACGGTCTCCACAAGATCAAGTGGGAGCTCGACGGCACGCTGACGTTCCGTCGCTCCTGCGCGCACGGCATCTGCGGGTCCGACGCGATGCGCATCAACGGCAAGAACCGCCTTGCCTGCAAGACGCTCATCAAGGACATCAACCCCGAGAAGCCGATCACGGTCGAGGCCATCAAGGGCCTCACCGTGCTGAAGGACCTCGTGGTCGACATGGACCCGTTCTTCCAGGCGTACCGCGACGTCATGCCGTTCCTCGTCACCAAGGGCAACGAGCCGACGCGTGAGCGTCTGCAGTCCGCCGAGGACCGTGAGCGCTTCGACGACACCACCAAGTGCATCCTGTGCGCCGCGTGCACGTCGTCCTGCCCGGTGTTCTGGAACGACGGCCAGTACTTCGGTCCTGCCGCGATCGTGAACGCCCACCGCTTCATCTTCGACTCGCGCGACGAGGCCGGGGAGCAGCGCCTGGAGATCCTCAACGACCGTGACGGCGTGTGGCGTTGCCGCACCACCTTCAACTGCACGGACGCCTGCCCGCGTGGCATCGAGGTCACCAAGGCGATCCAGGAAGTGAAGCGCGCGCTGATCACGCGCCGCTACTGACCTTCCGGTCGCACCTGCTGGTCCGTGGACCCCGCCCCCTTCCGGGAGCGGGGTCCACGCCGTTCTCAGCGGCGTATCTGGCTGAGGATCGTGGGGTCCGTGATCTTCGTGTCGTCGGCCAGCAGCATCGCCTTGCTGAGCACGACGGCCAGGGTCCGGTCGCCCTCGAAGGGGAGGTAGCCGGTCTGCGGGGCGGCGCCCGCGCCCGACTTGGGGACGATGCACAGGTACTGGTCGTTCGGCGTCATCAGGATGTTCCCCGAACCCAGGTGGATCTTGTACGTGTGCAGCTCGCCCTTGACGTGCAGGAAGCGGCCCTCGAGCGTGCACCGGTCGGCGATGGCGAGGCGCGGCACCAGCCGTTCGAGCAGCACGCGGCGGGTCTGCGCGCTCTGGTTCAGCTCGCCGAAGCCGTACGACGCCCAGTACTCACGGAACCGGCCGCCGGGGCCGCCGTCCTGCCACGTCGGGTCGTTGCCCACGCTGGCCACGCCCACGAACAGGTCCACGTCGCGCAGGACTTCGGACAGGACGAGCGGCGGCACGTCGGTGAGCGGCAGCGGCTCGACGGGGTCCGCGCCGTCGCGCAGCCACATGCGGTACTCGCCGCCGCAGCAGTGCGCCGAGTTCTCCGGAGAGTCGATCGGGTAGAAGCGGACCTGGTCGGTGCGCAGCCGCAGATAGCTGCCCGACTCGGTGGTGTCCGTGCCGTACTCCTCGCCGTCCCCCTCGATCCAGTACTCGGCGCGCAGCCCCCACTGCGGCAGGTCGCGGGAGGCGGGCGGCGCCTCGTCGTCGACGCACAGCCGCAGCTTGTTGCGCCAGCCGCGGACCGCGGCGAGGGAGTGGAACTGGTGCTGGCGGACGATGTGCGCCGCGAACCGGTTCGAGTACGTGCCCGTCGTGCGCTCGGCGTCGGTGAGCAGGTACACCTCGCGGTGGGCCTGCTTGAACGGCTGGGTGATGGCGTGCCGCTCCAGCCAGTCGCGCCAGGCGACGATCTCGGCGGGCTCGCGGCCGACGGGGTGCCAGAGGGTGACCTCCGTGCCGTCCGCCACCGGGTCGTCCGTGAGGGTCCGCAGGGCGCCGTCCGCGTATCCCGCGGGCGTGCCGTCGACCGTCCACAGCAGGCGGCGGGCGAGGGTGCCGACCAGCGGGTGGTCCAGGTAGCGCTCGCGCCAGGTGGCGTACGACCAGGTGCGCCGGGCGAGGAACTGCCGGTCGAGGCGCTCGGCCTGGGCGCTGAGCATCTTGTCGATGTCCTTGGCCGCGGCCTTCAGTTCCTTGAGCTCGTCCGGGTGGTCGCGCTTGACGGCGGCCGGGACGGACTTGACCGCCTTGCCGCTCGCGCCGCGCCACGTGAGGTGGGCCTTGGCGCCCCGGACCTCCAGCAGGGCGGCGCTGTCGCCGAGTTCGACCTCGACGCGTCCGACCTCGGTCAGGCCGTAGGCGGGCACGGCCAGTTCCTCGATCTCCTCGCGGGTGAGGCCGAGGGCCGCCGCGCGGGCTTCGAGGGCGGTGTCGAGGAGTTTGAGCGTGCCCTTGTACGTGACGCGGGTGCCGAGGCGGGCCAGCTCGGCGAGGGCGGCTTCACCGTCGATGCGCGCCAGCGCGTTGACCCCGGCGTTGGCCACCTTGGGGTTGACCGGGCCGAGTCCCGGGACCTTCTTGAGCGCGGTCTCGACGAGGGCGCCGAGGGCCCGGGCGGTGTCCTGGTGGGCGGGCAGCAGCGCGAGGATCCAGGTGAGGCCGCGCAGGGCGTCCGTGTTGTACGCGTCGAACGTCGCGTTCGGGTCGGCGCCCCAGCCGCGGTGCAGCAGCGGACGGGTGCGGGGCCGGCCCACGAGCCGCAGCCAGTGCGTCAGCCGCTCCCGGACCGCTTCGCCGTCGAGGGGCTCGATCAGGGTGCGCGCGGCCGCGTCCCACTTGGCGGAGGGGCGGGCGGCCGAGGCGGTCCGGGCGTGGGCGAGCAGCTCACGCCACGGCGCGCCGCGTTCGGCGACGTCGGCGAGGGCCGCGTCGGACCAGGCCTCGCCGGGGTTCAGCACGGGGTCGGTCAGTCGTTTCACGAGTGCTCCGAGTCCCTCGGGGACCCGCCACCGGGTCAGGCAGGTGCGGCGGACGACCGCGACGAACTCCCCGGGCAGCTCGTGGCCGTCGGCCAGTTCGAGCTCGGCGAGCCGGAGCAGCTGGCGGTCGTCGTAGTGGACGTCCTGCTCGACGGCGAGCCGGATCAGGGCGGGGCGCAGGTCCTGCGGACCGCCCGGCTCCCCGGTGCGCACCTCGCCGACGGCGCCCAGCAGCGCCACGATCGAACGGCGCCCGGCCGCGCCCTCGTCCAGATCGGCGTACCGCCCGGCGAGGGCGTGCACCAGCCGCGCCCGGTACGACTCGTCCGCGCCGCGCAGCGCGTCCACGACCTTGCGCCCCAGGTGGCCCCAGTGGTCGTCGGCCATGGCGCCCAGCGCGAGGAGTTCGGGCACGAGCGCCTCGGTCTCCCCCGCCTCGATCAGGTCGAGGATCACGTCGACCAGGCGCGCGTACTCCGCGGGTGACTCGATCATCAGCCACCCACCAGCGCGACGAGCTTCAGAAAGGTCACCTCGACGCCGAGCGGCAGCTCGATCTCCTCGTCCGGCTCCGTGACCTGGCGGTCGCCGACCAGCACCAGGAACCCGTTCCCCTCGAACGCCGCCTGGGCGCGGGCCGCCTGCGCCTCGGGGTCGATCCGGCGCGGTGTGCGCAGCGCGTACCCGTTCAGCACGCGCTCCGTGTCCTCGGGCTGGACGAGGCCCTGGAACACCTGCGGAGCGGACCGCGCGTTGAACTCCGCGACCTCCTGGAAGACCCTGCGCCGGATCAACTCCCGCACCGTGAGCCGCTCCTCGGCGATCTCCAGGCCGAAGGCCGGGCCCCTGCCCCCTGATGTCGTCTCGTCGACGAACGTCACCATTCCCATGCCGAGGACAGTAGGGCCGGGCACTGACAATCAGCCGGTGCCGCCCGCCGCGACGCCCCGCTCGAAGAACGTCTCCAGGGACACGGTGGCCTGCGTCCCGCTGACCCCCTCGATCGCGTACAAGCGCCGCAGCACGTCCTGGAGTTGCCCGGTGGTTGCGGTGCGGACCTTGACCAGGACCGAGGCGCTGCCCGCGATGACATGGGCCTCCACGAGTTCGGGGATCGCCGCGAAGGCGTCCGCCGACTCGCCCATCCACGCCGACGACTCGACCATCACGAAGGCGAGGACGCCCTGGCCGAGCGCGGCCGGGTCCACGTCGACGGTCGTGCGCCGGATCACGCCCCGCTCGCGCAGCTTCCGCACGCGCTCGTGCGCGGCGCCCGCCGAGAGGCCCGCTTCCTTGCCGAGGGCGGCGTAGGAGGTGGTCGCGTCCTGCTGGAGCGCCGCGATGAGCCTGCGGTCGATGTCGTCCACGATCTGCATGGCGCAACCGTATCCCGTTCTGCCATAGTCGGTACAGACAGGATGAGGTTCAGCACCGCACCCGTAGAGGATGATCGTGTCCATAGATACCGTTCCCGTGTCGTACGAGGTCCTGGACGAGCGCTTCCGTACCGGACGCTGCATGAACGGCGACGACCGGATGCAGGTCCTGCACACCGGCGGCCGCTGGGTCGAGGGGCCCGTCTACCTGCCCGCCTGGCGGCAGTTGATCTGGAGCGACATCCCGAACGACCGGCTGCTGCGCTGGGACGAGACCAGCGGCGCGGTGAGCGTCTTCCGCTCCCCCGCCGGGCACACCAACTGCAACACCCTGGACCGCGAGGGCCGGCTGATCAGCTGCGAGCAGGGCGGCCGGCGGGTGACCAGGACCGAGCACGACGGGCGGATCACCGTGCTCGCCGACCGCTGGCAGGGCAAGCGGCTGAACAGCCCGAACGACGCGGTGGTGCGCTCGGACGGCTCGGTGTGGTTCTCCGACCCGGACTTCGGGATCACCAGCGACTACGAGGGGTTCCGCGCGGAGTCCGAGATCGGGGCCAACAACGTCTACCGGATCGATCCCGACAGCGGCGAGGTACGGCTCGTCGCCGACGGCTTCGGGGCGCCGAACGGGCTCGTCTTCTCCCTCGACGAAAGTCAGCTGTACGTCTCCGACACCCGGTCCGGCGTGATCCGCGTCTTCGACGTGCGCGACGACGGCACGCTCTCCGACGGCAAGGTCTTCGCCGAGATGCGGGACGGCTACGGGCGGTTCGACAACATCCGCTTCGACGACGGCGGACGCCTGTGGGCCGCGGCCATGGACGGCGGCGTGCACTGCTACGCCCCGGACGGCACCCTGCTCGGCCGGCTGCTGACCCCGGAGCCGGTCGCCAACGTCGCGTTCGGCGGGGCCAAGAACAACATCATGTTCCTCGCCGCGTCGACCTCCGTGTACTGCCTGATGACCGCCGTGACCGGGGCGCCACGGATTCGCCGATGAGCACATGAGCGGGGATGTGACCGATTCATGGCTAATCTGACGTTATGTCACTTGAGCTGGCTCCGGGCATCCTCGGCTTCGACAACGTCCTGCTCCCCGTCGGGGACCTGCCCGAGGCCGTCGCCTTCTACGAGCGCGCCGGGTTCCCCGTGAAGTTCCGCCTCGACGAGGCCGGGATCGCGCTGCTCGGCGTGGGCAAGGAGACGCCGGGGCTGCTGCTGCGCGCCGAGGACGACTACGGGCACCGCCCGCCGCCGTGGCCCGCGGCCCGGCTGTGGCTGGAGGTGCCGGACGCCCGCGCCGCCGCCGACGCACTGACGGCGGCGGGCGTCGAGCCCCTCGACCCGCCCTTCTCCACCTCCACCGGATACGTCGTCGAGTTCGCCGACCCGTGGGGCAACGTCATCGGGTTCACCGACTACCTCAAGCGCCCGGAGCTGGCGCGGAGTTGAGCATTCCGGTTCAGCCTCCGGACCACTCACCGAACCACCTCCCCTGAGACGCCCGTCACGTACGACAACTCTCGCTTGAACGTGTTCAAAAACAGGTCTACATTCATGCCTGTCAGCGTTTTTGAACGCGTTCAAGGAGGGTGGGGCATGGACCTCACAGTTGTCGCTTACGTCGTCTACCTCGTCGTCAGCATCGGTCTGACCATCTGGGTGGCGCGCACCCTCAGCCGTAACGGCAGGATCTTCCTGGCCGACGTCCTGCACGGGAACGAGAAGCTCGCCGACGCCGTGAACCACCTCCTGGTGGTGGGCTTCTACCTGGTGAACCTCGGGTTCGTGGCGCTCTACCTGAGCGGCGACGAGGACATCGCCACCACCCGCGAGGTCTTCGAGGCCCTCTCGACCAAGCTCGGCGTCGTCCTCCTCGTGCTCGGCGTGATGCACCTGGGCAACGTCTACGTCCTCAACAAGATCCGGCGGCGCGGCGTCATGGAGCGCGAGCAGCAGCCGCCGGTCCCGCCGCAGGGGTGGGCCGCTCCGGTGGCCGGGGCGTGACAGCGGTGGGAGCCCCCGCGGGGGCGGCCGAGGACCGGGACGCCCGGGGGGACGTCCCGGTCCGCCGGCTGACGGTGCTGTACGACGCCGAGTGCCCGCTCTGCACGTACCTGCGGAACTGGCTGGTGAAGCAGCGCCAATTGGTGCCGCTCGACCTGGTGCCCGCGGGACACTCCCGGGCCCGGGCGCTGTTCCCCGGCCTCGACCACGCCGCCACCCTCAGCGACATCACCGTCATCGGGGACGGCGGGCAGATCTACCGCGGCGCCGCCGCCTGGATCGTCTGCATGTGGGCGCTGCGCGACCACCGGGCCACGGCCCACCGGATGGCCACGCCCGCCGGGATGAAGATCGCCAAGCAGATGGTGCTGGGCGCCGCCAAGTACCGGGAGCACACCCGGGACCGGCAGGCCGGGGGCGGCGCCTACCGCAGGGCGGACGGGTGGACGTACGACCCGAAGGACGGCTGGTTCTACGAGGCGTACGGCTACGCGGACGAGCCGCCCGCCTGTGACAGCTCCTGCCGCCCGGGCGATTAGGCTCGGGGACCGTGGCAGCAGAGAAAGCCGAGAGCAAGGGCGCGAAGAGCGAGCAGACGCGCGCGCTGATCCTGGAGACCGCGATGCGGCTCTTCCGGGAGCGGGGCTACGACAAGACCACGATGCGGGCCATCGCCCAGGAGGCCGGGGTCTCGGTCGGCAACGCGTACTACTACTTCGCGGGCAAGGAACACCTCATCCAGGGGTTCTACGACCGGATCGC
Organism: Streptomyces longispororuber; assembly: GCF_024448165.1. Lineage (GTDB taxonomy): Bacteria > Actinomycetota > Actinomycetes > Streptomycetales > Streptomycetaceae > Streptomyces > Streptomyces longispororuber_A. Next base: position 33,683 of record NZ_JAMOLN010000079.1, read on the forward strand.
CGCGGAGCACCAGGCGGCGGTCCGGCCCGTGCTCGACGCGGAGACCGATCTGGAGAAGCGGCTCGCGGGCGTGCTGCGGGTGTGGCTGGAGATCGCCGAGCCGTACCACGAGTTCGCGGCCCAGTTCTTCAAGAACGCGGCGGACCCCGAGTCCCCGCTCAGCCCGTTCTCACCGGAGTCGGAGCACGCGCGGGAGGCCGCGATCGACGTGCACCGGGAGGTGCTGCGCGGCTCCAAGGCGAAGGTTCCGACGGAACTCGCCGAGATCCTGCCCGAGTTGATGTGGCTGTCCCAGATGGGCCTCGTCCTGTACTGGGTGTTCGACAGCTCGCGGGACCGCGAGCGCAGCCGGCGGCTCGCCGAGCGGGGGGCCCGGCTGACCACCCGGGGCGTGGCCCTCGCCCGGTTCCGGGTGCTGCGGCCACTCGTCCTGGAGGTGCACGAGCTGTTCACCGACTTCCTGCCGGGGATGACCCGCCCCCGGCCCTGAGGCCGGCGCCGGGGACCCTCTTACCCGGGTCTCAGCCGGGGCCGGTACGGTCACGGAATGCCCGGTACCACCTCGCACTCCGCCCCGCTCAGCCGTCGTGCCACCCTCGGTCTGGGCCTCGGCGCGAGCGCCGCTCTCGCCCTGCCCGCGCAGCGGGCCTCCGCCGCGAGCGCGGTCGGCGGGGAGCGGCTCGCCGCGTCCGGGGTGCAGGTGCGGCGCGGCGCGGGGGCGCCGAAGCTGCCGGGGCTCGCCGCGAAGGCGTGGCTGATCGCCGACGACGACAGCGGCGAGGTGCTCGCCTCGTACGACGCCCACCGTGCGCTGCCGCCCGCCTCCACGCTCAAGATGCTCTTCGCGGACACGGTCCTGCCGGAGTTCGCGCACGACCTGAAGCACAAGGTGACCGCCGAGGACCTGGCGGGCATCCCGGCGGGCTCCAGCCTCGTCGGCATCCAGGCCGGGACCACGTACACCGTCCACCAGCTGTGGCAGGGCGTCTTCCTGCGCTCGGGGAACGACGCGGTGCACGTGCTCGCCTCGATGTACGGCGGCGTCGACAAGGCCGTCGCGGCGATGCAGGCCCGCGCCGAGGACCTGCAGGCGGGCGACACGCACGTCGTCAGCCCGGACGGCTTCGACCACCCGGGGCAGGTCTCGTCGGCGTACGACCTCACGCTGTTCGCCCGCGCCGGACTGCGCAACAAGGACTTCCGCGGGTACTGCGCCACGAAGGTCGCCGACTTCCCTGCGGGCGGCGGCAAGACGTTCCAGATCCAGAACACCGACCGTCTGCTGACCGGGCAGGGGGTCACCCCGTACGAGGGGCTGATCGGCGTCAAGAACGGCTACACCTCGCACGCGGGCAACACCTTCACCGGCGCCGCGACCCGCGACGGCCGCACCCTGCTCGTCACCGTCATGCACCCCAAGGCGGGCTACGAGGCGGTGTACGAGGAGACGGCCGCGCTGCTCGACTGGGGCTTCGCGGCCGGCGACAAGGTGCGGGCCGTCGGGGAACTGGTCACGCCGCTGAGCGAACAGCCGAAGAAGGCCGCCGCCGCGTCCCCGGCTGCGGGCGCCCCGGCCGCCGCCGTGAAGTCCGGCGGCGGCGAGGGCTGGGCGCTCGGCGGGTCCGCCGCGGTCGCGGCCCTCGCGGGCGGCGGGCTGCTGGCCCTGCGCCGCCGGGCGCGGCCGACCGGCAGGCGACGCGCGTAGGGCCCCGGCGCCGGTCCCCTACGGCGTCGCGTCCACGTCGTCCGGCAGCTCCACGTCGTACACCAGGGGCTGCTCCCCCACCGTGATGTGCCGGGCCAGCGGCGCCAGTTGACGGTCCGTCACCACCAGGACGTACGCCCCGGGCTCCGGCACGGACACGATGTACGACCCGTCGGCGAGCGAGCTGACCCGGTCCAGCTGGCGGCCGCCGCGCGAGATGAGGGTGACCGTGGCACCGGCCAGCGGGTCCCCGTCCGGTGCGCGCAGGAACCCGTGCACCACGGTCGGCCCGCCCGGCCGCTCCACCGCGGGCGGCGCGGCCTGCGCGGGCACGGCGGCCTCCCGCGGCTCCACCGCCAGGTGCGGCAGCCGGCGCTCCAGCCAGGTGGGCAGCCACCAGTTGGCGCGGCCGAGCAGGTGCATCGCCGCCGGCACCAGCGCCGTCCGCAGGATGAACGCGTCGAGCGCGACCGCCGCCGCGAGCCCGATCCCGGCCATCGCGCCCTCCATGTCGCCGCTCAGCACGAACGCGGAGAACACGCACACCATGATCAGCGCCGCGCAGTTGATGACCCGGCTGGTCTCGGCGAGACCGACCCGCACCGCCCGCGCGTTGTCCTTCGTGTGCACCCACTCCTCGTGCATCCGGCTCACCAGGAACACCTGGTAGTCCATGGAGAGGCCGAACAGCAGCGACAGCATGATCACCGGCAGGAACGCGGTGATCGGCCCCTCCTTGCCGAGGCCGAGGGCCTCCGCTCCCCAGCCCCACTGGAAGACCGCGACGAGGACGCCGAACGAGGCTGCCGCCGCGATCAGGTTCATCAGCGCCGCCGTCAGCGGCACCACCAGCGAGCGGAACGCGATCAGCAGGAGCAGGAAGCCGAGCGCGATGATCGTGCCGACGAAGTACGGCAGCCGGTCCCCGGTCACCGCCGCGAAGTCCTTGAACACCGCGGTCACGCCGCCGACATGGGCCTCGACCCCGGCCCGCGGGATCACGTCGTCGCGCAGCCGGTCGATGAGTTCGTCGGTCTCGACGGACTGCGGCGAGGTGGTGGGGACGACCTGGACGACGGAGACCCCGTTCGCGGGCGGCAGCGGCGCGACCTGCGCGACGCCCTCGGTCGTACGGATGCGCGCCGCGAGGTCCGTGGCGTCGGCGCCGCCGGGGACGACGACCTGGAGCGGGCCGTTGAACCCGGGCCCGAAGCCCTCCGCGAGGAGGTCGTAGGCCTGCCGGGTGGTCGTCGACTCCTTGTGGTTGCCCTGGTCCGTGGCGCCGAGCCGCAGTGAGAGCACCGGGATCGCGAGGACCAGCATGACGACGACGGCCGCCGCGCCGACGGTCCGCGGCTGCTTCTGGACGAACGCCGACCAGCGCGCCGCGAGACCGCTCGCCTCCGGCGACTCGGGCCCGTCCGCGGCCAGCCTGCGGCGCTGGCGGCGGCTGAGGACGCGCGGCCCGAGCATCCCGAGGAGGGCGGGCAGCAGCGTGATCGCCGCGAGGACGGAGAGCACGACCGTCAGGGACGTGGCGACGACGACGCCGTCGAGGAAGCGCATGTTCATCACGAGCATCCCGGCGAGCGCGATGCAGACGGTTCCGCCCGCGAACAGCACGGCGCGCCCGGAGGTGTTGAGCGACTGGACCGCCGACTCCTCCGGGTCCAGGCCGCGCTGGATGCCGCGCCGGTGCCGGGTGACGATGAACAGGGCGTAGTCGATGCCGACGCCGAGTCCGATCAACGAGCCGAGCAGCGGCGCGACTTCGGGCACGTTCGTGACGTGGCTGAGCAGCGCCGTCGACATGAGCCCCGTACCGACGCCCATGATCGCGACGACGATGGGCAGCACCATCGCGAACAGCGAGCCGAACGCCAGGAACAGCACCACCGCGGCGGCCACGATGCCGACGGCCTCGGAAAGGCCCTGCGGCGGTTCCTGCACGCGGGTGATCGCCTGACCGCCCAACTCGACCTGCAGTCCGCTGCGTTCGGCCGCCTGCGCGCGGTCGACGACGTCCTGGACGAGCTCCTTGGGCACCTCGTTGGCCTGCTCGGTGAAGGTCACCTGGGCGAAGGCGATGGTGCCGTCCCGGCTGATCTGGCCGGGCGCCTTCCCGTACGGTCCGGTGACCTCGCCGACGCCCTTCAGCGCGGTGATGTCCTTCAGCGCGGGCTCGATCCTGGACCGTACGGCCGCGTCCCGCACGGAGCCCTCGCCGGTCTTCCAGACGATGGTGTCGGTGTCGCCCGCGCTCTCCGGGAAGGCCTTCGCCATCAGGTCGTACGCGGTCTTGGAATCGGTGTCGGGCAGGGAGAACACGTTCGAGTAGTCGGTGCCCGCCACGGTGCCGCCGGCCCCGAGGCCGAACAGCGCCCCCAGCCACAGCACAAGGACCACGATGCGGTGCCGAAAGCACCACCGTGCCAATGCCGTCACGTCGCTCGCTCCTTGTCGATCGTCGGGTGGCCGTCCCCCGGGCGTGGGCCTCAGCATCCGACGGCGGGGCCGCGGAACGCCGCGCCCCGCCCATGACTCTCAAGGAACTCCAAAACGGACAGGGTCGGCCGGATCGGCGAGGAGGCCGATACTTGGCTCATGACGGTCAACGGCACGGACCCTGAACAGGAAACCCCCGAACAGGCGCCCGCCACGGTGCTGCTCGTCGAGGACGAGCCGAGCATCGCCGACGTCCTCGCGATCGCCCTGCGCTACCACCGCTTCGAGGTCATGACGGCGGGCACCGTGCGCCAGGCCCTCACCCTCACCGAGCGGACCAGGCCGGACGTGGCCCTGCTCGACATCATGCTGCCGGACGGCGACGGCCGGGCCCTCGGCCGTGAACTGCGGGCCCGGCAGCCCGACCTGGCGCTGGTGTTCCTCACCGCGCGCGACGCGCCCGCCGAGGTCGTCGGCGCGCTCGGCTTCAGCGACGACTACATCACCAAGCCGTTCAACATCGACGAGGTGATAGCCCGGATCCGCGCCGTCCTGCGCCGCACCCGGGCCACCGACGTCCTGCCGCAGCGGCCCCCGCTGACCTACGGCGACCTGGAACTCGACGAGGCGACGTACACCGCCCACCGGGCCGGCCGCACCGTGCAGCTGACCCCGACCGAGTACGCGCTGCTCCGCTTCCTCGTGCGCAACGGCGGCCGGGTCGTCCCCAAGGAACAACTCCTGCGCCACGTCTGGCAGTTCGAGCACGCGGCCACCGCCGAGTCGACGGTCGTCGAGACGTACATCAGCTATCTGCGGCGCAAGCTCGACGCGCTCGGCCCGCCCCTGATCACGACCCGGCGCGGCGTCGGCTACGGCCTCGCGGCGGCGACGTGAAGCGGCGGCGGCACGGCACGCACTCGCTGCGCGCCAAGCTCACCCTCACGAACGTGGCGCTGGTCGCGCTCGGCATCGCCGCCGCGACCGCGGTCAGCCTGATGTCCATGCGGCACTACCTGCTCGACAGCATCGACCAGGAACTGAAGTCGTCCCGCACCTCGATCCAGCACACCGGCATCACCCTCAAACAGGTCCAGGCGCTCAGCGAACTGGGCATCGCCCTCGACAAGATGCAGCCGTCCGACGAGGGCGGGCAGGTGGGCGGGCTGCCCGGCGCCAAGTCGCTGTTCGTCGCCGTCGACGCACACGGCGATCCGGTCGCCGTCGGCACCCTGCGGCCGACACAGCGCCAGCGCGCCCTGGCCGCCGCCGTCGACGACCCGCGCGCCCTCGCCCGCGACACCTCCGTGCGCGATCTGACCCTCGACGACGATCCGTACCGCGTCGTCGGCGCCCACCTGGCCGACGACACCACCGTCCTCATCGCGACCTCCACGGCCGATCTGCAGTCCGGCATCCGCAAGGTGCTGCGGCTCGATCTCGCCTTCGGCATCGCCCTGTTGACGCTGCTCGCCGTGCTCACCATGATCGGCGCGCACCGGAGGCTGCGCCCCCTGGAGGACATGGTGGAGACCGCGTCCGCGATCGCCGAGGGCGATCTGACCCGGCGGGTGCCCTCGCGCCGCGACCCCGTCCAGGAGACGGAGCAGCTCCGGCTCGCCCTCAACTCGATGCTGCACCAGGTCGAATCGGCCTTCGAGACGCGCGAACGCACCGCGTCCCAGCTGCGCCGTTTCGTCGCCGACGCCTCGCACGAACTGCGCACGCCGCTGTCGGCGATCCGCGGCTACCTCCAGCTCTACGACAAGGGGATGCTGCGCGACCCGGAGGAGCGGGCCCGCGCCTGGCAGCGGGTGAACGCCGAGGCCGACCGCATGCAGAGGCTCGTCGACGAACTCCTCACCCTGGCCCGCCTCGACCAGCATCCCGAACTCCGGTTCAGGAACGTCGACGTGAGCCGGCTGGTGCGGGACGCCGCGGACGACCTGCGGGTGCAGCAGCCGGACCGGCCGGTGACCGTGACCGCCGACGGGGCGGTGCTGGTGCGGGCCGACGAGTCGGGGCTGCGCCAGGTCCTGGGCAATCTGGTCGGCAACGTCCGCGTGCACACCCCGGTGGACGCGCCGGTCGCGCTGGCCGTGACCAGGGAGGCCGGGGTGGTCCGGCTGATCGTGGCCGACGAGGGTCCTGGCCTCGCCGCGGACGACGCGGCCCGCGTCTTCGACCGGTTCTTCCGGGCGG
>NZ_JAMOLN010000008.1 GCF_024448165.1 Streptomyces longispororuber
GGCTCGGGCGGGCCGTCGGGTTCGCCTATCTGCTGGCCGCGTTGCTGCCGGGGCCCGGCGTGTGGCTGCGCGGCCCGCACCCGTCCGGCCCGGGTCCGCTGCATCAACTCCCGCTGCACGTCACTCCGTTGCTCCTCGGCCTGGTGCTGTACGCGGCCGGTCTGCAGGTCCCCGTGCGGGCACTCGGCCTCCTGGTGCGGCGGCCCCGCGCCCTGCTCGCCGGGCTCGCGCTGCACCTGGCCGCGCCGCTGCTGATCGTGCCGCTCGTCGCCTTCGTGCTGCACCGCACACCGGACAGCGACGGCGGCAGCGGTCTGGTCACCGCGATGATCCTGATCGTGGCGATGCCGGTCGCGGCGGGCGCGACCGTGTGGACGGGCAAGGGGCAGGGGGACCAGCCGACGATGGTGGGCCTCGTGCTGGCGTCCACGCTGCTCAGTCCGCTCACCGTCCCGGTCACCGTCCGGGCGCTGACCCCGCTGCTCAGCGGCGGCTACGCGGGCAGCCTGGCCGCCGCCGGGCACGCGTCGGGCGGCGGCTTCGCGCTGACCGGCGTGGTGCTGCCGTGCGCGGCGGGCATCGGCTGCCGGCTCGCCCTGCCCGCGGCGTGGCTGCGCCGCCTCCTCACCGGCGTCGTGCCGACGGCCCTGGCCGGTTCCCTCGTCCTGACGTACGCCAATGCCGGCGGAGCCCTGACCGCCTTCCTCACCCACCCGCGCCCGCTGCTGCTGGCCGCCGCGCTGACCGTGGCCGGCGCGGTGTGCGCGCTGTCGTTCGCGGTGGGCCGGATCGCGGCCCGCGCCCTGCGCCTGGACGCTCCGGCCGCCTCGTCGGTGACGCTGGCGTGCGGGATGAACAACAGCAGCGCGAGCGCCGTGCTGCTCACCACCGCGCTGCCCGACAAGCCGCACCTGCTGCTGCCGGTCCTCGCGTACGGGCTGCTCCAGAAGACCGCGGCGAACCGCGTCGTGCGCCCGCGCCCGCCCCGCGCCCGCGTCGTTAGGGTGGCCCGGTGACCACCCTTGACTACGCCACATACATAGCCGGGCTGCCCCGCGTCCTGGCCGGCGCCGCCACCCTGTTCCGGGACGGGGACGGCCGGGTCCTGCTCGTCGAGCCGAACTACCGGGAGGGCTGGGCGCTGCCCGGCGGGACCGTGGAGTCGGACGACGGGGAGACGCCGCGGCAGGGCGCACGGCGCGAGACGCTGGAGGAGATCGGGCTCGACGTCGCGCCGGGCCGGCTGCTCGTCGTGGACTGGGTGCCCGGCGCCGGACGCCCGCCGCTGGTGGCGTACCTCTACGACGGTGGTGTCCTCACCCCCGAGCAGGTCAAGGCGATCAGGCTCCAGGAGGCGGAGCTGCTGTCGTGGCGGTTCGTGGCGCGGGCCGAGCTCGGTCCGCACCTGCCGGGCCCGCTGGGGCGCCGGGTGGCCGCCGCGCTCGACGCGCTCGCCGACGGCGGCGGCGCGGTGGAGCTGGAGAACGGCGAACCCGTGGCCTGAACGACCCCCTCCGGTTTTCGGAGGTCCACACAAGGCCGCACCTCGGGACTTGGTCATCTACGCGCGTTGACAACTCGTGTGGCGCCCGGTGAGCTTTGCGTGGACAGTTTTCCCAACCGGAGCAAAGGGGCTCGAACCGTTGGCCAGGAAGATCATCCTCGACTGCGACCCGGGGCACGACGACGCGATCGCGATGCTGCTCGCGCACGGCAACCCGGACATCGACCTCGTCGCCGTGACCACCGTGGTCGGCAACCAGACCCTGGAGAAGGTGACCCGCAACGCCCTGTCCGTGGCGGCGATCGCGGGCATCACCGGCGTCCCGTTCGCGGCGGGCTGTCCGCGCCCCCTGGTCCGGGAGATCGAGACGGCGCCGGAGATCCACGGCGAGAGCGGCCTCGACGGCCCGGACCTGCCCGAGCCCGCCTTCGGACTCGACCGCCGGCACGCCGTCGACCTCATCATCGACACCGTGCTGGCGCACGAGCCGGGCGAGATCACCCTCGTGCCGACGGCGGGACTGACGAACATCGCGCTGGCCGCCCGCAAGGAGCCCCGCATCGTCGAGCGGGTCCGCGAGGTCGTGCTGATGGGCGGCGGCTTCCACGAGGGCAACTGGAGCCCGGTCGCCGAGTTCAACATCGTGATCGACCCCGAGGCCGCGCACATCGTCTTCAACGAGAAGTGGCCGCTGACCATGGTCGGCCTCGACCTCACCCACCAGGCCCTGGCCACCCCCGCCGTCGAGGAGCGGATCAGGGCCGTCGGCACGGAGCCGGCCCGCTTCGTCCTGGAGCTCCTCGACTTCTTCCGCGAGGCCTACCGCGAGAACCAGGGCTTCGAGCATCCGCCGGTGCACGACCCGTGCGCCGTCGCGTACGTCATCGACCCGGCCGTGATGACCGTGCGCAGGGCACCCGTCGACATCGAGCTGCGCGGCGCGCTCACCCTCGGCATGACGGTGACCGACCTGCGCTCCCCCGCGCCCGCCGACTGCCACACCCAGGTCGCCGTCGACCTCGACCACGACCGGTTCTGGGACCTGGTCGTGGACGCCCTCGTCCGCATCGGAGACCCCGCAGCATGAACGTCGCCGCCTCCCCCCACACCCCGGCCGGCGACCCCCGCGCGGGACGCCCGGCCCGGGTCGGCGCCCTCATGGTCGCGCTGCTCGCGGCCAGCTTCGCCTTCCAGCTCAACGCCTCGATGCTCAGCCCCGCCCTGAGCACGATGGCCAAGGAGCTGCACACCACCGACTCCGCCATCGGCGTCACCCAGACGGCCTTCTTCACGGCCGCCGCGCTGTTCTCGCTGTTCCTGCCGCGCCTGGGCGATCTGATCGGCCGCCGCCGGGTGCTCACCGCGATGATGGTCCTGATGGCCATCGGCTGTGTGGTCTCCGCGCTCGCCGGGTCCGTCGGGATGCTCGCGGTCGGCCGCGTCGTCCAGGGCGCGTCCGGGCCGACGATCCCGCTCGCGCTGATCATGCTGCGCGTCGAGGTGCCCGACCCCAAGCGGTACGGCACGCTGCTCGGCGTCGTCACGGCCGTCAACGGCGGCATCGCGGGCGTCGACTCGTTCGCGGGCGGTTCGCTCGCCGAGCACCACGGCTACGCCTCGATCTTCTGGGTCATGACGGCCTTCGCCGCCCTCGCGGCGCTGCTCGTCCGGTTCTTCGCGCCCGAGTCGCGGGCGGACGAGCGGCCGCCGATGGACTGGCCGGGCGTCGCACTCCTCGTCGTCTCCGTCGGCGCGCTGCTGATCGCGTTCAACGAGGCGGGCAAGCTCGGCGACGCGAACTGGGCGCTGGCGACCGGTCTGACCGTGCTGTCCGCGCTCGCGTTCTGGGCGTTCTGGCGGATGGAGAACCGTGCGAAGCATCCGCTGGTCACCACGCACCTGCTGAAGCGGCGCGCCACCTGGTCGCTGCTGCTGTCGACGATGCTCACCATGACCGGCGTCTTCGCGATCATGAACGGGCTGCTGCCCGGCTTCGCCCAGGACACGGCGGTCGGCCTCGGACTCGGCGCCCAGGGCGCCACCTGGTGGACGCTCACCCCGTACGCGCTCGCGGGCCTGGCCATGGGCCCCCTCGCGGGCCGTCTCGCGGCGACGTACGGCTACGGCCGCGTCCTGCGCATCGGCCTGGTCGCCACGGCCGCGGCCACGGTGCTGGCGCTGCTGACCCTGCACACCGACTCGTCGGGCCTGCTGCTCACCTCGTCGATCCTGCTCGGCGTGACCTACGCGGGCACGGTCAACATCATGCTCAACGGGCTGGGCATCCTGCTCTCCCCGCCCGAGAACCCGGGCTTCCTGCCGGGCCTGAACGCGGGCTGCTTCAACCTGGGCGCGGGCCTGAGCTTCGTCGTCCTCTACGCGGCGGTGAACGCGGTCGCCCCGTCCGACGGGTCGTCCGTCGGGGGCTACAGCGCCGGGGTCGTGGCGGGTCTCGTCCTCATCGTCGCGGCCCTGTTCACCTCGCTGCTCATCCCGAAACCGGTGGACGCGACCGAGGCCCCCTGACCTACGGTGGGCGCCATGACCCTGGTTGCGATCCTCTCCGGCGCCGGCATCAGCACGGACTCCGGCATCCCCGACTACCGCGGTCCGAACGGGGTGTGGCGCAAGGATCCGGACGCCGAGAAGCTCGTCACGTACGAGTACTACATGAACGACCCGGAGATCCGGCGCCGCGCCTGGCAGGTGCGGCGCCGGGCGCACACCCTGACCGCCGAGCCGAACGCGGCGCACCGCGCGATCGCCGACCTGTCGGCGTCCGGCGTCGCGGTCCGGGTCCTCACGCAGAACGTGGACGGGCTGCACCAGCTCGCCGGGCTGCCCGCCCGCAAGGTGCTCGAACTGCACGGCTCCGCGCGGCGGTTCGTGTGCACGGCGTGCGGGGAGCACGGCGCGATGGAGGCGGCGCTGGCCCGGGTCGAGGCGGGCGAGGACGATCCCGGCTGTCTGCTCTGCGGCGGCATCCTGAAGTCGACGACGGTGATGTTCGGCGAGCGCCTCGACCCGATGGTGCTCGCCGAGGCGGTCTCGATCACCAAGGCCTGCGAGGTGTTCCTCGCGGTCGGCTCCAGCCTCCAGGTGCAGCCCGCGGCGGGTCTGGCCGGGCTGGCCGCGGAGCACGGCGCCCGCCTGGTGGTGGTGAACGCCGAGCCGACCCCGTACGACGACGTCGCCGACGAGGTTGTACGGGAGCCGATCGGCACGGCGCTGCCGCGCCTGCTGGGCGAACTCGCCGGAGCCTAGGGGCCGAAGGGTCCGGCCGTCCGGCCCTAGAAGAGGGCCGTGCCGCGCTCGAAGTCGAGCAGGCGGCGCTTGCGGTCGAGGCCGCCGCCGTAGCCCGTGAGGTCGCCGTTCGCGCCGATCACGCGGTGGCAGGGGACGATGACGCCGACCGGGTTCTTGCCGTTGGCGAGGCCGACGGCGCGGGAGGCGGCCGGGTTGCCGAGGGCCTCGGCGAGTTCTCCGTAGGTGCGGGTCTCGCCGTACGGGATCTGCCGGAGCTGCGCCCAGACGGAGCGCTGGAACGGGGTGCCGGCCAGGTCCAGCGGCACGTCGAACTCCGTCAACTCGCCCTGGAAGTAGGCGTTCAGCTGGTCGATGACGGCGCCGAAGGGGCGCTCGTCGCGGGCCCCGAAGGTCTCCTCGGCGGGGCGGTGGCGCTGGTCGGTCATGTAGAGGCCGGACAGGGTGGCGTCGGTGGCGACGAGGGTGAGCGGGCCGTAAGGGCTGTCGATGACGGTGTGCTGCTTCATGGGGTGATTCATGGGGTGCTTCCCTTACGCGGGCAGGAAGTTGATGGGGTGGTCGTCGGTGGCCCACAGGTACTGGGTGGCGTACGCGCGCCAGGGCCGCCAGGCCGCGGCCCGCGCGGTGAGCGCCGCCGGGGTGTGGGGCAGGCCGAGCTCCTGGGCGGCGCGGCGCATGCCGAGGTCGGTGGGCAGGAAGGCGTCCGGGTCGCCGAGGGCCCGCATCGCGATGGCCTCGATGGTCCAGGGCCCGAAGCCGGACAGTTCGGCGAGCCGGGCGCGGACCTCGGTCCAGTCCGACTCGGGTCCCAGCGCCAGCTCGCCGTCGGCGAGCCGGCGGACGAGCGTGGTGAGGGTCGTGCGCCGGCTGCGCGGCAGGGCGAGGGACTCCGGGTCGAGCGAGGCGAGGGCGGCGGGGTCCGGGAAGAGGTGGGTGAGACCGCCCTCCGGGTCGTCGACCGGTTCGCCGTGGGCGAGGACGAGACGGCCGGCGTGGGTGCGGGCGGCCGCGGTGGAGACCTGCTGGCCGAGCACGGCCCGTACGGCGAACTCGGCCTCGTCGACGGTGCGCGGCACGCGGCGGCCCGGCGCCTTGTCGACCAGGGGCGCGAGCAGCGGGTCGGTGCGCAGCTGGTCGTCGACGGCGACGGGGTCGGCGTCGAGGTCGAGCAGCCGGCGGCAGCGGCTGATGGCGACGGTCAGATCGCGCTGGTCGGTGAGGATCAGCCGGCAGCCGATGTGCCCGGCACCCGGGGTGAGGGCGACGATGCCGTGCCCGTACGGGAGACGCAGGGTGCGCCGGTACGCGCCGTCGCGCCACTCCTCGACGCCCGGCACGGCGGTCGCCGCGAGGTGCCCGAAGAGGTTGTCGGGGTTGAGCGGGGCGCGGAACGGCAGCCGCAGGGTGAGCGCGCCGCCTCGGGCGGTCGGGCGGCCCTTGGGCGCGCGGGTGCGCAGTTCACCGGGGGTGAGGGCGAAGACCTCGCGGACGGTGTCGTTGAAGGTGCGGATGGAGGAGAAGCCCGCGGCGAACGCGATGTCGGCCATGGGCAGCGCGGTCGTCTCGATCAGCAGGCGTGCGGTCTGGGCCCGCCCGGCGCGGGCGAGTGCGAGGGGGCCCGCGCCCAGTTCGGCGAGGAGCTGGCGCTCGACCTGCCGCTCGCTGTAGCCGAGGCGCCGGGCGAGCCCCGGAACGCCGTCGCGGTCCACGACGCCGTCGCCGATCAGGCGCATCGCGCGGGCGGTGACGTCGGCGCGCCGGTTCCATTCCGGGGAGCCGGGGGTGGTGTCGGGGCGGCACCGCTTGCAGGCCCGGAATCCGGCCTGCTGGCAGGCGGCGGCGCTCGGGTGGAACACCATGTTCTCCGGCTTGGGCGGCACGACCGGGCAGCCGGGCCTGCAGTAGATGCGGGTGGTCAGGACGGCGGTGAAGAACACCCCGTCGAACCGGGTGTCCTTGGCCTGCACCGCCCGCACGCACCGCTCGGTGTCGAGGTGCATGGCGGTGGTGGGGCGGTCCGGGCCGGGAGCCGCGCTGTGAGCCTTTTCGGTGGACATGGCTCCAGCATCGGGCATGGTGAGCGGCACGGCTGGCGGAAATCCGACATCTACGTGGGGCCCGGGTGCCCCGGGTGCGGGTCAGGCCGCGGCCGGCCGCCCCATCGTCCGGAGCACCGGCCCGCCGGCTATCCGTCCTCGGCCAGGTGCCGGGCGAACGCCTCCTCGGCCCGGTCGTCGAAGACCACGAACCGCACCTCCTCGACCGTGCCCGGTACGGCCGAGCGCACGGTCCGCACCGCGATCCGCGCCCCGTCGTCCAGGGGCCAGCCGTAGATCCCGGTCGAGATCGCCGGGAAGGCGACGGTCCGCGCGCCCAACTGGTCGGCCACGCGCAGCGATTCGCGGTAGCACGACACCAGGAGCTCCGACCGGTCCTCCGTCGCCGACCAGCGCGGCCCCACCGTGTGGATGACGTGCCGCGCGGGCAGCAGGCCCGCGGTCGTCGCCACCGCGCGGCCCGTGGCGAGTCCCTTGCCGTAGTGCGAGGCCCGCAGCTTCCGGCACTCCGCGAGGATCTCGGGGCCGCCGCGCCGGTGGATGGCGCCGTCCACTCCCCCGCCGCCGAGCAGCGACGAGTTCGCGGCGTTGACCACGGCGTCCACCTGCTGCGCGGTGATGTCACCGCGGACCAGGACCAGTCGGGGAGTGGTACGAGGATCCATGCCGGGATTCATGACGCGCGCAGCCTCCTCCAGACGGCCTTCGCCGCGTTGTGTCCCGACATGCCGTGCACGCCGGGTCCCGGCGGGGACGACGACGAGCAGATGAAGACCGCGGGATGCGGGGTGGTGTACGGGGACAGGGACAGCTTGGGGCGCAGCAGGAGCTGGAGGCCGCTGGCCGCTCCCGCGGCGATGTCACCGCCCACGTAGTTCGCGTTGCGCGCGACCAGTTCGCGCGGGCCCGCGGTCGCGCGGGCGAGCACCAGGTCCCTGAACCCCGGGGCGAATCGCTCCAGTTGACGCTCGATGGCATCCGTCAGGTCACCGTCCCAGCCGTTCGGGACGTGCCCGTACGCCCAGAACGTGTGCTTGCCCGCGGGCGCCCGCGTCGGGTCGGCGACGCCCGGCTGCACGGTGATCAGGAACGGCACGTCGGGCGCCCGGTCCTCCTGCGAGACGGCCCGCAGGGCGCGGCGGATGTCCGAGCCGTACGGGCCCACCTGGACGGTGCCGGCCGACCTGGCCTCCGGGGCGGTCCACGGCACGGGTCCGTCGAGCGCGTAGTCGACCTTGAAGACGGCCGCCCCGTACCGGAACCGGTCGTAGTAGCGGCCGAGGCCCGCGATCCGGGCGAGGGCGCTGGGCGAGGTGTCGAAGACGTAGGCGCGGGCGGGTGGCAGGTCGTCGAGCCGCTTGACCTCGTAGTCGGTGTGGATCGCGCCGCCGAGGTCCTTCAGGTATCCGGCGAGCGCGTCGGAGATCGCCTGGGAGCCGCCGCGGGCGACGGGCCAGCCGCGGGCGTGGGCGGCGAGGGCGAACACGAGGCCGATCGCGGACGTCGCGAAGCCGCCGAGCGGGGCGATGACGTGGGCGACCAGGCCCGAGAGCAGGGCGCGCGCCTTCTCGTCGCGGAACCGGCGCAGCAGCAGCGTCGACGGCGGCAGTCCGACGAGGCCGAACCGGGCGAGGGTGACCGGGTCGCGCGGCAGCGCCGTGCGGGGCAGCGCCATGAAGTCCCGCACGAGGTCGTCCCAGTGCGGCAGCAGCGGGTCGATCAGCCGCCGGTACGCGCCCGCGTCCCGCGGCCCGAACGACGCGGCGGTCTCGCCGACGGACCGGGACAGGACGGCGGCGGTGCCGTCCGGGAACGGGTGCGCCATCGGCAGCTCGGGGTGCGCCCACCGCAGCCCGTACCGCTCCAGCGGCAGGGCGCGGAACGCCGGGGAGTTGATGCCCAGCGGGTGCGCCGCCGAGCACGGGTCGTGGCGGAACCCGGGCAGCGTCAGCTCCTCGGTGCGCGCCCCTCCGCCGATGGTGTCCTTGGCCTCGAACACGGCCACGGAGAGGCCCCTCCTGGCCAGTTCGACGGCGGCGGTCAGCCCGTTGGGCCCCGCACCCACCACGACGGCATCGAGCATCGACGGCACCTTCGGACTCCTTCGTCAGCCGGTGTCCACACTGCGTCCACAGGATATGCCGCGGCACCGACATCACCGGGCGGCGGGGCCCGGGGACGCCGGACGACCGTGGAGGAGGCGCGCGCCCGTCCGGGCCCCGGCGCGCACCGGCCGGGTCGGCGCCGGCCGGTGCGCGGGTAGGGTGCGCCGGATGACGCAGTGGTTCCGGAGCAGCGAGGGGGCCTTCCACCGCTGGGTGGAGGTCGACGGCGGCGGGCTCGTGCTGCGGGAGGCGCTGTTCGACGAGCGGGTCGGGCCGCCCGGCCTCCTTCCCCCGTCGAAGCCCGTGCCGTGGGGCGCCGCCGTGGTGGCCGCGTCGCGGCCCGAACTCGCCCGCGTGACCTGGCGGTTCGGCACGCTGGGCGCGCGGATCTACCACAGGATCTACGGTCGGCTCACGGCGCGGACACGGCCTGAGGCGACCTCGTCCGACGTCGAACCGGTGTCCCGGTCGGACTTCGCCGTGGTCTGGGGGCGGGCCCGCAGCGACCGGCAGTGCACGCGCCGGCTGGACGGTCCGCTGCCCTACGGGACGCGGGTGACGGGCACGGTCGAGGCCGTGCCGTGGGGACCGGGCGTCACCGGGCTGTTCGTCCGGCCGGCGCCCGAGGTGCCGTTCCAGGCCTTCGTCGACATGGGGTCACTGCCCGGGGCGCCCGAGCAGTGGCCGGCGGTGGGCACGGCCGGGGAGTTCGAGGTCCTCGACGTCAGGATCGACGCCGAGTTCGAGCGGATGCCGAACATCCAGGTCAGGCTCCGCCCGACAGCACCCCTGCCACCCGCCGTGCCGTAGCCGCGTCCCGCGCCGCCGTGAACGGCAGGGCGTTGTCCCCGGTGATCGTGAAGGGCACGCCGGCCCGCGTGAGGTGGGCGCCGCCCGCCTCCTCGACCAGCAGCAGCCCGGCCGCGTGGTCCCAGGCGAGCTCCCAGCTGAAGGCGGTGGCGTCCAGGGCGCCGCGGGCGACGGCCAGGTACTCCAGGCCGGCCGAGCCGCACGGCCGCGGGGCGAATCCGTCGCGGCACAGGCAGAGCAGGGCGCGCTTCTGGTCGTCCGTCGTGTAGTCGGGGTGCGAGGTCGCGATCCGCAGGTCGCGGTCCTGGTCCGGTGAACCGGCGTGCAGCGCCCGCCCGTTGAGCCGGGCGCCCCGGCCGCGGGCGGCCACGGCGAACTCGTCGAGCGCGGGCGCGTACGTCCAGGAGGCGAGCACGACGCCGTCCAGGGCGAGGGCGACGAGGGTGCAGAAGCCGGGGTCGCCGTGCACGAACTGGCGGGTGCCGTCGACCGGGTCGACGATCCACACCGGGGCCGCGCCGCGGATCGCCTCGTACGTCGCCGGGTCGGCGGCGACGGCTTCCTCGCCGACCACGACCGAGCCGGGCAGCAGGGCGCCCAGCTCGCGTGTGAGGTACTCCTCGGCGCGCTTGTCGGCGACGGTCACGAGGTCGTGCGGGGCGCTCTTCTCCTCGATCTCGTGGGCGGCGAGCCCACGGAAGCGGGGGGTTATCTCGGCGGCGGCCGCGGCGCGGACGATCCGCTCGACGTCGGTGAGCAGCTGGTCGGTCACGTACTGGTCCAGAAAGTCGTCGGTGCTTTCCGTGCTGGTTTCGATCATGGCTCCATGAGAACACGGGCCACTGACAATGCGTTCCGCTGGGGTGAACGAGAGGTGGAATCCCAGGGAAATCCGGGATTCCACCTCTCATGGGGTCAGCGGCCGACGGCGTACCCCTGCATGCCGCGCGGGTTGGCCGCGGCCGACAGGACGCCGGTGCGCGGGTCGCGGGCGACGGCGCACAGGCGGCCCTCGGACCAGGCGTCGCCGACGGTCACGTCGTGGCCGCGCCGGCGCAGCTCGGCGACGACCTCCTCGTCCATCCGCGCCTCGACGGTGACCGAACCCGGCCGCATGCCGCGCGGGAAGAAGGACCCGGGGAACGAGTCGTTGTGCCAGTTCGGGGCGTCGATCGCGCCCTGGAGGTCGAGGCCGCCGCGCACGCTGTCGCGCAGCGCCACCGCCAGGAAGAAGTGCACCTGCCACTGGTCCTGCTGGTCGCCGCCGGGCGTGCCGAACGCCAGGACGGGCACGCCGTCCTTCAGGGCGAGGGACGGGGTGAGCGTGGTGCGCGGGCGGCGGCCGGGGGCCAGCGAGTTGGGCAGGCCCTCGTCGAGCCAGGCCATCTGCAGCCGGGTGCCGAGGGGGAAGCCGAGCTCGGGCACCACCGGGTTGGACTGGAGCCAGCCGCCGGACGGGGTGGCGGCGACCATGTTGCCCCAGCGGTCGACGACGTCGAGGTGGCAGGTGTCGCCGCGGGTGGCGCCGTTCCCGGCGACCTCCTCGTCGGCGCCGCCCGTCTGGACGGTGGGCTCGCCCGCCCCCGCGACGCCCATCGCGTCGAAGCCGGGCTCCCCCGCGGCGACCGCGCTCGCGTGCGCGCTCAGCCGGGGCGCGGCGCCGAGCGGGCTGCCGGGGCGCAGTTCGTGGGACGCCTTCTCCGCGTCTATCAGGGCGCGCCGGGCGGTGTTGTACTCGGCGGACAGCAGCGCGTCCACGGGGACGCCCGCGGGGTCCGCGTCGCCGTACCAGGCCTCGCGGTCGGCCATCGCGAGCTTGCAGCCCTCGATGAGCAGGTGGACGTAGTCGGCGGACCCGTAGGCGGGCAGCTCGGGCGGGAGCAGGGCGAGCTGCTGGAGGAAGGCGGGGCCCTGGCTCCAGCCGCCGGCCTTGCACAGCGTCCAGCCGTTCCAGTCGTAGGTCGCCGGGGCCTCGTAGGTCGCCGACCAGCCGGCCAGGTCCCGCGCGGTGAGCGTGCCGGTGTGCCGCTCGCCGCTGGTGTCCATGGTGGGGCGCTGCGCCTGGCGGACGAGGGCCTCGGCGATGAAGCCCTCGCGCCAGATGCGGCGGGCCTCCTCGATCTGGGTGACGCGGTCGGCGCCCGCCGCCTCGGCCTCGGCGATCAGTCGCTTCCAGGTGGCGGCGAGCTGCGGGTTGCGCAGCAGTTCGCCGGGGCGCGGGGACCGGCCGTCGACGAGGTAGACCGCGGCGGAGGACGGCCACTCGGTCTCGAAGAGTTCGCGCACGGTCTCGACGGTCTCGCCGACGCGCTCGACGGGGGCGTGCCCGTCCTCCGCGTAGCCGATGGCGTACGTGAGGACCTGGGCGAGGGACTTCGTGCCGTGGTCCTTCAGGAGCAGCATCCACGCGTCGAAGGCGCCGGGCACGGCGGCCGCGAGGGGGCCGGTGCCGGGCACGAGGTCGAGGCCCAGCTCGTCCTTGTAGTGCGCGACGGTGGCTCCGGCGGGCGCCACGCCCTGTCCGCACAGCACGCGCACCTCGCCGCCGGCCGGGGCGAGGATCAGCGGCACCTCGCCCGCGGGCCCGTTCAGGTGCGGCTCCACGACGTGCAGGACGAAGCCCGCGGCGACGGCGGCGTCGTAGGCGTTTCCGCCGTCCTCCAGGACGGCCATCGCGGACTGGGAGGCGAGGTAGTGCGTGGAGGACACCATGCCGAAGGTGCCCTGGAGGGTCGGCCGGGTGGTGAACAAGAGGGCTCCTAGCGGGTGGCGGTGCGGGTTGTCGGGATCGTACGAGAGGGTGCCGCGGCGGCGTCGGGTGCGGTGCCGTCGTCGGCGACCAGGTGGCAGGAGACCTCGCGGCCCCCGTCCAGGGTGCGCAGGGCGGGCACCTCCGTGCGGCAGCGGTCGACGGCGAGCGGGCAGCGCGTGTGGAAGCGGCAGCCGGGCGGCGGGGCGAGCGGGCTGGGCAGTTCGCCGCTCAGCACGATGCGTTCGCGGGTGCGCTGGGTGACGGGGTCGGGGACGGGCGCGGCCGACAGGAGCGCCTGGGTGTAGGGGTGCTTGGGATCGGCGAACAGTTCGCTCGTGGGCGCCTGCTCGACGATCTGCCCCAGGTACATGACGGCGATCCGGTCCGCGAGGTACTCGACGGCCGCCAGGTCGTGCGTGATGAACAGGCAGCCGAAGCCGCGGTCGCGCTGGAGGTCGGCGAGCAGGTTGAGGACGGAGGCCTGGACGGAGACGTCGAGCGCGGAGGTCGGCTCGTCGGCGACGAGGAGGGCGGGGTCGACGGAGAGCGCACGGGCGATGGAGATGCGCTGGCGCTGGCCGCCGGAGAGTTCGTGCGGGTGCCGGTCGGCGTGCTCGGGGCGCAGCCCCACCTGGCCGAGGAGTTCGGCCACGCGCGCGCGGGCGGCCTCCCCCTTGGCGATCCCGTGCAGTTTCAGCGGCTCGGCGACGATCTCGCCGACGGTCATCCGCGGGTCGAGCGACGAGGACGGGTCCTGGAAGACCAGGTGGAAGTCCTTGCGCAGCGGCCGCAGGGCGCGCCGGGACATGGTGGTCACGTCGGTGCCGTTGATGCGGACGGTGCCGCCGGTGGGCTCGTCGAGGCGGACGGCGCAGCGGCCGACGGTCGATTTGCCGCTGCCGGACTCGCCGACGAGGCCGACGACCTCGCCGCGGCCGACGGTCAGGGTGACGCCGTCGGCGGCGCGCACGGTGCCGCCCGCGCCCGCGAAGTGCCGTTCGAGGCCGGTGAGTTCCAGCGCGGGGGCGGTGCTCATGAGGCGGTCTCCTGGAGGGTGTGCGGGTGCCAGCAGGCGGCGCGGTGCGTGGCGTCGGCCCCGGCGGCACCGTTCTCGTCGGGGACGGCCCTGAAGCCGGGGCGGCTCGCGGTGCAGGTGTCGTCGGCGCGGGCGCAGCGCGGTGCGAACGTGCAGGCGTCGGGCTGGGTGTCGAGGCTCGGCACGAGGCCGGGGATCTCGGGGAGGCGGTCCTTGGGGGTGCCGGGGCGGAGCACGGCGGAGAGCAGGCCGCGGGTGTACGGGTGCCGGGGCGTGGCGAACAGCTCGTCGACCGGGGCCTGTTCGACGGGGCGGCCCGCGTACATGACGAGGACGCGGTCGGCGATGTCGGCGACGACGCCCAGGTCGTGGGTGATGAGCACGATGGCGGTGCCGAGCCGCTCGCGCAGCGACTGCAGGACCTCCAGGATGCCCGCCTGGACGGTGACGTCGAGCGCGGTCGTCGGCTCGTCGGCGATCAGCACCGCCGGGTCGCAGGCCACCGCGATGGCGATCATCACGCGCTGCCGCATGCCGCCGGACAGTTGGTGCGGGTACTCGTCGACGCGCTGGGCGGGTGCCGGGATGCCCACGAGGTCGAGCAGTTCGACGGCACGCGCGCGTGCCTCCTTCTTGCTGAGCCCCTGGTGGCGGCGGAGCACCTCACCGATCTGCCGGCCGATGGTGAGCACCGGGTTCAGGGACGTCATCGGCTCCTGGAAGATCATCGCGATGTCCTTGCCGCGGATCTTCCCGTACGCCTTGTCGTCGGCGCCGGCGAGTTCGCGCTCGCCGAGCCGGACGGAACCGGTGATGTGCGCGGTGGGCGGCAGCAGTCCCATGACGGCCATCGAGGTGACGGACTTGCCGCAGCCCGACTCGCCCACCACGGCGAGCACCTCGCCGGCGTGCAGGTCGTAGGAGACGTGGTCGACGGCGTGCACGGTGCGGGTGTCGGAGCGGAAGGAGACCGACAGGTCGCGCACGCTCAGGACTGGCTCGGTCATCGGGTCGCTCCACGGGGGTCGAGGACGTCGCGCAGGCCGTCGCCGAGCAGGTTGAACGCCAGGGTCGCGGCCACGACGGCGAGGCCGGGGAACACCGCCATCCAGGGCGCGGGCGCGAGGAAGGACTGGGCGGACGAGAGCATCACGCCGAGGGACGGCTCGGGCGGCTGCACGCCGAGGCCGAGGAAGCTGAGCAGGGCCTCGCCGATGATGGCGGCGGGGATGCCGACGGTGGCCTGCACGGTCAGTGCGGACGTCGCGTTGGGCAGGATGTGGCGGAACAGGACGGTGCCGTCGCCGCCGCCGTTGGCGACGGCCGCGGCCACGTAGTCGACGTGCTTGAGGCGGAGCGTCTCGGCGCGGGTGATGCGGATGACGGCCGGGATCTGCGAGATGCCGATGGCGATGGTCGCGTTGGTGAGCGAGGGGCCGAGCACGGCGGCGAGGCCGACGGCCAGGACCAGGAAGGGGAACGCGAGCATCGTGTCGGTGACGCGGGAGACGACGCTGTCGGTGAACTTTCCGTAGTAGCCGGCGAGCAGGCCGAGCGGAACGCCGACGACGAAGGCGAGGACGACGGCGAGGACGCCGACCTGCATGGAGGCGCGCGCCCCGTAGACGACGCGGGACAGCTGGTCGCGGCCGAGGTCGTCGGTGCCCAGCCAGTGCGACCAGCCGGGCGCGGCGAGGACGTTGTCGAAGTTCGGCTGCGCCGGGTCGTAGGGCGCGACGAGCGGGGCGAACAGCGCGGCGAGCACGAAGACCACGGCGATGACGCCGCCGGTCATGGCCAGCTTGTTCTTGCGCAGGGCGCGCAGTTTGCCGCTGCGGGCCGCGCGGGCCCGGATTCCTGTGAGGGCGAGCGTGGTCACCGGGCACCTCCGAGCCGGATGCGCGGGTCGATGACCGAGTACGCCACGTCGACCAGCAGGTTGATGAAGATGTACGCGAAGGAGGTGCACAGCACCACGCCTTGCAGCGTCGCGTAGTCACGGGTGAAGACGGCATCGATGGTGAGCTTGCCGAAGCCGGGGAGGACGAAGATCTGCTCGGTGACGACCGCCCCGGAGATGAGGTGGCCGAGCTGCAGGCCGAGGACGGTGACGACGGTGACGAGCGAGTTGCGCAGGGCGTGGCCGCCGATGACCTCGCGGCGGGACAGGCCCTTGGCGCGCGCCGTGCGGACGTAGTCGGCGGAGAGCGAGTCGAGCATCGCGGCGCGGGTCTGGCGCATCACGACGGCGGCGAGTCCGGAGCCGAGGACGATCGCGGGCAGGATCATGCGGCGCAGGTTGTCGAGCGGGTCGGTGCCGAAGGGGACGAATCCGGAGGCGGCGAAGACCGGTACGGCGATGGCGAAGGCGAGCACGAGCACGATGCCGAGCCAGAAGGTGGGGATCGAGAGGCCCAGCAGGGCGAGGGCGTTGGCGATCCACTCGGCGGGCCGGCCCCGGCGGACGGCGGCGACGACACCGGCGCCGATGCCGAGGACGATCGCCAGCAGCAGGGAGAGCGCGGCGAGTTCGAGGGTGACCGGGAGCGCCTGCCCGATGGCGTCGGCGACCGGCAGGCCGGTGCGTGACGACGTGCCGAGGTCGCCCTGGAGGGCGTGCCCGATGAAACGCGCGTACTGGATGACGATGTTGTCGTCGAGGCCGTACTCGGCGCGGATCGCCGCGAGGGCCTTCGGGCTGCGCTCCTCGCCGGCGAGGGCGAGCGCGGGGTCGCCGGGCAGCGCGCGGATGCCCGCGAAGACGACGACCGAGACGAGGAAGAGGGTGATGACGGACTGCCGCACCCGGGTCAGGACGTACTTGGCCATGGGGTGCCCGGTGAGCAACCCGGGCCGCTTGAGCGATATCTGAGCGGTCGTCACTTGACGTACCCCGCATCCTTCACGCGGACCAGGCCGTCGCCGTAGACGCGTACGCCCGCGACGTCCTTCCCGGCGACGACGTAGTTCTTCTGGCGGTAGAGGTAGATGAGTGCGTGCGCCTCGTTGGCGCGGCGCGTCAACTCGCCGTAGATCTCGGCACGTTCGACCGGGTCGGCCTCGGTGCGGCCGCGCTCGATGAGGGCGTCGATCTTGTCGTCGGACAGGCCGTAGGCGTTCATCGCGCCCTTCGTCTGGAGGAAGCTGGCGATGTTGCCGTCGGGGTCGAGGCGTCCGGACCAGCCGCTGCTGAAGGCGGTGTAGTTCCCGGCGTCGGTCTCCTCGAGCATGGTGGCGTACTCGGTGGGGCGCAGCGTGACGGCGAACCCGGCGTCCTTGGCCATGGCCTGGATCACCTGGGCGATGCGGCTCCACTCGGGGGTGGTGGGGATCTTCAGCTCCATGTGCAGCGGCGTCTTCACACCCGCCTGCTTCAGCAGCCGCTTCGCCGCGGCGACATCGCGCTTCGGGCAGGCGGACGCCTTCTTGCCCGGGGCGATGGCGGCCTCCGGGGAGACGGGCCCGCAGGCGGGCTCGTACATGCCCTGGAAGACGACCTTGTTGATGAGCTCGCGGTCGATGGAGAGCTCGAAGGCCTTGCGGACGCGGGTGTCGCGCGCCATCGGGGTGTCGATGCGGCCGGGCTCCTGGCCGAGGCCCTTGACGTTGCCGACGTTGATGCCGATGCCCTGGTAGCCGAGCGAGGGCGAGTTGAAGAGCTGGAGCTTGTTGTCGGTGAGGGCGCTCTTCACGTCGACGGGGGCCATCTGGTCGCCGACCTGGATGTCGCCGGAGCGCAGGTTGGCGAGGCGGACGCTGCCGTCGGGGATGGGCTTGTAGACGACCTTGTCGAGGTGCACGTCGTCCGCGTCGTAGTAGTTCTTGTCCTTGGCGAGGACGATGCGGTCGCCGCCGACGCGCTCGACGAACGTGAATGGGCCGACGCAGGACGGGTGGTTGGTGAAGTTCTTGCCGTACTTCTTCAGCGCGGCCGGCGACATCACCATGCCGGAGCGGTCCGCGAGGACGGCGGTCAGCGGCACGTACGCCTGCTTGAGGGTGAGCTTCACGCTGTACGGGCCGGTCGCCTCGGCGTCCTTCAGCGGTGCCAGTTCGGTGGCGCGGGCGGATCCGGCGAGGTCGCGGTGGCGCAGCAGGGACGTGACGACGGCGGCCGCGTCGAGGTGCGTGCCGTCGCTGAACCTCGCGTCCTCGCGGACGTCGAAGGTGACGGTGCGGCCGTCGTCGGAGACCTTCGGGAGGGCGGTCGCGAGCTGCGGCACGACCTTGCCCTTGGCGTCGACGTCGTAGAGCTTCTCGCACATGCCGGCGAAGACGGTGCGGCCCACGAGGGTCTGGGCCAGGGTCGGGTCGAGCTTGTCGGGGTCCGCGTTGAGGGCGACCGTGAGGGTGCCGCCGTCGCGTACGGGCCGGTCGTCGGTCATCCGCTCCCCGCCGACCTCGGTGGCCGAGGACTGCAGGGAGCCGCAGCCCGCCGTTGTGGACATCACCAAGGCAACTGCCGCGAGGGCAACCGCTGTTCGGCGCACGAGGACATACCTCCGCCAGGAAAAGGATCCGCAGGGACCGGTGAGGGGCCACAGGAAATCTGTGGGCGATCAAGGAATACCGCAGAACGTATTTCGCATACAGTCCGCAGGACAAGGGGGTTGTCCGGATGCCGGACGACATTCGATGAAGATTGAATAACTGGACCCGACATAAAGGGACTCGCGGGGCAGATCGGCGCCGCGGGCCGCCCGTCCTGGTCCGGGAACGCGACGGGGCCCGGACCGAGTACGACGACTCGGCCCGGGCCCCGGGCGGTTCGGGCGCTCAGCGGCGGCCGTGGGTCAGCTGTCCACCCAGCCGTGCTTGCGCCCGCTCTGCACCAGCTCGCGGCGGATCGCCAGGATCTGCTCGCCGGTCAGGGAGGGGGCGGCGCGCAGCAGCAGCTCCGTGACCTCGTTCGTGAACTCGTCCACGCGCAGCACGTCGCACAGCACGTCGTCGCCGTCGGCCGCGGTGTGCCGGCCGGGCGCCGGTGCCGAGGCACCCTCGGCGAGCTGGACCGAGGACGCCTTGGGACCGCGGTCGCCCTCCTCGATCTCGAACTCGACCTTGAGGCCGGTGCGCAGGTACGACTCGGGGATGAGGAGGTCGTTCACATGCAGGAACACGTCCTCACCGCCGTCGTCCGGCGCGATGAACCCATAGCCACGCGCTCCGTCGAAGCGCACCACACGACCAGCGACCACGCCGACCCCCAGCCACCACGGCGGACCCGGTGTCCGCGCCCTCACCATCTTGCTGCGGATCCTAGCGGGACGCCGTCAGCCCTTGTGCCAGGCCGTCGTACCGAGCCGTCCCGTGCTGCCGAGGTCGAGCGGCGGGTCCGGGACCACGGTCCGCGTCCCCCGTCCGAGACCGGGATCGACCGTCACCCGGTCGACCGTGACCGGCGGGTTCGTCGTGTCGGCGTACGTGTTGCGCCAGACCAGGACCGTGACGGCGCTGTCGCCCGGGCGCAGGGTGAGGCGGCGCGGGCCCGGGTCGCCCACCGCGAGGGTGACGTCCTTGGTCCCCTTCAGGACGCGCACACCCTCGACGGGGGTGCCGTCCGACTCGGCCAGCCCCAGCCGCGGGTACCCGTACAGCTCGAACGTGCCCTCGCCGCAGTTGGTGAGGACGACGTCCAGGACGCGCAGGCCCATCGCGGGGTTGGTGACGCCCGGCACGATCCGCATGCCGGAGTCCGGGCACGGCCCGGACGGCGTCGCCGGGCCCCTCGTGTACGGGAGTCCGGCGCTCGGATACGCCGTGGGCGGCGGTGTCGGGCCGCGCGTGTCCAGCGTGTCGGCGTGCACGCCGCCCGGTGCCGGGTCGGCGGGCCCGGCACCGCCCGCCGCCGTCTGCGTGCCGCACCCCGCCACGAGCAGCGCCGCCGCGACCGCCGCCGCGCGCCCGGTGGACAACCGCACGCCGCTCCCCTTGATCCCCTTGGTCCCCATCCGGCGATCTTACGTACCCCGCGCGGCGACGAGCCCCGACTCGTAGGCGAACACGACGAGTTGGGCCCGGTCGCGGGCCGCGAGCTTCGTCATGGCGCGGCTGATGTGGGTCTTGGCGGTGAACGGGCTGATCACCATGTGCGCGGCGATCTCCTCGTTGGTCAGACCGCGGGCCGCGAGCGCGGTGACCTCGCGCTCGCGCCGGGTGAGGCGCTCCAGGCCGGGCGCGGTGGCCCGGTCCGGCGGCCGGGCCACGAACTCGCCGATGAGGCGGCGGGTGACGGACGGCGACAGGAGGGCGTCGCCGCGGGCGACGACGGCGATCCCGGCGAGCAGGTCCTCCGGCTCGCTGTCCTTGAGCAGGAACCCGGACGCGCCCGCGCGCAGCGCCTCGAAGACGTACTCGTCGAGGCCGTAGTTGGTGAGGATGACGACCCGTACACCGGCCAGGGCGGCGTCGTTCGCGATCCGCCGGGTCGCCTCGATCCCGCTGGTGCCGGGCATCTGCACGTCCATGAGCACCACGTCCGGCACGCTCGCCCGGACCAGCGCGACCCCTTCCTCCCCGTCGGACGCCTCCCCCACGACCTCGATCCCGTCCTCGGCGTCGAGCAGCGCCCGGAACCCGGCCCGCATGAGCGCCTGGTCGTCGACGAGCACGACCCGGACGAGCGGCGTCACGGGGTGGCTCCCGAGGCGGAGGCCACCGGCGTCGTCCGTGCGGGGCCCGCGGGCGGGTCACCGGGCAGCGGCAGAACCGCCCGCACCACGAAGCCCCCCGCCCCACGCGGCGCTGCCGTCAGCGTGCCGCCGAGCGCCGTCACGCGCTCCCGCATCCCGGTCAGCCCCGTGCCCTCCCGCGGCGGACGGTCCTCGGCGGCGGTTCCGTCGTCCGTGACGCTCACCGTCAACTCAGCCTCCCCGTAGGCGAGATGGACCGCCGCCTCGGCCTCGCGGCCCGCGTGGCGCGCCACGTTCGTCAGGGACTCCTGGACGATGCGGTAGACCGTGCGGTCGTGCGCCGCGGGCAGCGGACGCTCGGCGCCGGTGACCGTGAGCGTGACGGCCACGCCCGCCGACCGGGCGCGCTCGACGAGCAGCGCGGGGCTGCCGGCCGGCTCGTCCGTGCGCAGCACGCCGAGCGTGGCCCGCAGTTCGCGCATCGCCTCGCCGCTCGCCTCCTGGATCGCCAGCAGTGCGGGCGGTACCTCCTCGCCGCGCTTGCGGGCGAGGTGCACGGCGACGCCCGCCTGCAGCTTGACGATCGAGATGCTGTGGGTGAGCGAGTCGTGCAACTCCCGGGCGATCCGCAGCCGCTCCTCCCCGGCCCGGCGCAGCGCCGCCTCCTCGCGGGTGCGCTCCGCCTCCAGGGCACGCTGCTCGGTCTGGTGGAGGTACGCCTGCCAGTTCTTGTCGGCGAGGCCGGTGACGACGGCGCACAGGAACCAGCCCGTGAGCAGCAGACCGCGCGTCGTCGCCCCGTCGTCCGCGAGCGCGTCACAGGTGATGTACGCGGCGAGGAACACGCCGCCGGTGGCCGCGGCCACCCCCCGATGGCCCGCCCGCGCCGCCGTGTGCACGGCGGCGAGCACCGGCAGCGCCGCGAGCGGATCGGGCCGGGCGTGCACGACGTACGCCAGCGTCACGGCGGTCGAGGCCACGAGCACGGCCCGGGGTGCGCGCCGGTATCCGGCCAGCGGCACCACCGACGCCACCATCAGCGCGTAGTCCACCGGCTCCGCGCCGCCCCCGAGCGCCGCCGCGAGCATCACGACGGCGCCGACGACCACGGCCAGGGCCGCGTCGGCCAGATCGCGGCGCCAGGTCGGCGGCGGTGTGCCGCGCTCCGGCGCGCCGTCCGGCACGGCTGCTGTGCTCAAGTCCCCCTGCATGGCTCCACGGTAGGGGTGGGCGCCGACGGCGTCGTCCGCCACGAGAACGGCACCGGCCGCCCGGCTACTCCCTGGGGAGTAGCCACCGGTGGGCTCCGCCGTACGACGCCCCGAGCGGGCCGCCGGGCGAGTCTGGGCGGGTCAGGGGCGACCGCCCCGAGCCGACCCGAGGAGCTCACATGTCCGGCCCGTACCGCTACACCGAACCGCCGTCGCCGAAGGCCGCCACCGGCACCACCGCCGCGGTCCTCGCCCAGGCGGAGACCGACTTCGGCATCCCGAAGCCGTCGACCCTGATCGTCCTGACGTCGGCGCCCGAACTCCTGGCGCCCGTCTGGGCGTTGCTGCGCGAGTCGCTGATCGCGGGCAGCGGCTCGCGGACCGACCGGGAACTCGTCGCGGCCGGCGCCTCCCTGGCGAACCGCTGCCCGTTCTGCGTGGACGCGCACGCCGTGCTGCTGCACGCGACCGGCGACCACGCGCTCGGCGAGGCGGTGGCCCGCGCCGAGGCCCCGGACGACGAGCGGGCGGCCCGGATCCTGGAGTGGGGCCGGGCCAGCCGCGTCCCCGGCTCGCCCGGCCTGACGCCGCTGCCGTTCCCGCGCGACCACCTCGCCTCCCACCTGGGCACGGCGCTCGCCTTCCACTTCATCAACCGGATCGTGTCGTCGCTGCTGACCGAGAATCTGCTGCCCGCGGGCGCCCAGCGCCTCCAGGCGGTCCGTGCGCTGGCCGGCCGCGGCGTCTCCCGCGTCGTGCGCGCCGAGCACCGGCCCGGCGCGTCCCTGCCCCTCCTCGACTCCCCCGGCCCCGGCCCGTCCTGGGCCGCCGGCACCTCGGTCGGACCGGCCTACGAGTCCCTGCGCACCGCCGCCACCATGGGAGCGGGGCTCCTCGACGACGCCGACCTCGCCCTCGTGCAGGAGACCGTGGCCCGCTGGGACGGCTCGCACCCGCCGACCGTGTGGGAGGCACTGCCCGACCGGCGCGAGCGGCCCGGGGCGCGACTCGCGCTGCTCGCCGCGCTCGCGCCGTACCGGATCACCGACGAGGACGTCGCGGCGTGGCGCGTCCCGCCGTTCACCGACCACTGCCTCGTGCACCTGGTCGCGTACGGGGCGTTCGCGGCCGTCGACCGCATCGAGTCCGCGCTCCCGCTGTCCGCCCTCATGGAGACGACATGACCACCACGGAGTACCGCACGCCCGACCGCACGGACAGCCCCTGGGACGGGGTGCTCGGCGAGCACTGGGCCGCCCGGCACCGGGAGTTCGACGCGATGGTCGGCGGTGTCGACGACGCCCTGTTCGAGGCCGCCGCGATCGCGCCGGGCGACCGGGTCCTCGACATCGGCTGCGGAGCCGGTGCCACCACCCGGGCCGCGGCCCTGCTCGCGGCGCCCGGCCACGCGGTCGGCGTCGACATCTCGGCGCCGCTCCTGGCCCGGGCCAGGACGAACACGGCCGCCGAGGGGGTGCGGGGCGTCGCGTACGTGCGGGGCGACGCACAGACGCACCGCTTCGAGCCGGGCGGCTACGACGTCGTGATCAGCCGCGGCGGCGTGATGTTCTTCGCCGACCACGTGGCGGCCTTCGCGAACATCGGGCGGGCGCTGCGCCCCGGCGGCCGGATCGTGTTCGTCTGCCCGCGCCGGCCGGGGACGGACACCGAGGAGAGCCAGGTGCTCGGCCGGTTCGCCCGGATCCTGGAGGAGGGCGCCGAGCCCGTCCGCCCGGACCCGGCGGTGGTCGCCGCGCACACCGCGATGGCCTCGCTGTCCGAGCCGTACCTGATCCACGGGGCGCTGCACCGCACGTTCGCGGAGATCGCCGTCAACCCGGTGGACCTCCACACCCGGTGGGGCGAAACCCCGGCGGACGCCGTCGAGTTCCTGCTCTCCCGCACCCCGGACCGGCACGTGCCCGCGGCGACGCGCGCCGCGCTGGAGGACACGCTCCGCCCGTACGCGACCGCACGCGGCGTACGGATGCGCGCGGGTGTGTGGCTGGTCACGGCCGTGCGCCGGGACGATGGTGCCGCTGTGTGATTCCGGGGTGACGGAAGTGGCGGTATCCCCGCACAGCAACTCATGTGACACTGGCGTCCCCCACCCCACTGACGTAAGGGACGTACGCCGTGCGTTCTCTCCCGCTCCCGGTCACCCTCGCCGTCCGGCTGCTGCCGGTCACCGTCCTCGCCTGTGTGGGCTGGGCCTGGTCCACCGGACCGATGGCCGAGCCCGCCGGCCAGGAGCAGCACGACGCGGCGCCGCAGTCGTCGTCGGAGCCGGAGAACCCCAGCTCGAGCGTGGCCGCCCAGACGTACGCCGAGCCGCCCGCGCCGTGCGGCACGGTCTCCGGGAAGACGGTCGCGTCCCTCGTGCCGGGGGCGAAGGCGGCGGGCAAGGAGCTCTCGGCCACCGACGAGTCGGTGCGCCGGGGCTGCTCCTGGAGCGCGCTGGAGGGCTACGACTACCGCTGGCTCGACGTGTCCTTCGAGATGAAGGCGTCCGACGCGCTGGCGCAGCAGGCGTTCAAGTCCGCGGGAGAGGACGACAAGGGCACGGCGCAGTCCGGTCTCGGCGACGAGGCCCGGCTGACGACGGGCCTCACCACCAAGGACAAGCAGGAGACCCGCGAGGCCGTCGTCACCGTCCGCAAGGGCAACGCCCTGGTGACGGTCACCTTCAACGGCAGCGACTTCGAGTCCAAGGGCGCCCCGTCCGCCGACACGATCAGCAAGGGCGCGCTGCGGGCGGCGGGCGACGCGGTGGGCGGTCTCGGCTCGGCCGAGAACACCGACGACTGAGCGCCCCGACCACGGTTCACGGCTCGCGGCCCTGACGGGACTCGCGGAATTGCGAAACTTTGCAATTCATTAGATGGTGTGGTGGCCGTGCCCGTGGACCCTGCCTGTGGTGTCGCTCCCGCGGGCGCGGCTGCCTGTCGTGTGCGCGCCCGGGCGGGCGCGGTTCGGGGAGTGGGTTGCGTGTCGGTTCCGCTGTACCAGGCCAAGGCCGAGTTCTTCCGGATGCTCGGTCATCCCGTCCGGATAAGGGTGCTCGAACTGCTGCAGGACGGGCCGACCCCGGTACGGGACCTGCTGGCGGAGATCGAGGTCGAGCCGGCCGCGCTGTCCCAGCAGCTCGCGGTGTTGCGCCGGTCCGGGATCGTGACGTCCAGGCGGGACGGCTCGACGGTGGTGTACGCGCTGGCCGGCGGGGACGTCGCCGACCTGATGCGGGCGGCCCGCCGGATCCTGACCGAGATCGTGGCCGGGCAGAACGAGCTGCTCGCCGAGTTGCAGGCGGGCGACCGGGACCAGGGCCGGGATCAGGACCGGGACCGGGCTCAGACCCGGGCGCAGGACCGGGACCGGGACCCGGCCTTCGAGGTCACGGCCCGGTGAGCCCCCGCTTCCGGCGCACCCGGTCCGGGAGCGGCCGCCCGTGATGCTCGCCGGTGAACTCGCCGCACTGCCCCACCGGCACGTGCTGACCCTGCCGACGATGCCGCAGGCGGTCCGGATGGCCCGCGAGACGGCCGAGCAGGCGCTGGCCGAGTGGGGTGTCGGCCCGCGCCATCCGGCCGTCGGCCCGGCCCTGCTGATCCTCGCCGAGCTGGTCACCAACTGCGTCCGGCACACCCCCGAGGAGTCGCCGCAGCTGACCGTCCTGCTGGCGGCGGACAGGCACACCTTCGCGTTCGGCGTCCACGACCGGCACCCGTACCAGCCGGCGCTGTACGGAGCGGTGCACGGCGGTCTGGCCACGGTCGCGGAGCTCACCCTCGCCCTGTCCGGCACGGCCGCCGTACGCCCCGACGGCGACGGCCGCGGCAAGACCATCTGGATCACGCTGCCGCTGTGAACGGCACCGGCCGGGACCGGCGAAAATGGCGGCATGCTGATGATCTCTGAACGGATGCGGTGGCCGGCGCGCGCGGGGCACGACGGGCGTGACGGCAACGGGACGGGGAGGACGCCGCGTTGAGCACGCCCCTGTACCAACTCAAGGCCGAGTTCTTCAAGACGCTCGGTCACCCCGCCCGCATCCGGGTCCTGGAGCTGCTGAGCGAGCGCGAGCACGCGGTCGCCGAGATGCTGCCGGAGGTGGGGATCGAGCCGGCCCATCTGTCGCAGCAGCTCGCGGTGTTGCGCCGGGCGAACCTCGTGACGACCCGCAAGGAGGGCTCGAACGTCCACTACTCGCTGGCCAATCCGCACGTGGCGGAGCTGCTGCGGGTGGCGCGGACGATCCTGACCGGGGTGCTCAGCAACCAGGCGGAACTCCTCGCCGACCTCCAGGCCGCCGCCGGCGACCCGCCGGCGCAGTCCTAGCCGGCCGGCTGCGGCACCGCCGCCTCCCGCCGGGAGGCGGCGGCCCCGGTTCAGACCCGCCGTCTGCCGCCCGCCATCAGCGCCGTGTACACGATCAGCGAGGCCCCGAGCCCGACGGCCCAGCCGTAGTCGGCGAGCGGCTTCAGGAACGGGACGATCCCGTCGAGCGGGAACGGCCCGGCCTTCTCCCCCTTCGCGTCGAGCGTCGAGTACGACCCCCCGATCGCGAGCACGCCGCCGACCCCGAAGGCCACCACCGCCCGCCAGTTCCAGCCGCCCGAGTACCAGTACCGGCCCCCGGCGACGTACAGGTCGGCCAGGTGCAGCACGGTCCGGCGGATGATCCAGTAGTCCGCGATGAGGATGCCGGCGACCGTGCCGAGCAGTCCGCCCACCACACCGAGCCACGTGAAGATGTACAGCTCGGGCGTCGACGTCAGCTTCCACGGCATCACGAGCACGCCCACGATGCCGGTGATGATCGCGCCCGTACGGAAGTTGATGACCTTCGGCGCGAGGTTCGCGAGGTCGTACGCGGGGGAGACCACGTTCGCCGCGATGTTCACCGAGATCGTCGCGACGAAGACGGTGATGAGCGCGAAGAGCAGGCCGAAGACGTTGTCGGTCTTGCCGGCCAGGGCGACCGGGTCCCAGATCGCCGCCCCGTACACCTTCTCCGAACCGGCGGTCACCAGGACCGACATCAGCGCGAAGAGGGTCATGGTGGTAGGCAGGCCGAGCGTCTGGCCCCACACCTGCGCCCGCTGGCCCTTCCCGAAGCGGGTGAAGTCCGGGATGTTCAGCGACAGGGTCGACCAGAAACCGATCATGCCCATCAGACCGGGGAAGAAGACCTTCCAGAAGTCCGGCCCCCAGCCGACCTTCGACGGCTCGTGCAGCAGCGGCCCGAACCCGCCCGCCTTGTTCGCGATCCATACGAGGAGCACCGCGGCGCCGACGAGGACGAACGGCGCCGCCCAGTTCTCGAAGCGGCGCAGGGTGTCCATCCCCCGGTAGATGATGGCCAGTTCGAGCACCCAGAAGACGACGAAGCAGAGCCACAGCGTCCAGGGGTAGCCGCCGATCTTCCCGGCGTCCGCCCACCCGCCGAACATCTTCCCGAGCAGGATGAAGATGCCCTGGCCGCCGATCCAGGTCTGGATGCCGAACCAGCAGCAGGCGACCGCCGCCCGCACCATCGCGGGCAGGTTGGCGCCCCTGATGCCGAACGAGGCCCGCGCGAGGACCGGGAAGGGTATGCCGTACTTCGGTCCGGCGTGCCCGGTCAGCAGCATCGGCAGCAGGACGATCACGTTCGCCAGGGCGATCGTGAGGACCGCCTGCTTCCAGTCCATGCCGAGCGCGACCAGGCCGGAGGCCAGCGTCCAGGACGGGATGCAGTGGGCCATGCCGATCCACAGGGCCACGAAGTTGTAGGTGGTCCAGCGGCGTTCGGAGAGCGGGACGGGGCGCAGGTCGTCGTTGGCGTAGCGGCTGTCGGCCGGGTAGGCGTCGGCGGTCAGCTCGACCGCGCCCGCGGGTATGGGCGGTGGGGCGGTGGTGTCGGTCATGGGCAGTCCGTTCTACGGAGGAGGACGGGGATGGGCGGCCGTGCGGATGCCGTGAACTGCCGTGCTGTGTGGGGGTGTTGTTAAACCGGTGGGGTCGCTGTTCATACGGTGCTCAGCGCGGGCATGACGTCCCGGCCGTACCGGTCGATCACCGCCTCCTTCGCGTCGTGCATCGCGTACACGGCGAACTGGTCGACGCCCAGCTCCCGCAGCGCGCGCAGCTTCTCGATGTGGGCGGAGGGCGGGCCGATCAGACAGAACCGGTCGACGATCTCGTCGGGCACGAAGGCGGTGTCGGGGTTCCCGGAGCGGCCGTGGTGCGCGTAGTCGTAGCCCTCGCGGGCCTTGATGTACTCGGTGAGTTCGTCGGGGACCAGGCCGGAGTGCGCGCCGTACTTGGCGACCAGGTCGGCGACGTGGTTGCCGACCATGCCGCCGAACCAGCGGCACTGCTCACGGGCGTGAGCGAGCGCCTGTGGCGAGTCGTCGTCCGTGACGTAGGCGGGCGCGGCGACGCAGATCTTCACCGCCGACGGGTCGCGGCCGGCCGCGGCGGCGGCGTCCCGCACGGCCTTGACCATCCATTCCGTCAGGAAGGGGTCGGCGAGCTGCAGGATGAAGCCGTCGGCCTCCTCGCCGGTCATCTTCAGGGCCTTGGGCCCGTACGCCGCCATCCAGACGGGGAGTTCGGCGCCGGGCCGCACCCACGGGAACCGGACCACGGCGCCGCCGCCCAGGTCCGCCTCGTCGCCCCGCGCGAGGGCCCTGATCACCTTCATGGCGTCGCTGATCCTGGCGAGGGTGTTCGGGCTGCGCCCCGCGACGCGCATCGCCGAGTCGCCGCGGCCGATGCCGCACACGGTCCGGTTGCCGTACATGTCGTTGAGCGTCGCGAAGGTGGAGGCCGTCACCTCCCAGGTCCTGGTGCCCGGGTTGGTCACCATCGGGCCGACGATCAGGCGCTCGGTCTCCGCGAGGATGCGGCTGTAGATGACGAACGGCTCCTGCCACAGCACGCACGAGTCGAACGTCCACCCGTGGCTGAAGCCGGCCGCCTCCGCCCGCTTCATCAGGTCCACGACCCCGGAGGCCGGCGGGTCGGTCTGCAGAACGAGTCCGAAGTCCATGATGGGTTCCCTCACTTGCTCAGATCAGGTTCAGTTCAGGTACTGGCAGGTGCCGCGCGGGGTGTACGCGCCGTGTCCGGCCCGGCCGGTGAACTCCCGCTCGGTGATGACGAGTTCGCCGCGCGAGAGGACGGTCTCCACACGGCCGGTCAGGCGCCTGCCCTCGTACGCGGAGTAGTCGACGTTCATGTGGTGGGTGTCCGCCGAGATCGTCTGCTCGGCGTGCGGGTCGTAGATCACGATGTCGGCGTCGGCGCCCGGCGCGACGGTGCCCTTCTTCGGGTACAGGCCGAACATCCGGGCCGGGGTGGCGCAGGCGATCTCGATCCAGCGGCGGCGCGAGATGTGCCCGTCGACGACCGCCTGGTGCAGCAGGTCCATCCGGTTCTCGACGCCCGGCATGCCGTTGGGGATCTTCGAGAAGTCGCCCCGGCCCAGCTCCTTCTGGCCGGTGAAGCAGAACGGGCAGTGGTCGGTGGAGACGACCTGGAGGTCGTTGGTGCGCAGGCCGCGCCAGAGCGCCGCCTGGTGCTCCTTGGGCCGCAGCGGCGTGGAGCACACGTACTTCGCGCCTTCGAAGTCCGGCTCGGCGAGGTTGTCGGTCGACAGGAACAGGTACTGCGGGCAGGTCTCGCCGAAGACCGGGAGGCCCTCGTCGCGGGCCCGCGCCAGCTCGGCGAGGGCCTCCTGCGCCGACACGTGCACGACGTACAGCGGCGCGCCCGCCACCTGCGCCAGCTTGATCGCGCGGTGCGTGGCCTCGGCCTCCAGGAGCGCCTTCCTGACCTCGCCGTGGTAGCGCGGGTCGGTCTCGCCGCGGGCCAGGGCCTGTTCCACGAGCACGTCGATCGCGATGCCGTTCTCGGCGTGCATCATGATCAGCCCGCCGTTCTCGCCGGCCCGCTGCATGGCGCGCAGGATCTGCCCGTCGTCGGAGTAGAAGACGCCCGGGTAGGCCATGAACTGCTTGAAGGAGGTGACCCCCTCCGCCACCAGCAGGTCCATCTCCTTCAGCGTCTCCTCGTGCACGTCGGAGACGATCATGTGGAAGCCGTAGTCGACGGCGCACTGCCCGTCGGACTTGGCGTGCCAGGCGTCGAGCCCTTCGCGCAGGCTGTGGCCGACCGTCTGGATGGCGAAGTCGACGATGGTGGTCGTGCCGCCCCAGGCGGCGGCCCGGGTGCCCGTCTCGAAGGTGTCGGCGGCGTAGGTGCCGCCGAACGGCATCTCCATGTGGGTGTGCGCGTCGACGCCGCCCGGGATGACGTACTTCTGGCTCGCGTCGATGGTGCGCGCGTCCGTCCAGGACGCGGCGGTGTCGCTGCCGGTGGCCGCGAGGGCCACGACGCGGCCGTCCTCGATGAGGACGTCGGCGTGCATCTCGTCGGCGGCGGTGACGACGAGACCGCCGCGGATGACGGTACGGACGGCGCTCATGCTCTCCTCCAGGTACGGACGGGGACTGCTACGGGCGGGTCAGGGGCTCGTACGCCTGCGGGGCGCGGTCGCGGTAGAACTGCCAGCGGTCGCGGACCTCGCGCAGCTTGGCCAGGTCGAGGTCGCGGACGACGAGTTCGGGTGCCTTGTCGTCGGCGACCTCGCCCACGAACCGGCCCTCCGGGTCGACGAAGTACGACGTCCCGTAGAAGTCGTTGTCGCCGTAACTCTCGACGCCGACGCGGTTGATGGCGCCGACGAAGTACTCGTTGGCGACGGCGGCGGCCGGCTGTTCCAGCTGCCACAGGTAGCGGGACAGGCCGCGGCTGGTGGCCGAGGGGTTGAAGACGATCTGGGCGCCTTCGAGGCCGAGCGCGCGCCAGCCCTCGGGGAAGTGCCGGTCGTAGCAGATGTAGACGCCGATCCTGCCGACGGCGGTGTCGAAGACCGGCCAGCCGCTGTTCCCCGGCCGGAAGTAGAACTTCTCCCAGAAGCCCTTCACCTGCGGGATGTGCGTCTTGCGGTACTTGCCGAGGTAGGTGCCGTCGGCGTCGATCACGGCGGCGGTGTTGTAGAGGACGCCCGGCTGCTCCTCCTCGTACATGGGCAGCACGAGGACGATGCCGTGCTCGCGGGCCAGGTCCTGGAAGCGGCGCACGATCGGTCCGTCGGGGATCGCCTCGGCGTACTCGTAGAACTTCGGGTCCTGCACCTGGCAGAAGTACGGGCCGTAGAACAGCTCCTGGAAGCACAGGACCTGGGCGCCCTGTGCGGCGGCGTCACGAACGGCCTGTTCGTGCACCTTGATCATGGATTCCTTGTCGCCGGTCCATGCGGTCTGGAAGATCGCGGCGCGGATCACGGGGCTCATCGGGACCTCCTGCGGAAGGCTGCGGGGGTGCTCGGTGTGCCCACGACGATAGGAATTCCGGACGCGGTGGCCGAGTTGCACCGTGTCACGTCCGGGGCCGGGTGTCGTTCCACCGTGTCACGTCTCCTGTGCGTCGTGCGCGAGGAGCGCGATGTGCACGGACGCGGCCTGCTCGAAGTCGTCCAGGTCGACGCCGAGCAGTCCCTCGATGGCCTCCAGGCGGCGGTAGAGGGCGGGGCGGCTCATGTGGTGGAGTTCGGCGGACCGCGACTTGTTGCGGCCGGTGGCGAGGTAGGTGCGCAGCACCGGCAGCAGCGCGTCGGCGTCGTCGGCGTACAGCAGCCCGTCCAGCTCCCGTTCCGCGAAGGACAGGACGCGCGGGTCGTCGCGCAGCAGCCGCATCAGACCGCGCAGCCGTACGTCGCCGAGGCGGACGACGGCCGGCAGGTCGGGCGGTGATCCGGCGACGGCGTCGGCGACGTGCAGCGCCTCCCGCAGCCCGTCGGGCACCTCCTCCCAGCCGGTGCGGGCGGGGGCGGCGGCGACGATCGCGGGCCGGCCCGTCTCGGCGCGCAGCCGGGCCGCGAAGTGGGCGGCGAGCGGCTCCGCTGCCTGGTCGCGGGCGAGGCTGAGCAGCACGGCGGTGGCGTTCTCGGCGAGTTCGGCGACCAGCCCCGGAAGCCCCAACAGCCTTAGTACTCGGTCGAGTTGGCCGGGTTCCCCGTCCCGTACGACGAGGGGGACGAAGGTGCGGCGGTTGACGGGCAGGCCCGCGGCCCGGGCCCTGGGCAGCAGCTGGCGGGCCGGGACGGCGCCGGACACCAGGTCGGCGAGCAGGCACTGCGCGGACTGCTCCTCCCAGCTCGCGGCGGAGCCTGCCAGCATCCGGTGCAGGACGAGGGCCTCGGCGGCCCGGTCGGCGAGCAGCCGCCCCGACGCGCCGTCGCCGCGGTGCCCGCACAGCACGACGGAGCCCCAGCGTTCGCCGCGGCCGCCGAGGTCGGCGCGGATCCAGCCCTCGCCGTCGACCCCGCCCGGCTGCCGGGCGATGCGGTCCCAGTCGCGCAGCACGTCGTCGACCGCGGGGCGCTCGCCCGCGGTGGCGAGGACGCGGTGGGCGAGGTTGGTGACGACGACCGGGCAGGCGCTGTGCGCGGCGACCTCGTCGAGCAGGCTCTGCAGCGGGGCGCCCGCGGTGATGAGTCCGGTGAGGGCGGTGCGGATGCCCTCGGAGAGGCTGACGGCCGCGAACTTCCGCCGCACCAGCCGGGACTGGACCTCCTCGGTGAGCTCGGCGAAGGGGAACGGGCGGTGCAGGACCACCATGGGCAGGCCGTGCCGTTCGGCGGCACGGCACATGTCCTCCGGCGGGGACGGGAAGGCGCGGCCGAGGCCGAGCACGAGGGCGGCGGCCTCCGCGCGGTGCAGCGACTTGATGTACTCGGTCCTGGCGTGCGGGTCGCCCGCGAGCAGGACGCCCGTGGTCAGCACCATCTCGCCGCCGCTGAGCATGACGCCGACGTCGGCCGCCTCGGCGACGTGCACCCAGCGGACAGGGCGGTCGAGGTGGTGCGCCGCGGCGACCACCTCCGGTTCTCCGGCGGCGATGCGTTCCAGGGCGAGTATCTGGCGTACGGACAGGGCGTGTTCGGTGCCGGGTGCGGTCGGCATGGAGGCCACCCTCCTCTCGAATCAAGCCCCTCCGGCGATTGAGGAGCGGGGTCCGGGGCGGAGCCCCGTGGGCGGGGACACGCCTACGACACACTCCGCAACGCCCGTTCCAGGATCGCGGCACCCTCCTCCGCCTCGCTCACCGTCAACGACAACGGCGGCGCGATGCGGAGCACACTCGTGTCGTGGCCGCCGCCCTTGCCGATCAGCAGTCCGTTCTCCCGGCAGGTCTCCAGGACCGCCGCCGCGACCCGGGGCGACCGGTCGGCCAGTTCCACGCCGATCATCAGGCCCCGGCCGCGCACCTCCCGTACGACGGAGGCGCTCGCCGCGATGGCCCGCAGGCGCTCGATGAGGAGTCCGCCGACCCGGCGCGCGTTGCCCTGGAGGTCGTGTTCCAGGAGGTAGGAGAGGTTGGCGAGGCCCGCGGCCATGGTGACCGGGGAACCGCCGAACGTCGAGATGGAGTTGGCGTCGAGGCAGTTCATGACCTCGGCGCGGGCCACGACACCGCCGATGGACATGCCGTTGCCGATGCCCTTGGCGAAGGTGAGGATGTCCGGCGGCCCGGACCGGCCGTGCGCCTGCCAGCCCCAGAAGTGCTCGCCGGTGCGGCCCCAGCCGGTCTGCACCTCGTCCGCGATCCAGAGGATGCCGTGCTCCTGGAGCACGTCACGGAAGCGGGCGTACAGGCCGTCGGGGGGTGCGGTGAAGCCGCCGACGCCCTGGACGGGTTCGGCGATGAGCGCCGCCACGTCGCCGCGGGTCTGGCCGAGCACGTCGCGCAGGTCGGCGACGCAGGCCTCGATGAAGTCGGCGTCGGAGAGCGCGGCGTACGGGCCGCGGCTGCGGACGCCGCCGTGCACGTACAGCGTCTGGAGCGGCGACAGGCTCGTCGGCGACCAGCCCTTGTTGCCGGTGATGCCGACCGCGGAGAACGAGCGGCCGTGGTAGCTGTTGCGCATCGCGAGGATCTGGTTCGAGCGGCGGTGCGCGGTGGCGAGCAGCAGCGCCGTGTCGTTGGCCTCGGTGCCGGAGGTGGTGAAGAAGACGCGGGCGTCGGGGATGCCGGACAACTGGGCGACGCGCTCCGCGAGTTCGACCATGGGGCGGTTCAGGTAGAGCGTGGAGGAGTGGATGATCCGGCCCGCCTGCTCGCTCACCGCCTTCGTCACTTCCGGCAGGGCGTGCGCGGTCATCGTGGTGAGGATGCCGCCGAAGAAGTCGAGGTACTTGTTCCCGTCGGCGTCCCAGACGTGGCGGCCCTCGCCGTGGGTGAGCTCGATCGGGTCGGCGTAGTACAGCGCCAGCCAGTCGGGCAGGACGGCGCGGGTGCGGGAGTGCAGAGAGGGGTTCACGGGTGCGGCATCCCTTCGTCGGTCACGGCTTGGGTGAGGCGTTCACGGCTGGACGAGGCCGTCGTAGGCGTCGGGGCGGCGGTCGCGGTAGAACGCCCACTGCTGCCTGACCTCGTCGATGAGCCCGAAGTCCAGGTCGCGGACGAGGAGTTCCTCCGTCTTGTCGCTCGCGGCGTCGCCGACGAGCTGTCCGCGCGGGTCGACGAAGTACGACGTGCCGTAGAAGTCGTTGTCGCCGTAACTCTCGACGCCGACGCGGTTGATGGCGGCGACGAAGTACTCGTTGGCGACGGCGGCGGCCGGCTGTTCGAGGCGCCACAGGTACGCGGACAGGCCGCGGCTGGTGGCCGACGGGTTGTACACGAGCTGGGCGCCGTTCAGGCCCAACTGCCGCCAGCCCTCGGGGAAGTGGCGGTCGTAGCAGATGTAGACGCCGACGCGGCCGACGGCGGTGTCGAAGACCGGCCAGCCCAGGTTCCCCGGCTTGAAGTAGTACTTCTCCCAGAAGCCCTTCACCTGCGGGATGTGGTGCTTGCGGTACTTGCCGAGGTAGGAGCCGTCGGCGTCGATCACGGCGGCGGTGTTGAAGTAGAAGCCGGACTGCTCGACCTCGAAGACGGGGACGACGATCACCATGCCGGTCTCGCGGGCGAGTTCCCGCATCCGCGTCACGGTCGGACCGTCCGGGACGGGCTCGGCCCAGCGGTAGTGCTCGGCCTCCTGGACCTGGCAGAAGTAGGGGGCGTTGAAGACTTCCTGGAAGCCGATCACCTGCGCGCCCTGCCGGGCCGCCTCGCGGGCGTGTTCCTCGTGTTTGGCGATCATGGATTCGGTGTCGCCCGTCCAGGTGGCCTGGACGAGTGCGGCGCGTACGACGTGGGCCACGATCCGCTCCTTTGCCTGAGCCTCTACGCCCGTAGACCGGGCCGTAGAGGGACGAACGTAAGCCCACCCGGAAGGCTTGCCAAGACCATCGTCGTCAACCCGCTGGATCGATCACGTTTCGACACTCGTGCGGGTGAGCCGGGGGCTCAGACCGTCAGTCCCGCGACGCGCAGTGCGTGCAGCACGTCCC
Organism: Streptomyces longispororuber; assembly: GCF_024448165.1. GTDB lineage: Bacteria > Actinomycetota > Actinomycetes > Streptomycetales > Streptomycetaceae > Streptomyces > Streptomyces longispororuber_A. The sequence goes on from NZ_JAMOLN010000008.1 coordinate 34,823, forward strand.
GGTACCGCTCACCGGACACGGCGCGGGCCGCTTCGGCGACGAGCGGGACGAGCCGGCCGGGATCGCCCTCGGCGCTGCGGGCCGCTTCCTCGGGGGTGCGGCTGCGCACGTACGCGTCGAGGAGGGTCTGCGCCTCGCGCCGCCGGCCGTCGGCGTGCAGCAGACCGACCGCGTCCCCGATCTCCGCGGGCGGACGGGCGACGCCCTGGCGGAGCAACTGCCGGGCGTCGGCGTCGCGTCCGGCGGCGGCGAGCGCGTCGGCGACGGCGACCACCCGGCCCGGCGGCAGGGACGCCGCCTCCCACAGCAGGGTGGCCCAGTCGGCGCCGAGCCCGGCGCGGTGGAGTTCGGCGGCGAGCGGCGGCAGGTGGGCGGCAGGGCCGTGGGCGGCGTCGACGAGCACGATGTGGGCGTCACCGCTCCTGCCCTCCGTGCGGTGCCGGACGAGGGTGTGCACCGTCGCGGCGATGTGGGCGCGGGCCGTGGAGTCCACCTGCGGCGGCGCCGGGGCCACCGGGACGTCCTGCTCGGCTCCGGCGAAGCGGGCCCCGCGCGGGGTGGCGACGTCCGGTTCCGCTACGGGAGTTGACGGCTGGTCGGGCGGTACGGGGGTGTCGTCCTCCGGCAGTCCGGCGAAGCGGGCGCCGCCGCGCTTGCGCTTCTTCGCGGGTGCGGCCGGGGCCGGGGACGCGTCGGCGCGCCCGCCCCGGGTCCGAGGCGCCGGCGGGGCCGCTTCCGGGCCGCCCAAGTCGGCCAGTCTCGACCGGAGTTCGGCCACGCGGGCCGTCGCCCGGTCGTAGTCGTCCCTCGCCCAGGCCAGGTCCCGCTGGACCGGCTCCGCGTCCTCCCGGGTCGTCGCCGCGTCGAGCCGGCCGGCCAGTTCGCGCAGACGGTCGGTGGCGCCGCGCTGTTCGCGGGCCATCACGTCGATCCGGTCGACGAGCGCCTCGCGGCCGCCGGGCACCGCGTCGTGCACCCGCACCGACGCCCGGTACAGGGCCCTGGCGCGACCGGTCTCCCACGTCGCCCGCTCCGGCCCGTGGGCCGCGGCGAGGTCCTGGAGCAGCGCCTCGACGACGTCCCAGGGCGGCACCTCGCGCCCGTCGAGACAGGCCGTCATGCCTTCGGGATCACGCTGCCAGAAGACTCCGCACCAGCCCGCTCCCTGGTCGATCCGGGCGGTGAGTCCGCGCAGATACATCGCGAACTCCCTTACCCGTTCCGGGAGTTGTTCCCCGTCCGTGACGCACCCCCACCGATCGCCGCACCCCTGGAGCACTACGCTCCGGAAGGAAACACCCTCCGTGTTACGGGGCTGCTACGCGCGCTTTTCCGGGGTGCGCACGCGGCCGCGCGGTCAGGCGGGCACCAGGGCGCAGCGGATCACCAGCTCGTCCATCGAGATGCCCAGCTCGCGGGCGAGGGCGGCGACGGTGAAAAACGCCGGCGTCGGCGCCCGGCCCGTCTCGATCTTGCGCAGCGTCTCCACCGAGACGCCCGCGGCCGCGGCGACCTCGGTCATGCTGCGCTCCTGCCGCGCCGAGCGCAGCAGCTGTCCGAGCCGCTCGCCGCGCTCGCGCTCTTCCGGGGTCAAGGGGGTTCGCACCATGCCGACAGTCTACCCGAGCACCGATTCCTATACCGGATTCAAATACCGGTATAGTTATTGGCATGGTGGAACTGAAGACGGACACATCGATCGACGCGATGCGGGAGGCGGGCCGTGTCGTGGCGCAGGCCCTGACCACCGCGCGCAAGCACGCCGCCGTGGGCGTGAGCCTGCTGGAGCTCGACGAGGTGGCGCACCAGGTGCTGCGCGACGCGGGCGCGACCTCACCCTTCCTCGGCTACCGGCCCTCCTTCGCGACGACCCCTTTCCCCGCGGTGCTCTGCACATCCGTGAACGACGCGATCGTGCACGGCATCCCCACGAAGTACCGGCTGCGCGACGGGGACCTCGTCTCCATCGACTTCGGGGCCCGGCTGGACGGCTGGGTGGGCGACTCCGCGGTCAGCTTCACGGTCGGCACCCCGCGCCCCGCGGACCTCACGCTCGTCGAGACCGCCGAGCGGGCCCTGGCGGCGGGCATCGCGGCGGCCGTGGTCGGGAACCGGATCGGCGACATCGCGCACGCGGTCGGCACGGTCTGCCGCGCGGGCGGGTACGGCGTCCCGCAGGACTTCGGCGGGCACGGCGTGGGGCGGCAGATGCACGAGGACCCGTCGGTGCCGAACGAGGGACGCCCGGGCCGCGGCATGCCGCTGCGCCACGGCATGGTCCTGGCCATCGAGCCGATGCTGATCGGCGGCGGCACGGACGGCTACCACGAGGCGCCGGACGGCTGGACGCTGTGCACGAACGACGGCTCCCGCGCGGCGCACGCCGAGCACACGGTGGCGATCACGGACGCGGGGCCGCGCATCCTGACCGCGCTCTAGGCGCCGGTGCCGCGGGGGACGTCAGCGGTCCTGGCGGTCCAGGACCTCCATGACGTAGAGGACCGCCCGGCCGGCCGGCACGGCGACGCCGCCCCTGGTCGTGGTGAAGCCGGGCCGGTAGCGGGCCGGCACGGCGATCTGCACCCGGCTGCCGACCCGCACCCCGCGCAGCGCCTCGAACACCCCGGGCGGCACCGCGTCCGGGGTGACGACGAACCCGTTCGGCCCGGTCACCGCGTACGTGGAGCGGTACGGCGCCCGCTGCCCCCACGCCCAGGACGCGTACTGCACGACGGCGACGTCGCCCCGCTGCAGGACCGGTCCGCGGCCCTCGGCCAGCGTGCGGACATCGAGCCTGCGCGGCGCGCCCCGGCCCCAGCTGGTCACCTGGGGCGCCCGGTCGGCCCGGACGGCGACGACCGGCGTCCCGTCCCGCGCACCGCCCGGCCCGCCCGGCGCCTCGGCCTCGACGGGCGGGATGCGCTGGTCGACGCCGTACCCGCCGATCACGTCGAAGACGAGTACCAGGTGGTCGCCCGCGGCGACCCGGGCGGGCGCCACGTCGCGCGGCGCGAGGCCGCTCGCGGCCGGGCCGACCAGCAGCACCCGGCTGCCCGCCCGGCGGCCGACGAGCGCCCGGTCCCAGGCGCGCGGCCCGTGCGCGCCGTCGAAGGCGACCGTCGTCGGCTGGGTGAGGCCCCAGGTCGACACGAGCTTCCTGTTGCCCTCCCAGGTCCTCATCTCCACGTCGGTGACGACGACCTGCCCCTTCCGCACCTCGGGTCCCGGCCCCTCGTGCAGCACCGTCGTCCGGGACCCTTCGGGGGCGGGCCGGTCCGGCACGGCGATCACCGGCCGGGTGCCGACGGCACCGCTGACGTCGGGAACGTTCTCGGCTGCGGGGGCCGCGCAGGCCGCCGCGCCCGCGGCCAGCAGGGCGAAGGCGGCTGCGCCGGTGCGCACGGACGACGTCGGCACGGAGGTCCTCCAGGGGTGTGGGGGCGTTGGTGTCCGAGCGTGACCGCAGCGGCCGCCGGGGTGCCGCATCCGTGCCCCGACACACCGGTCGCCGTACGCCTGGCGGGTGTACGGCGACGGGTACCGCCCCGCGACGCCCGGACCTGGAGCAGCCCGGGCGGGCGCGCGGGCCCGCCCCGGCGGAGCGCTCAGCGGGACGGTGCCACGAGCCCCAACTCGTAGGCCGTGATGACCAGTTGGACACGATCACGGGCGCCGAGCTTGGTGAAGAGGCGCGCCACGTGCGATTTGGTCGTGGCGACGCTGATGAAGAGCTCCTCGGCGATCTCCTGGTTGGAGCGGCCGAGCCCGACCAGGGTCAGCACCTCCCGCTCCCGCTCCGTGATGCCCTCGACGGGGCGCGGCGAGCGCGCGGCCTCCGGTCCCGGGCGTCCCACGAAGTCGGCGATCAGCCGGCGGGTGACGGCGGGTGCGATGAGGGCGTCCCCGGCGGCGACCACCCGGACCGCCGCGAGGATCTCCTCCAGTTGCATGTCCTTCACGGCGAAGCCGCTGGCGCCCGCGCGCAGCGCCCCGTACACGTAGTCGTCCTCGTCGAAGGTGGTCAGCACGAGCACCCGGCTGCCGCTCTCGCCCGCCATGATCCGCCGGGTCGCCTCGATGCCGTCCGTGCCGGGCATCCGGATGTCCATCACCACGACGTCGGGCCGCAGGCTCGCGGCCAGTTCGACCGCCTCCGCCCCGTCACCCGCCTCGCCGACGACGTCCAGGTCGTCGGTGTCCGCGATGAGGACGCGCAGCCCGGAGCGGACCAGCGGCTGGTCGTCGACGAGCAGCACCCGTACCGTCCTCGCCGTCCGGGACGTCATCGCGCCGCCTCCGGCAGCGGGATCCGCGCCGCCACCCGGAATCCGCCCTCCGGCCGCGGCCCCGCGCTGAACTCGCCGTGCAACAGGCTCACCCGCTCCCCCATCCCCGTGATCCCGAACCCCGTACCCGGTGATCCTGCCGTGGTGCCCCGCCCCGCGTCCACGATCTCCAGCACCAGGTCCGTGTCGCCGAACGAGACCAGGACCCGGCACGTGTCGGTGCCGGCGTGCCGGACGACGTTGGTCAGGGACTCCTGCACGATCCGGTACGCCGCGAGGTCGACGTCGGCGGGCAGCGGCCGTTGCGCGCCACTGCGGACGACCTCGACGTGCACGCCCGCGTCCCGTGCGGTGACTTCGGTGAGGCCGGCGAGGTCGGCGAGGCCGGTCGCGGGGGTCAGGGGTGCGGCGCCGCCGGGTTCGGCGCGGCGCAGGGCGACCAGGGTGCGGCGCAGGCCCTGGAGCGTCTCCCGGCTGGTCGTCTCGATGGCCGCCAGCGCCTCGCGCGCCTCCTTCGGCCGGGTCTCGATGACCCGGCTCGCGACCCCCGACTGGATCGCGATGACGCCGATGCTGTGGGACACCATGTCGTGCAACTCCCGTGCGATCCGCAGCCGTTCGGCGGTCACGGCCTCGGCGACGGCCTGGTCGTGCAGGGCCTCGGCGTGCTGCCGCCGCTCGCGCCCGAGCAGGCCGATCATGCACGCGACGAGCAGAACGAGCAGGGCGACGACACCGAATCCGATCTGGTTCTCGGACCGCGCGAAGAATGCGATGCCGGCGGCCTGCGCGACGAAGGACAGCGCGATCCCGGCGGACGCCTTGGCGCGCGAACCGCGGGCGATCAGATACCCGAGCACCACGTCGGCCGAGACGAACGCCACCAGGTTCGTCTGCCGCGAGTCGTCGAAGAGGCCGTGCGTGGGCTGCGCGGCGACCGCGAGCAGGGTGCCGACCAGCGCCACGACGAGCCCGAACAGCGGCGCTCGCCGCACCACCCCCACCAGCAGCACGGCCGACAGGGTCACTCCCAGCGCGCGCACCGACGGCAGCACCATCGACGAGCCGAACAGCGAGAGGGACACCGCGAGCGGGTACAGGACGAGCCCGCACCAGGCGGCGGCGCCCCGGGAGTGGGAGGTTGCGTTCACACGGGTGAGCGTACGAGGGCGGGTGCGCGCCCGGCATCCGTCCACGGGATGCAGCCCATGGGCCGATGCGAGCCCGCACCGTACGGCGGCACGGTGGCGTACGTGATCGAAGTCAGCGAACTCACCAAGCGATACGGCCGCAGGACGGCCGTCGACGGCCTGTCCTTCACGGTGCGGCCCGGGGTCGTCACCGGGTTCCTCGGACCGAACGGGGCGGGCAAGACCACGACGCTGCGGGTGCTGCTCGGCCTGGACGCGCCGACCGCCGGCACGGCGACGGTGGGCGGGGTGCCGTTCGCCTCGCATCCGCGCGGCCTGCGGCACGCCGGCGCCCTGCTCGACGCGCAGCAGGTGCACGGCGGCCGGACCGCGCACGCCCATCTCGCGGCGCTCGCCCGCAGCAACGGACTGCCCGCGCGGCGGGTGTCCGACGTGCTCGCGGAGGTCGGTCTCGAGGCGGCCGCGCAGCGCCGGATCGGCGGTTTCTCACTGGGCATGAAGCAGCGTCTGGGCGTGGCGGCGGCGCTGCTCGGCGACCCGCCGGCCCTGCTGTTCGACGAGCCGTTCAACGGGATGGACCCGGCGGGCGTGCTGTGGCTGCGCGGCCTGTTCCGGCGGCTCGCCGACGAGGGCCGCACCGTGTTCCTGTCGAGCCATCTGATGTCCGAGATGCAGTCCACGGCGAGCGAGTTGATCGTCGTCGGGCAGGGCCGGCTGGTCGCGGCCGAGCCGCTGAGCGCGTTCGCGGCGCGGGCCGGGCGGCGATGCGTCGTCGTGGGCTCCCCGGACGCGACGGAGCTGGCACCGCGGCTCACGGCGGCCGGCGCGGAGGTGGTGCCGGAGTCGGCCGAGCGCCTGGTGGTGACGGGACTGCCCGCGGACCGGATCGGCGCGCTCGCCCTCGCGCACCACATCGTGCTGCACGAACTGACCACCCGTACCGCCTCGTTGGAGGAAGCCTTCATGGCACTGACCGCCGACCACGTCGAGTACCCGGCGGGGGCCGCCCGATGAGCGCGGCGACCGAGCGGGCGCGCTTCGGCGATCTCCTCGCCGCCGAGTGGATCAAGATCCGGTCGCTGCGGTCCACGCCGTGGGTGCTCGCCCTGGTCACGCTGACCGTCCTGACGAGCGCGGCCATCGCCGCGTACGGCGACTACCGCAACTACCCGCACTACAACGGTCGGGACCAGCGCGAGCACGTGTGGTCGCTCGGCGACGCGTTCCCCGCGGAGGGCTGTCTGACGCTGATGCTGGCGGCGGGCAGCGTCGGAGCGATCGTCGTCGTCAGCGAGTACGGCAGCGGGCTGATCCGGACGACGACGGTGGCGGTGCCCGCGCGGCGTGCGGTGCTGCTGGCGAAGGCGGCGGTGACGGCCCTGCTGTGGACGGGGGTGGGTCTGGTCTGCGCCCTCGGCTCGTTCGCGGTGTCGCAGGGGATCCTGGCCGGCCGGGACGCCGCGGTGCCGCTCACGGACGCGGGTTCGCTGCGGGCGGTCGCCGCGTCGACGCTGCTCGCGCCGGTGTGCGCACTCATCGGGTTCGGCCTGGGCGTCCTGGTGCGGCACAGCGCGACGACGATGGTCGGGACCGCGTTCACGCTGCTGATGCTGCCGGTGTTCTTCTCCTCGCGCGAGCCGTGGGTCGAGCGGATCGATCACATGATGGTGCAGAGCGCCTGGCAGCGGCTCGTCACGCTCTACGGCTGGGGTCCGGAGGCGTACGGCGGCGCGACGGTCGCCGGGGCCTGGACGGTGTTCGCCGTCTGGCCGCTGGTGGCCGTCGCGCTCGCCCTGCTCGTCGTACGTCACCGGGACGTCTGACGTCCTGTCACTTGCCGGGGGTCACCACCATCGCCGAGCCGCCGCCGCGCCGCACCTTCTCGGCCGCCGCGAGCCACTTGCCGCCCGGCAGCCGCTGTACGCCGGTGGCGGCACCGATCTCCGGGTTGAGCTTGAAGGAGTGTCCGACGGCTTCGAGCTTCGCTCGCGACGCGCTGTCGTAGAGGCCGGGTTCGAGCTCGGTCTGCGCCGCGTTGCGCTGGCTGGCGCGCGGCGCCGCGATGGCGTCGACGAGCGGCAGGCCCCGGTCGAGGAACCCGGTCAGCGTCTGCAGCACGGTGGTGATGATGGTGGCGCCGCCGGGCGAGCCGACCGCGACGACGGGCCTGTTCGCCCGGTCGAGGACGATGGTCGGGGAGATGGACGACCGCGGACGCTTGCCGGGACCCGGCAGGTTCGGGTCGTGCACCTCGGGGCTCGCGGGCGCGAAGGAGAAGTCGGTCAGCTCGTTGTTGAGCAGGAAGCCGCGGCCCGGCACCGTGATGCCGCTGCCGCCGGTCGACTCGATGGTGAGGGTGTACGCGACGACGTTGCCCCACTTGTCGGCGGCCGTCAGATGCGTGGTGTTCTCGCCCTCGAACGTCGTCGGGGCGGCCTTGTCGCCGGCCTCGCCGCACTTCCCGGGGTGCCGGGGGTCACCGGGTGGCACCGGGCTGGTGAGCACGGCATCGTCCTTGATCAGGCAGGCCCGCGAGTCGGCGAACTTCTGCGACAGCAGCTGCCTGGCCGGCACGGACTCGAAGGCCGGGTCGCCGACCCAGCGGCCCCGGTCGGCGAACGCGATCCGGCTCGCCTCGATGAACCGGTGCAGGTACCGCACGTCGGACGCCTTCGAGAGGTCGGTCCGCTCCAGGATGTTGAGGGCCTCGCCGACGGTCGTGCCGCCGGACGACGACGGCGCCATCGAGTAGACGCCGAGCCCGCGGTACGAGGTCTTCGACGGTGCCTGGTACTTGGCGGTGTACGCCGTGAGGTCCTTGGCCGACAGCCGTCCGGGGCGCGCCCGATAGCCCGAGGCCGGGTCGACCGGCGGGTCGTTGACCGTCCGCACCACGTCGGCGCCGATGTCGCCGCGGTACAGCGCCCCGATCCCCTTGCTGCCCAGCTCGTCGTAGGTGCGCGCCAGGTCGGGGTTCTTGAACGTCGAGCCGACGACCGGCAGCTGCCCGCCGGGCAGGAACAGCTTCGCCGTGTCGGGGAAGTTGCGGAACCGGGCCTCGTTCGACGCGGTCTGCGAGCGGAAGGTGTCGTCGACGGTGAACCCGTCGCGGGCCAGCTTCTGCGCGGGCTTCAGGACCGTGCCGAGCCGCTTGCTGCCCCAGGCGTCGAGCGCGGACTGCCAGGTGGCCGGGGTGCCGGGCGTGCCGACGCTCAGACCGCTGGTGACCGCGTCGTTGAAGGCGAGCGGCTTGCCGTTCTCCAGGAAGAGGTCGGACCCGGCGGTCAGCGGCGCCGTCTCCCGGCCGTCGATCGTGTGGACCTGGCGCGTCTTCGCGTCGTAGTAGACGAAGTAGCCGCCACCGCCGACCCCGGACGAGTACGGCTCGGTGACCCCGAGGGCGGCCGCGGTGGCGACGGCGGCGTCCACCGCGTTGCCCCCGTTGCGCAGGACCTCGATGCCGGCGGCCGAGGCGTCGGCGTCGACGCTCGCCACGGCGCCGCCGTACCCGACGGCAACCGGAACCTTCGGCGGGGTGCCCGGCGAGCCGGCAGCGGACGAAGGGGGCGCCGCGGCCCCGACGGCGACCATGCTCGCCGCGACCGCGCACATCGACAGATTCCGCCCAACTGAACGCCTCATCAGTACCTCCAGTCAACAGCCGTCTGCGCAGCGTAACTTGACTTCCGGGAGCCGTCAGGACCCCCTCGAACACCGGTCCGCCGGTTGGCTAGAGTGCGCCCCCATGACTGAAGACGTGCGCAACATCGTCCTCGGCCTGATCGCAGCGGGCATCAGCGCCGCGCTGGGCTGGCTCGCCCGCACCTACCTGTGGAAGCGGAGGCTCCGCCGCAAGCAGGCCTTCTTCGGGCTGCCCGACAACTCGGAGTCGCTGCTGGTGGTGAACCGCGACGCGGGCGGCGCCGAGCTGACGGTGAAGCGCCATGACGTCTTCGCCCTCCTCGAACTCTCCGCCCTCATCAAGGACTGCGGCGCCCACGCCCAGGTCGTCGCCCACGACACGGCCCAGCAGGGCTTCGGGGAGCGTACGGAGTTCTGCGTCGGCGGCCCGGCCTCGAACCGCCGGATGGCCGCCCACATGGTGAGCCTGCTGCCCGGCATCCGCGTGAACACGGATCCGGAGCCGGGGCCGGACCGCGGCGCCTTCCAGATCGGCTCCGAGCGCTACCGCCTGGAGCCGGGCAGGACCGAGTACGTGATCCTGGCCCGCCTGACCGCCGGGGAGTCCAAGGAGGCGAGACCCGTCTTCCTGTTCTGCGGCCAGCTCCCCATCACCAACCAGGCCGCCACCCGCTATCTCGCCCGCCACCACGAGCGCCTCGCGCGCAAGCACGGCAACAGTTCGTTCGTGCTGCTCCTGAAGGTCGTCAACTCCGGGGCGTACGGCCCGGACGTCGTCGAGCTGGTCGCCGACGTCACCAAGTCCGCCCAGACGCCGCTCCCGGCCTCGGCGACCACCCCGCGGAACTCGCACCGGGCCAAGTAGCCCCTGACACCAAGGAGAGCGGTGCCCCCGTCGCGTACGAATGCGACCGGGGCCCGCTCGGCCTCGGCAAGCAGGCGCGTCCCGTCCGTCGTGCGCACAGCTGACCTTCTTCCCGCGGGTGCGGGGAGTGATCTCCGACTGCGGCCGGCCGGGGACTGCCCATGCTCCGGCTACTGCACTCCTGGCAGCAGCGTCCCTGGTTCGGCAGGCGCGACATCCGCCGCCTCTGTCTTGGGACTGCGCCGCTGACGCCTGGCCACCCACTGGGCGAACCACGACAGCAACATGCACATCCCGATGTAGATCGGCGAGATGACCATCACCACAGGGATGAAGGGCAAATCGTAGTCGAGGTTCGACGCGATGAGCTTCCCGGCGTGGAGGAACTCCTCATAGGTGATCAGATAGCCCAGCGAGGTGTCCTTCAGGGCGACCACCAGCTGGCTGATGATGGCGGGCAGCATCGCGCGGACGGCCTGCGGCACCAGTACGTGCCCCATCACCTGCGTCTTGCGCATCCCGAGCGCGTACGCGGCCTCGCGCTGGCCGCGCTCCACCGCGTTGATGCCGGAGCGGAACACCTCGGCGAGCACGGAGCCGTTGTAGAGCGTCAGGCCGGCGACGAGCGCGGGCAGCGGCTCCACCTTCAGGGCCACGTAGATGAAGAAGATCATCACGAGGACCGGCATCGCGCGGAAGAACTCCACGAAGAGCGTCGCGAGCCAGCGCACGGGCCGGTGGTCGGAGAGCCGGCCGACGGCGAGGAGGGTGCCGAGGACGAGGGAGAGCACGGCCGCGATGGCGAACGCCTTCAGCGTGTTGCCGAGGCCGCGCAGCAGCAGTTCCTGGATCCCCTTGTACTGGAAGGGCATCCACTTCGTGTACGTGAACTGGTCGGTGTCGAACAGCAGGTAGACGATCCAGCCGACGAGCGCGAGCACGAGCAGCGTGGAGAGGGCGCCGTACAGCTTGTGGCGGCGCTCGGTCCTGGGGCCGGGGATGTCGTAGAGGGCGGTGGCGCTGTGGTCGAGTGCTTTCATCGGGCGACTCCCCAGCGCTTTTCCAGGATGTTGAAGACCGCGCTGATGGCGAGCGTGATCACGAGGTATCCGAGCGCGATCCAGACGAACGTCCAGATGATGTTGTAGCCGAGCTCGCTGAGCGTCTTGTACGTGCCGAGCAGCTCGGTGACGCTGAACGCGCCCGCGATCGCCGAGTTCTTGGCGAGCGCGATGAGGGTGGAGCCGACGGGCGGGATCACCGACCGGAAGGCCTGCGGCAGGATGATCGTGGTCAGCGTCTGACTGAACGTCATGCCGAGGCTGCGGGCCGCCTCGCCCTGTCCCTTGGGCACGGTGTTGATGCCGGAGCGCAGCGCCTCGCAGATGAACGCCGAGGTGTAGCAGCCGAGCGCGAGCACCGCGAACACGGTGAACGGCAGCACGAGCCCGAACCGCGGCAGACCCAGCAGGACGGCGAAGAACAGCAGGGTCAGCGGGGTGTTGCGCAGGACAGTGACCCAGGCGGTGCCCAGCGCCCGGAAGGAGCCGACGGGCGCGACCCGGAACGAGGCCATGACGAACCCGAGCACGAGGGCCAGGATCGAGGCGTAGACGGTGAGCTCGACGGTACCGAGGAAGCCCTTCCAGTACGTCGAGATGTTGTCGGTCAGGACGTTCACGTGACGCTCCTCAGCTCGCCGGGTAGCGGTCGATGGGCGGCGGCGTCGGGGCGGGCACTCCGGACAGTCCGAGCGTGGCCTCGAACGCCTTCTTCCAGTCCCCGTTCTTCTGGCGAGCCTCCAGGGCGTCGTTCATGGCGAACCGGAGCGCGTTGTCCTTGCGCGGGACGCCGATGCCGTACGGCTCCTCGGAGAACGGCTTGCCGGCCAGCTTCAGCTCGTCGGGCGCCTTGGCGGCGAAGCCGAGCAGGATCGCGTCGTCGGTGGTGACCGCGTCGACCTGGAACGTCAGGAGGTTGTCGACGCAGATCGAGTACGTGTCGTACGCGACGAGCTCGGCCTTCGGGTAGTCGGCCTGGATGCGCTGGTACGGGGTCGATCCGGCGGCCGAGCAGACGCGCTTGCCCGCCAGGTCCTGCGGGCCGTTGATGTCCTCCTCGTCCTTGCGCACGAGCAGCGACTGGCCGGCCATGAAGTAGGGGCCGGCGAATCCGACGAGCTTCTTGCGGTTGTCGTTGATCGTGTACGTGCCGACGTAGTAGTCGATCTGCCCGTTCTGCAGGGCGGTCTCGCGGTTGGCGGAGGCGATCGTCTTGAAGGCGATCTTCTTCGGGTCGAGACCGAGCGAGGCGGAGATCATCCTGGCGATCTCGATGTCGAAGCCCGAGTAGACGCCGTTGGCGGGGTTCTTCTCACCGAGGTAGGGCTGGTCCTCCTTGGCGCCGACGACGAAGTGGCCGCGCTTCACGGCCCTCTTCCAGGTGGGCGAGTCGGGCAGCGAGAACCCTTGGGCCACTTGGTACTTGGGGAGCTCGTCGGCCGACGGGCCCTTGACCGGCGGGCTGCCTTCCTTGCCGCAGGCGGTGGCGGCGACGGCCGTCACGAGCAGGGCGGCGAGCAGCCGTAGCGACTTGGCGATCATGCGTGCTGCACTCCCCCGTCAGTGCTTGAGGATCTTGGAGAGGAAGTCGCGGGCGCGCTCGCTCTCCGGGTGGGTGAAGAAGTCCTCGGGGGCGCGGTCCTCGACGATCTTCCCGTCCGCCATGAAGACGACGCGGTCGGCGGCGGTGCGGGCGAAGCCCATCTCGTGGGTGACCACGACCATCGTCATGCCGTCGCGGGCGAGTTGCTGCATGACCTCCAGGACCTCGTTGATCATCTCGGGGTCGAGGGCCGAGGTCGGCTCGTCGAAGAGCAGGGCCTTGGGGTCCATGGCGAGGGCGCGGGCGATGGCCACGCGCTGCTGCTGGCCGCCGGACATCTGCGCGGGGAACTTGTCGGCGTGGGCGGCGAGTCCGACCCGGTCGAGGAGTTCGCGGGACCGCTTGTCGGCCTCGTCCTTCTTGCGCTTCCTGACCTTCACCTGGGCCAGCGAGACGTTCTGCAGGACCGTCTTGTGCGCGAAGAGGTTGAAGGACTGGAAGACCATGCCCACTTCGGCCCTCAGCTGCGCGAGCGCCTTGCCCTCCTCGGGCAGCGGCTGTCCGTCGAGCCGGATGGTCCCCGACTGGATCGTCTCCAGCCGGTTGATCGTCCGGCAGAGCGTCGATTTGCCCGACCCCGAAGGGCCGATGACCACCACCACCTCCCCCTTGCCGACGGTGAGGTCGATGTCCTGGAGGACATGCAGCTCCCCGTAGTACTTGTTCACGTCACGCAGCTCGATCAACGGATCGACGGCCATGGCAGTACCTGCCCACTCTCAGCTGTGTCGGTCCGCGCAAACTATCCACGCCGATATGGGACTTAACGGACGACACGCACTTATGGCCATTAACCGTATTTGCGGCTCAACTGCGCTTCACGCGCTCGGCTCTTCCTCCCGGGTCTACGATTCGCTGGCCTCCGCGTAGAACTGGGAGAGTTCGGGCGCTCCGCTCGCCGCCCACTCGTGCCCCACCTCGACGACGTCGATCTCCCGGCCCGAGGCGAGACACACCACGGGCTGGCCGTCGGGCCGGATCACCCAGGCGGCGCCGGGCACCTGGTGGACCAGGATCGTGCCGAGGTAGAGGCCCGCGTCGTTGCCGAGCCAGTGCAGCGTCTCCTCGTCCTCGCGCCAGCGCGGCACCAGTTGGTCGAGGGCCGCCAACGAGCCGACGGAGTCGTCGAGTTCGACGCCCTCCTGCTCCGCCTGGGCCCGCAACAGCTCGCATTCGGAGAGGAGTTCGGCGACGCCCTCGGCGTCGCCGCCGTCGGGCGGGAACACCGCGAGGGCCCGCGCTCCCGGCTTCTTCCGCCAATTACCCACGAAAGGGATCTTCATACCGACAGCCTCGCATCCGGCCCCGCGCAGGCACCACAGGCGCGCGGCCTGTGTTCCCGGCGAGTTCACGCCGCTTTCCGGCGCACCTCATTGACGCGTTCCCGCCCCCTCCCTACGTTCATGGCGCACCTGTCACGCCAGCCGCACCACGGAGGGAGCCGGTCTTGCGCCGACGCACCTGGGGAACAGCCGTCCTACTGGCCGTCTGCGCGGGGCTCACACCCGTCACGACAGCCCAGGCCGCCCCGCACAGACCCGGGCCGCTCCCGCTGGAGCGGCTCTTCGACAACCGGGCCGTCAGCGACGACGCGCGGCCCGGCGAGGCGGACTTCGACGGCGCGGGCGGTTCGCTCTCCGCGCAGGACCTGACCGCGGCGGGCTGGACTCCCGGCCGGGCGCTGGGAGTTGACGGCGCCCGCCTGAAGTGGCCGAGGTCCGCGGGCAGCGGCCCCGACAACGTGACGGCGGACGGGCAGCAGGTCCGGGTGACCGGCCGGGGCGACGCGCTGGCGTTCCTGGTCGCCGGGACGGGTGGCGACGGGGCCGGCACCGGCACCGTCCGGTACGCCGACGGCTCCCGCTCCTCGTACACGCTGACCGCGCCGGACTGGCGCACCGGACCGCTCGCCACGAAGTCGGTCGCACTGCCGCACCGGAACACGCCGGACGCCCAACTCACCGAGAAGACCCGGCTGTACACGGTCACCGTGCCGGTGCGGAAGGGGCGCCAGATCACGTCCGTGGAGCTGCCGGACGCCTCCGGCGACGGGCGGGCGCTGCACGTCTTCGACGTCTCGGTACGCGCGGCGACAACCGGATGGACGGGCACCTGGTCGGCGTCCACGGCCGGATACACAACGGTGGGCCCGTGGGCGGACCGCACGGTGCGGCTCGTCGTGCACACCAGCACGGGCGGCCCGCGGGTGCGGATCCGGCTCGACAACACCTTCGCCTCGACGCCGGTGCGGATCGGCAGCGCGTCGGTGGCGGTGCAGGAGGCGGGGGCCGCGGCGCGGAGCACGCCGGTGCCGCTGACGTTCCGGGGCGGGGCCGGGGCGCTGCTGCCGGCGGGCACCCAGGCGTGGAGCGACCCGGTCGGCTTCGACGTGCCGGCGGACGCGAACCTCCTGGTGAGCTTCCACCTGCCGGAGCCGGTGGCCGCGGCGCCCGTGCACAGCCAGGCCATCCAGCGGTCGTACGTCAGCACGCCCGGCGACCACGCGGCGGAGGCGGCCGGCACGGCGTACACGTCGACCATCTCGTACTGGCCGCTCCTCACGGGCGTCGACGTCGGCGGCGGGCCGGGCTCCGTGGTGCTGCTCGGCGACTCCATCACGGACGGCGTGAAGTCGACGCAGGACGCGAACCACCGGTGGCCGAACGTGCTGTCGACGCGGCTGCTCGGCCAGTCGGAGGTGCCGCGGTACGGCGTGCTGAACCAGGGCATCTCCGCGAACCGGGTCGTCGCGGACCGGTACCCGGGCGACGGCATCTCCACCGACACGGGTGGGGTGAGCGCGCTGCACCGGCTCGACCGTGACGTGCTCGCGCAGACGTCGGCCCGGACGGTCGTGGTGTTCATGGGGGTCAACGACGTGCGGTGGGGCGCGTCCGCGGAGCAGGTCGTGGCCGGGCTCCGGGAGGTCGCGGCGCGGGCGCATGAGCGGGGGCTGAAGGTGATCGGGGCGACGATCACTCCGTGCGAGGGGGAGTCCCTGTGCACGGCCGCGGCCGATGTGCAGCGGATCGCGGTCAACTCGTGGCTGCGGACGGCCGGTTCGGGGTTCGACGGGGTGCTGGACTTCGACGCCGTCGTGCGGGATCCGGCGCATCCGGCCCGGATACGGGCCGAGTTCGACAGCGGCGACCATCTGCATCCCGGGGATGCGGGCCTGAAGGCACTGGCCGACTCGGTCGACCTGAGGATGCTCGCGCCGTAGCTCCGGGCCGCCGATGACCGCTGCGGGTGCGTGGGGCTTCTCGCGCAGTTCCCCGCGCCCCTACGCACCCGCGGTCGCGCTACACGTCCAGATCCACCACGACGGGGGCGTGGTCCGACGCGCCCTTGCCCTTGCGTTCCTCGCGGTCGACGTAGGAGTCCTTCACGGCACCGGCGAACGCGGCGTTCCCGTAGACCAGGTCGATGCGCATGCCCTTGTTCTTCGGGAAGCCGAGGGCGCGGTAGTCCCAGTACGTGAAGGGGTGGTCGTACTTGAGGGGGCGCGGGACCACGTCGGACAGGCCCGCCTCGCGCAGCGCGGCGAGCGCGGCCCGCTCGGCCGGCGTGACGTGCGTGGCGCCGTCGAAGACGGAGATGTCCCAGACGTCGTCGTCCGTCGGCGCCACGTTGTAGTCACCCATCACCGCGAACGGGCGCGAGCCCGCCGCGTCGCCCGCGACCGCCGCCTTCAGGGCCTCGAACCACTGCAGCTTGTACGCGTAGTGCGGGTGGTCGACCTCCCGGCCGTTCGGCACGTAGACCGACCAGACGCGGACCGGGCCGCAGGTCGCGGAGACCGCGCGGGGCTCCTCGGCGCCGTCGTAGCCGGGGTCGCCTGGCAGGCCCTTGACGACGTCCTCCAGGCCGACGCGGGAGAGCAGCGCCACCCCGTTCCACCTGCCGTTCGCGTTCACCGCCGACTCGTAGCCCAGCTCCCGCAGCTCGTCCGCGGGGAACTGCTCGGCCGAGCACTTGGTCTCCTGGATGCACAGCACGTCCGTGCCGCTGGTCTCCAGCCAGGCAAGGAGGCGCGGCAGGCGCGCGGTGATCGAGTTCACGTTCCAGGTAGCAATGCGCATGCCTCACAACCTACCGGGCGGGTGTGACAACGAGCCCGTCCGGCATCGCCGGGATAGACAGGCAACCTTGCAAGTTTTCCTGTTAGGCAGGTAGCCTGCCGAACATGAGCACCAAGAGCCCCCTCTCCCTCGACGAGCGCCCCGCGCTCGTCCTCATCGACCTCCAGAACGGCATCCTCGGCCTGCCGACCGTGCACCCCTCCGACGGCGTCCTGAAGAACGCCGTGCGGCTCGCCGACGCCTTCCGCGCCAAGGGCCTGCCGGTGGTGCGGGTGCGCGTCGCCTGGTCGCCGGACGGCGGTGACCTGCCGGTGAGCCGGTCCGCCGCGCCGGGGCTCACGCAGGCGCCGCCCGCCGAGTTCGCCGCGTTCCCCGACGAGCTCGGGCCGCTCGGCGACGACATCGTGATCACCAAGCGGCACTGGGGCGCGTTCACGGGCACCGAGCTGGACCTCCAGCTGCGCCGGCGCGGGGTCACCCAGATCGTGCTCGGCGGCATCTCGACGTCGATCGGCGTCGAGTCGACCGCGCGCTCCGCGTTCGAGCTGAGCTACCACCTGGTGGTGGTCGACGACGCGACGACCGACACGGACGCCGCGTCGCACGAGCACACCTTCGGCAAGATCTTCCCGCGGATCGCCGAGCTCGGTTCGACCGAGGACGTGCTGCGGCTCCTCGGCTGACCGGCCGGAGTCAGATCCGGGCCGCGTCGCCCGGCGTCAGCCGCAGGTGCTCCGTGCCGCCGAGCGCGCCGATCTGGTTGTCGTAGATCGGGCGCGCGAGGTCGGTCAGGAGCGCGTCGTGGATGTCGTAGGCGCGGCGCGGCTTGACCTCGCGCACGTAGTCGATGACCTCGGAGATCTTGTTCCAGGGCGCCATGACGGGCAGCATCAGCGTCTCGACCGGCTGGTCGGGGACGGTGAGGGCGTCGCCGGGGTGGAAGACGGTGCCGCCGTCGACGAGGTAGCCGACGTTCGTGATGCGCGGGATGTCGGGGTGGATGACGGCGTGCAGTTCGCCGTGGACCTGGACGTCGAAGCCCGCGGCCGTGAACGTGTCGCCGTGGCCGACCGTGTGGACGCGGCCGGGGAACGCCGTCGAGATCTTCCCCGCGACCGACGCCAGGGTCCAGATGTGCGCGCCGGGGGTGGCCTCCATCCCGGCGCGCAGCCGGTTCTCGTCGAAGTGGTCCGGGTGCTCGTGCGTCACGAGGATCGCGTCGGCGCCGAGGGCGGCGTCCTCCTCGGAGAAGCCGCCCGGGTCGATGACGAGCGTCTGTCCGTCCTTCTCCAGACGGACGCAGGCATGGGTCTTCTTCGTGAGCTTCATGCCTCCCATCCTGCGCTCACTCCTGCGGTGTCGTCTCCTCGCGGATGACCTGCTGGGCCACCTTGAACGCGGAGTTCGCCGCGGGCACACCGCAGTAGACCGCTGTCTGGAGCAGGATCTCCTTGATCTCGTCGGCGGTCAGGCCGTTGCGCAGGGCGGCGCGGGTGTGGAAGGCCAGTTCGTCCAGGTGACCGCCCGCGACGAGGGCCGTGAGCGTCACGGACGAGCGCATCCGGCGGTCCAGGCCCGGCCGGTTCCAGACCTCGCCCCACGCGTAGCGGGTGATGAGCTCCTGGAAGTCGCCGGAGAACGCGTCGGCCGCGGCCAGGGCCCGGTCCACGTGCGCGTCGCCGAGGACCTCGCGGCGCACCTTCAGGCCCGCGTCGTGCGGGTCGGGGCGGACGGCGGCCTCGGGCTGCACGGCGGCCGCTATCTCGGCGACGGGGGCGGCGGGCGGGGGCGGCGGCGCGAGGACCGGCTTGACCGGGGCCGCCGGGATGGCGTGCTGGCCGGTCTCGTAGGCGGGCAGCCAGGCCGTGGAGAAGTGCCGTACGAGGAGGTCGGTGACGGCCGCGGGCTGCTCGACCGGCGCCAGGTGCGAGGCGCCGGGCACCACCGCGAGGCGGGCGTCCGGGATGCCGGCGACCAGGGTGCGGGCCTCGGCGGGTCCGGTCACCTGGTCCTCGGAGCCGACCAGGACCAGCGTCGGGACCCCGATGCTGCCGAGCTCCGCGCGGATGTCGAAGGCGGCGAGCGCCTCGCAGGCGGCGATGTAGCAGCCCGGGTCGGTGGTGCGCACCATCTGCACGGCCCAGTCCGTGATGGCGGGCTGTGCCGCCGCGAAGCCGGACGTGAACCAGCGCTCGGGCGACGTACGGGCGATGGGGTCGAGGCCGTTGCTGCGCACGATGACGCCGCGCTGGCGGAACTCATCGGCCGTGCCGAACCGGGGCGAGGCCGCGATCAGGGCCAGGGACGCGACGCGCTCGGGGTGGCGCAGCGCCAGCTCCGCGCCGAGCGCGCCGCCGAGCGAGCAGCCCGCGTACCCGAACCGCTGCACGCCCGCCTCGTCGAGGGTCGCGAGCAGCCGGTCCGCGAGCTCCGCGACGGAACCGGCCGGGTGGGCGCCCGCGCCGCCGTGCCCGGGCAGGTCGAAGCGGAACACCCGCCACTGCCGGGCCAGCTCGGCGATCTGCCGGTCCCACATGTGACGGGTCGTACCGAGGGACGGTCCCAGGACCAGGACCGGCGCGTCGTCGGGCCCGTCGAGGCCGTACTCCAGAGGCTTGTTCGTCGTCGTGCTCACGCGCCCACGCTGCCATACGGCGGACCGGGAAACGACAGCGGGTCACAGGTGTGGAGAGGTCCGGCCAGGTTGGTTCCGCTCGCGTGAAGGTGTGTTCACATCAGCCTCACCGACCGGTCCCGGTGGCCGAAGCGGGCCCACAGGACGCGTTGCAGGAGCAGCGTGCCGATGCCGGCGACGAGCATGCCGGCCAGGTTCACGCCGAGTTGGGTGAAGGAGGCGCTGACCTCCTCCCAGTGGGCGAGCGGCACGGCGACCGCGATGTTGCCCGCCGCCGGGACCGTGGTGACCGAGATGAAGACCCCGACGAGCGAGGACGACTTGCCCGCGGTCAGCGCCAGGATTCCGGCGATCCCGGCGAGGACCGCCACGATGAACGACCACCGGTCGGGATGGATGATGAAGTCCGTCAGCGGCCGGTCGTCGAGCATCTCCGGGGTGATCCAGCCCAGACCCCGGCTGACGGCGGCGCAGGCGGCCGTCACGGCCATGGCGACGGCGAAGCCCGCGACCAGCGACCACACGGCGGTGCCGACGAAGCGAGGCCGCCGGTGCACGATCCCGAAGCAGACGGCGGCCACCGGGCCGAACTCCGGTCCCAGCACCATCGCGCCGACGATCAGGATCGGCTGGTCGAGGAGTACGCCGATGGCGGCGATCTGCGTCGCCAGCGCGAGGAAGGCGAGATAGGACCACGTCATCCGGGTGTCGGCGGTCACGCGTGCGGCCAGTTCGGCCCAGACGACCGCGTCGGCCGGGTCGCCGGGAGCGGCCTCCTCGGCCCGCTCGGCGGCGGTGGAGATCGACAGGTCGATCTGTTCCACCGTGATGGCGCCGGTGTCCTTGAGGCCCAACTCCCCCAGGTCGCCCAGTACTTGGTTGGCGGCCTCCCTGGCGACGTCGAACTCCACCACGTCGCCGGGCGGTGCGGTGGCGGCGCCCAGGAAGCGCACGACGTTGACGACGCCCACGGACTGCCCCGTGATGCGCAGGACGTCGTCGGTGCGGTCGGCCGGACTGATCACTCTCACATGCAGCACGGGACGCATTGTGCCCCGGCGCCGTCGGGTTCGGTCAGGGTTCCGTGGTGGAGACGACGTAGACCATCGGGTGGTCCGGGTTCGAGCGGTTCACGACGATGCTCTGCGTCGGCTTCGGGTCGGGCTGGTCGTGGGTCAGGCCGTACCAGGGGCCGGGGCCCGAGAAGTTCCAGCCCGCCACGGACCGGTCGCGGTCGCTGATCGGGAGGGCGTTCCTCTTCAGGTCGGAGGCGTCGCTGTCGATCTTCTCCAGGAACGAGTCGAGGCCCTTGTCGCTGGTGAGGAACTGCGCGTACAGGCGGCTGACCTTGTAGTTGTTCGTCTCGTAGTAGGCGACGTTGCGCGAGTGGGCCGGGATCGGGATCTCGTAGAGCCGGCGCTGCACCTTGGACGGCCAGCCGATGGTGAGGCCGGTCGCGGAGTACTTGGCCTCCTTGTCCTTGCCGCTGTTGCGGCTCTGGTCGGCGGAGATCACCAGGTATCCGGCGGGGATGCCGATGAGCAGCACGATGGTCAGGAGCGTGAGGGCACGGCGGCGGATCACGCGGCGGCGGGCCTCGGCCCGGCGCGACTCCTCGTCGTCGGGGGACGAGGGCTGGCGGGGCACGGTCGTCATGGTGGGCATTTCCTGTCGCTGTTCCCGGCCCTAGCCTTCGGCACCGCTGCGGGTACGGGTGTAGCGCTCGTATCGCTCGTAGCGCTCCACGCGGCGGCGCTTGGCGCGGCGGAAGCGGCGGGCGACCAGGCGGGCCAGGTCCGCGGCGCCGACCATGCCGGCCTCCGGGCCGAGCTGGGCGCGGGCGATCCGGGCCTCGGGGCGGTAGCCGCGGCCGGTCAGCTGGCGCTTGAAGGCGTCCCTGGCGGGGGCGATGAGCAGGTCGTCGGCGGCGCTCACACCGCCGCCGATGACGAAGCAGGACGGGTCGAGGGCGGCGGCGAGGTTGGCGATGCCGACGCCGAGCCACTGGCCGATGTCCTGGAGCAGCTCGACGCACATGGCGTCGCCCTCGCGGGCCAGCTCCGTGATGAGGGGGCCGGTGATGTCGGGGATGTTGCCCTTGACCCGGTCGATGATGTTGTACGCGACCGGGGAGTCGGCCGCGGCCAGCTCACGGGCCTCGCGGACCAGCGCGTTGCCCGAGCTGTACTGCTCCCAGCAGCCGCGGTTGCCGCACGGGCAGCGGTGTCCGCCGGGGACGACCTGCATATGGCCGAACTCGCCGGCGACGCCGTACTTCCCTCGCTTGACCTGGCCGTCCTCCAGGATCGCGCCGCCGATGCCGGT
Organism: Streptomyces longispororuber; assembly: GCF_024448165.1. Classification (GTDB taxonomy): domain Bacteria; phylum Actinomycetota; class Actinomycetes; order Streptomycetales; family Streptomycetaceae; genus Streptomyces; species Streptomyces longispororuber_A. Next base: position 56,473 of record NZ_JAMOLN010000008.1, read on the forward strand.
GCCCAGCGTGATCATGACCAGGTGGTCCTCGCCACGGCCCGCGCCGAACCGCCACTCCGCCCAGGCGGCCGTGTTCGCGTCGTTGTCGACGAGCACCGGAACCGCGAGGCGGCCCGCGAGGCGGTCGCGGAGCGGTTCGTTGCGCCAGGACAGGTGGGGGGCGAACAGGACGCGGTTGCGGTCCGCGTCGACCCAGCCCGCCGCGCCGATGCCGACCGCGTGCACGTCGTGCCGGTCGGACAGGTCGAGGACCAGCTCGCAGATCGTGTCCTCGACGACCTTCGGGCTCTTCGACTTGTCCGGGGTCTCCGTGCGGAGCGTCTCCAGGATGGTGCCGTCCGCGTCGACGACGCCCGCCATCACCTTCGTGCCGCCGATGTCGATGCCGACCGTCGGGACGCGGGGGGCGGTCAGGTGCGAGCGGCGTTCCCTGGTGCCGACCGTCCGCAGGACGGTGGCCCGTGCGCTGCCACGGTGTGCGAGGTCGCGGTAGGTGCTCATTGCGGCGATTCTGCCTCACGCAACGGCTCCGCCGCATGCCGGGTTTCGCGCCCCAGGGGCGGGGCGGCGGGTGTTTCGTGGGCGGGTGCGGGTGCGCGGGGAACTGCGCGAGCAACCGCGGACGGCCCGCACCCGCCCACGCGCAGGACCCGGCGGACGGGCCGGCGCGTCGGGCGGGGCGCTACTTCTCGGTGCCGTCGGGCGTGTGGCCGCCCAGATGCGTGGGCACCGGTGCCCGTTCCAGCTCGTGCCGGAGGTCGTCCAGTTCGGAGCCGCCCGCCATCTGCCGGGTGAGCTCGTCGAGGGTGATCTCCTCGCGCGCGTGGCTGCCGAACATCGCGCCGCGCTTGAGCAGCACGAACCGGTCGCCGACGAGGTACGCGTGGTGCGGGTTGTGCGTGATGAGGACCACGCCGAGACCCGCGTCACGCGCGGCCGCCACGTACTTGAGGACGACGCCCGACTGCTTGACGCCGAGCGCCGCGGTCGGCTCGTCCAGGACGAGGACCTTCGCGCCGAAGTAGACGGCCCGGGCGATCGCCACGCACTGGCGCTCACCACCGGACAGCGTGCCGATGGGCTGGTCGACGTCGCGCAGGTCGATGCCCATGCGGAGCAGCTCCGTGCGGGTCGTGCGGCGCATCAGGTCGACGTCCATGCGCCGGAAGGGGCCCTTGCCCTTCGTCGGCTCGGAGCCGAGGAAGAAGTTGCGCCACACCGGCATGAGCGGGACGACGGCGAGGTCCTGGTAGACCGTGGCGATGCCGAGGTCCAGGGCCTGCCGGGGGTTGGAGAGCTTCGTCTCCTCGCCCTCGATCCGGAAGGAGCCCGCGTCGTGCTGGTGCAGACCCGCGATGATCTTGATCAGGGTCGACTTGCCGGCACCGTTGTCGCCGAGCACGCAGGAGATCTCGCCCGCGTTCACGACGAGCGACACGTCCTCCAGGGCGCGGATGTTCCCGTAGTACTTGCTGACGCCGTCGAGCTCCACGAGGGGAGCGCGGTCTTCCGTCATTTGCTCGCCTCCGCGCGCTTGCGGACCCACGCGTTGAGCAGGGTCGCGAGGAGCAGCATCGCTCCGAGGAAGAACTTGAACCAGTCGGAGTTCCACTCGGCGAACACGATGCCCTTGCTGGTCATGCCGAAGATCAGGGCGCCGATGGCGGCGCCGACCGCGGAGCCGTAGCCGCCGGTGATCAGACAGCCGCCGATGACGGCCGCGACGATGTAGATCAGCTCATTGCCGACGCCCTCGCCGGACTGCACGACGTCGTACGAGAAGAGCAGGTGCTGGCCGGAGATCCAGGCGCCGAAGGCGACGCCCATGTAGAGGCCGATCTTCGTCTTGTTGACCGGGACGCCCACGGCGCGGGCCGCGTCCACGTCGCCGCCGACCGCGAAGATCCAGTTGCCGACGCGGGTGCGCAGCAGGATCCAGGTCGCGACCAGGACCAGGGCGAGCCACCAGATGATCGTGATCTTGAAGTCGACGCCGCCGATGGTGAACGTCGAGGCGAAGACGTCCTTGGCCGAGGAGAAGCCCTCCATGTCGGCGATCGACTTGGTCGACACCGTGCCGCTGATCAGCTTGGTGAAGCCCAGGTTCATGCCGGTGAGCATCAGGAACGTGCCCAGCGTGATGATGAAGCTGGGGAGCTTGGTGCGGGTCAGCATGACGCCGTTGAAGACGCCGATGGCGAGGGTGACCAGGAGCGAGACGCCGACGCCCACCCAGGTGTTCGCCGTCATCTGGTAGCTGAACATCGAGGAGACCAGCGCCGACGACGTCACCAGGACGCCCGCCGACAGGTCGAACTCGCCGCCGATCATCAGCAGCGCGACCGGGACGGCCATGATGCCGAGGGTCGACGACGCGTACAGCACGGTCGCCAGGCTGGACGCCTGGAGGAAGCTGTCCGCGATGATCGAGAAGAAGAGGAAGACGGCGATCGCGCCGACCACCGAACCGAGCTCGGGGCGGCCGAGCAGCTTCTTCCAGGGCGAGCTCCGCACGAGCCGTTCGTCGGGCTGCGGCCCGGGCGGCCCGCTTCCCGGGTGCTTCTCGGGCACCGTCGTGGTCATCGTGTCCCCCGCTTCGCGTATTCCTCCAGCTCGGCGGCCTGTTCCTTGGTGACGATCTGCGGTCCGGTGAGGACCGGCTTGCCGCCGCCGAGCACGTTGGCGTTGTACTTGTAGAGCCAGAGCAGGTCCACGGCCTCGTAGCCCTGGAGGTAGGGCTGCTGGTCGACGGCGAAGCCGAGGCTGTCGTCCTGGAGGCCCTGGGCGACCTTCTCGTTCAGGTCGAACGTCTCGATCTCGGCCTTGCTGCCCGCGTCCTGCTTCGCCTTCACGGCGGTGGCGGCGAACGGCGCGCCCAGCGTGACGACGGCGTCGATGGACTTGTCGGACTGCAGCTTGGCCTCGATGGAGGACTGCACGTCGGGCATGTTGGTGCCCTCGACGTAGAGGTTCGTCATCGTGCCGTCGAACGTCGACTTCGCACCGGCGCAGCGCTGCTCGTGCCCGACGTTGCCCTGCTCGTGCAGGACGCAGAGGGCCTTCTTCTTGCCGCGCTTGTTGAGCTCGTCGCCGACGGCCTCACCGGCGATCGTCTCGTCCTGGCCGATGTGCGCGAGCGCGCCGAACTTCTTGGACTCCTCGGAGCCCGAGTTCACCGTGATGACCGGGATCCCGGCCTTCTCGGCGCGGGCCACGGCCGCCTTCATGGCGTCCGGCTTGGCGAGCGTGACGATGATGCCGTCGACCTTCTTGTCGATGGCGGCGTCCACGAGCTGCGCCTGCTGCTGGGCCTCGTCGCTGTGCGAGTAGAGGAAGTTGATGTTGTCCTTGACCGCCGCCTGCTTGGCGCCGCTCTGGACGATGTCCCAGAAGGTGTCGCCGTCGCCCGAGTGGGTGATCATGGAGACCGTCCAGCGGGGCGTGTCGACCGCGGCCTTGCCCTGGGCCTGCTGCGCTTTCCTGGCGTCCTCCGCCCGCTTGCCGCCGGTGCTGCTGCACCCGGCCAGCGTGAGGCCGAGGGCCCCCGCTACGGCGATGCTCACCCAGGTCCGAAACCGTGCCACGAGGCCGTGCCCTTCTTGGTCTGCTGCGTCGTTCACCGGGATCGGCGGCGAGCCGGTCACGGCGGACCGTTTGCCGGTCCTTGGGGACCACTTTGCGGTCCCAAACGCACAAGTATGGGTCACGGGGATCATGCATCCATTCACCGGGTACCGCGCGCGGTGTACTTCTCCAGCTGCGGCACGTCCTTCTCGGTGACGAGGGCGGGGCCGGTGAAGACGGGCTTTCCGCCGCCGAGGACGTTCGCGTTCGTCTTGTACAGCCACAGTTCGTCGACGGCCAGATAGCCCTGCAGATACGGCTGCTGGTCCACGGCGAAGGCCACCTCCTTGGCCTTCAGCCGCCGTACGACCTCGGCGTTCAGGTCGAACGTGGCGATCTCCGCCTTGCTGCCGGCGTCGTCCTTCGCCTTCACGGCGAGCGCCGCGATGGGCGCGCCGAGCGCGACGATCCCGTCGATGGACTTGTCGGCCTGGAGCTTGGCCTCGATGGAGGACTGGGAGCCGGGGGCGTTGGTGCCGTCCACGTTCAGGTTCTCGACGGTGCCCTTGAACGTCTTGCGCACGCCGTCGCAGCGCTGCTCCAGCGAGACGTTGCCCTGCTCGTGGATGACGCAGAGGACCTTCTTCTTGCCCTGGTCCGCCAGCTCGGTGCCGACGGCCTCGCCGGCCACCGACTCCTCCTGGCCGATGTGACTGAGCGCGCCGAACTTCGCCGAGAACTCGGAGCCGGAGTTGATGGAGACGACCGGGATGCCGGCCTCCTTCGCCTTGCCGAGGACCGCCTGCATGGCCTGCGGCTTGGCGAGGGTGACGACGATCCCGTCGACCTTCTTGTCGATCGCCGCCTGGACCAGCTCCGCCTGTCCCTTGGCCTCCTTGTCGTTGGAGTACAGGAACTGGACGTTGTCCTTGGCCGCCGCCTGCTTGGCGCCGCTCTGCACGATGTCCCAGAAGGTGTCGCCCTCGCCGGAGTGCGTCACCATCGCGATCTTGAGGCGCGGTGTGTTCACGCCCTGGCCGCCGCCACCGCCGGAGGCGTCCGGTTTGTCCTCGGAGTCCTTGCCGCCCGAGCCACTGCATCCGACGGCGAGGGCGATCACCGCGACGAGGGCCGCGGCCGTGCGGGCTGTACGCGTCGTGCGCATGGTGGAGCCACCTCTCCTCCGGCCGCCCGGTGCGGCTGGAGGTGTTTGTAGCGGGGTCCCACGGCAGCGTCAATGAATTTGTCAGAACATTCGGACGTCGTGCCCGTTCCGTGTCCCGGCGCACTCAGGACCGGACGAGGAGCTGGAACTCGAAGGAGTAGCGGGACGCCCGGTACGTGTGGGAGCCGAACTCGACCGCGCGCCCCTTGTCGTCGAACGTGGTCCGCTGCATGGTCAGCAGCGGCGCCCCGGTCGGCTCGCCGAGCCGCTCGCCCTCCTCGGCCGTGGCGGCACGGGCCCCGACCGACTGGCGGGCGCTGTGCAGCGTGATGCCCGCGGCCCGCATCAGCCGGTACAGGCCGGTGGCCTCCAGCCGGGCGTCCTCCAGGGCGAGCAGTCCGGTCGGCAGGTGGTTGCAGAGGTACGCGACGGGTTCGCCGTGGGCGAGCCGGAGCCGCTCGATGCGGTGCACGTCCTCGCCCTCGCCGATCGCCAGGGCGGCGGCGACCTCCGCGGAGGCGGGCACCAGCGTGTTGCCGAGGACCCGGGTCTCGGGCCGCTGCCCGGCCGCCTCCAGGTCGTCGTAGAGGCTGCTCAGCTCCAGTGGGCGCTTGACCTGGCTGTGCACGACCTGGGTGCCGACGCCGCGGCGCCGCACGAGCAGCCCCTTGTCGACGAGGGACTGGATGGCCTGGCGGACGGTGGGCCGGGACAGGCCGAGGCGGCCCGCCAGCTCGATCTCGTTGCCGAGCAGGCTGCCCGGGGTCAGCGCGCCGCGCTCGATCGCCGCCTCCAGCTGCTGGGAGAGCTGGAAGTACAGCGGGACCGGGCTGCTGCGGTCGACGCTGAGTTCGAGGTGGGAGGTCGGGTCGGCTACGGGTTTGGCCACGGGGCGAGATTAGCGGCGGGAGAAGTTGACGGGAAGTCCGGAAGTTCGATTGTCCGGACAAATCAGAGCCCGGCGGGGGCGACGTCGTCCGTGTGCAGCCAGCAGCGGGCCTCGTGTCCCGCGCCGCCGACGGCCACCACGGGCGGCGCCTGCCCGCAGCGGTCGGTGGCGAAGGGGCAGCGGGCGCGGAACCGGCAGCCGCCGCCGTCCCTCGCCGCCTCCCGCAGCTCGGCCGTGCGGGTGCCGCGCGCCGCGAGCCGGGCGGCCCTGGCCTCGCGGGCCCGCTCCCGTGACCCGGCGGCGCCCGGTGCGGCGGACGCGAGGAGCCGGGTGTAGGGGTGCCGGGGGCGCAGGATGACCTCGTCGCTGGGGCCCCGCTCGACGATCTGGCCGCGGTACATGACCATCACGTCGGCCGCGAAGTGCCGGGCGGTGGCCAGGTCGTGGGTGACGTAGAGGAGAGCGAGCCGGCGCTCCTCCTTCAGCCGGTCGAGCAGACCGAGGATCTCCAGGCGGATGGAGACGTCGAGCATGGAGACGGGCTCGTCGGCCAGGAGGACGGCGGGCCCGGGTGCCAGCGCCCGGGCGATGGCGACGCGCTGGCGCTGGCCGCCGGAGAGTTCGTGGGGCCTTCGGCGGGCGATGTCGGCGGCCGGGGCGAGGTTGACCGAGTCGAGCAGGGCCTCGGTGCGCGCGTCGACGTCGGCGCGGGTCGCCCGGCCGCTGACCAGGAGCGGCCTGCGCAGGTGGTGGCCGACGGTGTGTGCGGGGTTGAGGGAGGCGAAGGGGTCCTGGAACACCATCTGTACGGTGCGGCGGTACGCGGCGTCGCGGGTGCGCTCCGCGCCGCCGAGCCGCACCCGTCCCCCGCTGGGCGCGACGAGGCGCGACAGGGCGCGCACCACGGTCGACTTCCCGCTGCCGCTCTCGCCGACCAGGGCGAGGGTGTGGCCGGGGTGCAGGGCGAAGGTGACCTCGTCGACGGCGCGCAGCGGCGTGGTGCCGCGCCGTTTGAAGTCGACGGTGAGCCGGTCGACCTCCAGGGCGGGTGAGGCGTTCACCGGTATCTCCCTTCGGACGAGGACGAGGACGAGGGGGGCGCGCCTTCAGGGGCGCGGACGGTGTCGGTGTGCGGCTCCGCCGCGTGGGCGCGGGCAGCCACGTCGGACGGCGGCGCGGCGGCGTCTCCCCCGCCCGGCAGGTGACAGGCCACCGCCGACGACCCGGCACCCGCCGGCTCCGGCCGCTCCACCCGGCACCGCTCCATCACGGACTCGCACCGCGGGGCGAACGCACACCCCGCCTCCGCCACCCGCAGGTCCGGCGGCTGCCCCGGAATCCCGCGCAGGTCCCGCCGCTCCCCGGTGAGCGCGGGAAACGACCGCAACAAGCCCCGCGTATAGGGATGGGCGGCGCCGCCCGCGGCGACGGTCGCCGTGTCGGCGTACTCCACCACCCGCCCCGCGTACATCACGGCCAGCCGGTCACTGATCTCCAGGAGCAGGTTCAGGTCGTGCGTGATGAAGACGACGGCGAAGCCGAGCCGCTCCCGCAGCTGCTCGATCTCGTCGAGGATCTCGCGCTGCACGACCACGTCGAGCGCCGTCGTCGGCTCGTCCATGATGACGACGTCGGGTTCGAGGGCGAGCGCCATCGCGATGGCGACGCGCTGGCGCATCCCGCCGGACAGCTCGTGCGGATGCGACCGCAGCCGCCCCGCGTCGATGCCGACCAGCTCCAGCAACTCCCCGCCCCGGGCCCGCCGTTGCGTCGCGGACAGCCCGGGCCGGTGCGCCCGGAAAACGTCGTCGAACTGGCGGCCCACCGTGGTCACCGGATTGAGCGCGTTCATGGCGCTCTGGAAGACCATGGCGAGGCGCGTCCAGCGCACGGCCCGCAGCGCGTCCCGGTCGAGGGCGTACAGGTCGTCGCCGTCCAGCGTCACCGTGCCGCCGGCCAGCCGGCCCGGCGGTTGCAGCAGCCGGGCGAGTGCGTACGCGAGGGTGGACTTGCCGCAGCCCGACTCCCCCGCGATGCCGAGGAGTTCGCCGCGGCGCAGCTCCAGGGAGACGTCGCGCACGGCGCGGGTGGGGCGGCCGTCGCCGGAGTCGTAGACGACGTCCACGTGCTCGGCGGCGAGGATCACATCGGACGGCGGCGTCATCGGGGCCTCCGCGCGCGCAGTCGGGGGTCGAGGATCTCGTCGAGCCCGAAGCTGATCAGGGAGAGGGCCGCGCCGAGCACGGCGATGGCGAGGCCCGGCGGGACGAACCACCACCAGGAGCCGCCCGCGAGCGCCTCCGCGTTCTGCGCGAAGTAGAGCATCGTGCCCCAGGTGAGGTTGGCCGGGTCGTCCAGGCCGAGGAAGGCGAGCGAGGCCTGGGTGAGCACCGCGAAGATCACGGCGAAGATGAACTGCGAGACGATGATGGCGAGTTCGTTGGGGAGGATCTCGACGAGGACGATCCGGCGCCGGCTCTCGCCGTAGAGCCGCGCCGCCAGGACGTAGTCCCGGGTCCGCAGCGACAGCGTCTGGGCGCGCAGCACCCGCGCCGACGCCGCCCACGTCGTCAGGGCGATGACGAGGATCGTGGACGCGGTGCCCGCGCCGACGTACGCGGCGACGACGATGACGAGCGGCAGACCGGGGACGACGAGGAAGACGTTGCTGAGGAGCGACAGGGCCTCGTCGGTGAGGCCGCCCGCGAAGCCGCCGCCGATGCCGACGACGACCGAGACGGCCGTGGCGACCAGGGCCGCCGCGCCGCCGATGAGCAGGGTGCCGCGGGTGGCGACGACGAACTGGGCGAAGACGTCCTGGCCGGTCTGGGTGGTGCCCAGCCAGTGGGTGGCGGACGGCGACCGGGTCAGGTCGGGGCCGATCTCGTTCGGGTCGCCTAGGAACAGCGGGCCGAGCAGGGCCGTCAGGACGAGTACCGCCAGGACGCCGAGGCCGATCCGCAGCCGGCGCGAGCGCAGGGCCGCGCGGAGCCGGCCGGCCCGGGGTGCGGGCGCGGCGAGCGCGGTGACGGGCGCGGTCATGAGGCGGCCTGCCGGGTGCGCGGGTCGATGACGGCGTACACGAGGTCGACGAGGAAGTTCGCGGCGAGTACCGCGAAGGTGATCATCAGGAAGACCGCCTGCATGAGGGGGTAGTCGTTGTTGGTGACGGCCTGGAGCATCGTGTAGCCCATGCCGGGATAGGAGAAGACGATCTCCATCACGAGCGAGCCGCTGACGATGAAGCCGAGGGTGATCGCGAATCCGGCGACCGAGGGCAGGACCGCGTTGCGGGCGGCGTAGCCGATCATCACCGTACGGGGGCGCAGGCCCTTCGCCTCGGCGGCGATCACGTAGTCCTCGGCCAGGGTCGACACCATCATGTTGCGCATGCCGAGCATCCAGCCGCCGACCGAGCTGAGCACGATGGTGACGGCGGGCAGGATGCCGTGCTCGACGGCGGAGCCGAGGAAGGCGCCGCTGAATCCGATGTCGTACGTCTCGTCGTAGCCGCCGCCCTGCGGCAGCAACGGCCAGACCTGGCTGGTCAGATAGAGCAGGAGCAGGGCCACCCAGAAGTAGGGGACGGCCGCCAGGAACGTCGCCGACGGGATCAGCGCGTCGAGCCGGCCGCCGCGGCGCCAGCCGGCGAGCGTGCCGAGGGTGATGCCGAGGACGACGCTGAGCAGGGTCGCCATGCCGACGAGGACGAGGGTCCAGGGCACGGCCTGCCGGACGACGTCGCCGACCGGGGTCGGGAAGTAGGTGATGGACAGGCCGAAGTCGAGGTGCAGGAGGGAGCCGAGGTACTCGCCGTACTGCTGGGCGAGGTTGCCGTCGCCGAGGCCGAGCATGGCCCGCAGCGACTCCTCCTGTCCGCTGGTGACGGATCCGCCGACGCCCTGCATGCGGGCGAGCATCAGCTGGACGGGATCGCCCGGGATCAGCCGCGGCAGCAGGAAGTTGAGGGTGACCGCGAGCCAGGCGGCGATCGCGTAGAAGCCGAGCTTGCGCAGGATGTGACGCATGGCCGCGGCCCTACTTCGACGACGTGGCCGGCTTGAGGCGGGCGGCGACCCAGCCGCCGTCCGGGTCGAGCCAGACGGAGGGGGCGGCGTAGAGCTTGTCCTCGGTGGGGTAGCCGGTGACGTTGTTGCCGTTGAACTCGGCCTCGTTCTGCGCGGCGAACAGCGGGATCAGCGGCATGCCGTCGATGAACTCCCGCTGGATCGTGTAGTAGTGCGGCTTCTGCTTCGCCAGGTCGGTGGTGTCGGCGATCGCGGCGAGGGCCTTGTCGACGGTCGGGTTCCGGTAGCGGCCGTAGTTGCCGACGTTGGTGGTCTTGCCGATGGCGGGGGCGATCGCGCTGTCGAGGAGCTGGTCGTAGTAGGCGCGCGGGTCGGGCGTGTATCCGTAGTTGGAGAGCAGGAGCTGGAAGCGGCCGGTGGACTGGGCGTTGGCGAACTGCGCGTAGGCGACCGCCTTGATGTTGAGCTCGATGCCCGCCTTCTTGAGCTGCTGCTTGGCCATCTGGGCGACGCTGATGTAGTCGGTCCAGCCGGAGACGAGCGTGAGGTCGAGGCTGAGCTTCTTGCCGTCCTTGGTCCAGTTGCCGCCGCTCTTCTCGTACCCGGCGGCCTTCATGTGCGCGTCGACCTTGTCCTGGCCGGTCTCGAACGTCGCGTCCTTGAGGGACGGGTCGAGGACCGATTCGAAGTTGGGGCGGAGCAGGGCCGTCGGGCTGATGGCGGGGGCCTGGCCGTCGTAGACGCTCTTGCTCATGAAGTCGCGGTCGAGGGCGGCGCTGATCGCCTTGCGGACGTCGGGGTCGGCGGTGGGGCCCTGGGCGGCGTTCGGCACGAAGTAGGTGACCGCGAGGGGGATGTTGACGAGAGCGAACTTGGGGTTCTTGTCGAGGTAGTTCTTCTTGATGTCGGGGATGAAGCCGCCCGCCCAGTCGGTGCGGCCCGAACTGATCGCCGCCGTCGCGGCGTTGTTGCCGCTGAAGGAGAGGTAGCGCATCGTCTTGAAGCCGGGCAGGCCCTTGATGTAGTAGTCGTCGCGCGCGGTGAGGTCGAGGGTGGTGCCCTTGACGGACTTCACCTTCCAGGGGCCGGTGCCGACGGGGTCGGTGTTGAGGTCGGTCTTCTTCTTGCTGTCCGGGATCTTCGACCAGATGTGCTTCGGCAGCATCTTCAGCTTGCCGAGGATGAAGTACTCCTTGGTGTACGCCGGTTGGGAGAAGGTGAGGCGTACGGAGTTCTTGCCGCTCGTGGTGATCGTGTCGAGCGGGAGGGCGAACTGGTTGAGCTCCTCGTTGTCCTTGGCGATCCGGAAGGTGTACGCCACGTCGTCGGCGGTGAACGGCTTGCCGTCGTTCCAGGTGACGCCCGAACGCAGGGTGATGGTCAGGGACTTGCCGGAGTCGCCCCACTTGTAGGCGGTGCCGAGCCAGTCGTCGACCTCGCCCGCCTTGGCGGCGTTGAAGTGGAACAGCGGCTCGTAGATCATCCCGTGGGTCGCCTGGAGGGGCTGGGGCGCGAACGGGTTGAAGTTGCGGACGAAGTTGCCGGTGGAGCCGGTCGACACGGTGAGCACACCGCCGCGGCCTGCGCCGCCGTCGTCGCCCCCGCCGCCGCAGGCGGCCAGTGAGGCGGAGAGGAGGAGGGCCGTTCCCGCGGCGACGATGCGACGGCGGCTCGGCGGGGAGGGTGGGGCGGCAGTCATGACGGATTCCCTTGCTCTCGCTGTGGCACAGGGTGCTAAGGGGGTGCTGTGGGGGTGCTCGTGGAGCGCTGCCGCATTCGGTGGTCCGCGCACCGTCGGCGCCGTGAAAGTAGACGCGTGCGAAAGTGGCTGTCAATGCGCTCGCGGCAAACTCGTGAGAATTCAACTGAACCGGATTAGCGGGGCAGTTCATCGAATACCGTCGAACGAGCAGGCCACTCCCCGGGGAAGGGAATCGTCAGTGAAGCGACCCACCATGGCGGACATCGCGCGCCGCGCCGGCGTCACGAAGGCCGCCGTGTCCTTCGCGCTCAACGACCGGCCGGGGGTCTCCGCACCCACCCGGCGGCGCATCCTCGCGATAGCCGAGGAGCTGGGCTGGCAGCCCAACAGTGCGGCGCGGGCGCTGTCCGACGGCAGGGCGGGGGCGTTCGGTCTGGTCATCGACCGGCCGGCGCGCACCCTCGGCCTCGAACCGTTCTTCATGCAGCTGGTCTCCGGCATCCAGGCCGAACTCATCACGGACGCCACTCCGTTGGTCTTCACGATGGCCGAGGACCAGGCGGCGGAGATCGCCCTGTACCGGGCCTGGTGGGCGCAGCGCCGGGTGGACGGGGTGTTCCTGGTGGACCTCAAGGCGGACGACGCGCGCGTCGAGGTCCTGGAGGAGCTCGGCATGCCGGGGGTGGTGATCGGGGCGCCGGTCGGGACGGGCCGGCTGCCCGCGGTGTGGAGCGACGACGGGGTCGCGGTGCGCACGGTCGTCGGCCGGCTCGCGGAGCTCGGGCACCGCCGGATCGCCCGGGTCAGCGGCCCGTCGGTACTGCGCCACACCATCATCAGGACGGACGCGTTCGCCACGTCCGTACGGGAGTTGGGGATCGCGGGCCGGATCGTCGAGGCCGACTACAGCGGCGAGCGGGGCGCGGCGGCGACGCGTGAGCTGCTCGCCGCGGGTCCGGACCGGCCGACGGCGATCCTGTACGACAACGACGTGATGGCGGTGGCCGGACTGACCGCCGCGCAGGCCGCCGGGGTGCGGGTGCCGGACGACCTGTCCGTGGTGGCGTGGGACGACTCGGCGCTGTGCGAGCTGGTGCATCCGCCGCTGACCGCGCTCAGCCGGGACATCGCGGCCTACGGCGCGCACGCGGCGCGCCGGCTGCGGGAGGCGGCGGGCGGGCGCGAGGTGGGTGACCTGGAGGATTCGCCGCCGCGGCTGACGGTGCGCGGCAGCGTGGGCCCGGCACCGCTCCCGTAAACCGGTTAATCGATCATTCTCGGGGCTGCGTGCGGTATTGACGCTAAACCGGTACAGCGGTTCACTCGTCATCCAGTACGCGGCACGCCCGTCCGCACGGGCCGCGCTTCTCGTCATCGCTCATGTCACCCATTTTCAGGGAGAGTTCGCCGATGCCGCGTTCCGCTGCCCGGATTTCCCCCGACGGCCGCCCGGTGACCTGGATCGGGGCCAACTTCTGGTCCCGTTCGGGCGGTCCGCTGATGTGGCGCTCGTACGATCCCGGGCTCGTCGCCGAGGAGCTGCGCGTCCTGCGCGACCACGGCCTGAACATGACGCGCTCGTTCTTCTACTGGCCGGACTTCATGCCGGAGCCCGACCGGATCGACGAGGAGCTGTGCGGGCACTACGCCGACTTCCTCGACCGGCACCACGCGCTCGGCCTGACGACCGTCCCGACGTTCCTGGTGGGCCACATGTCCGGGGAGAACTGGGACCCGGCCTGGCGCGGCGGGCGCGATCTGTACGGCGACGTGTGGCTGGTGGCGCGGCAGGCGTGGTTCGTGCGCGAGATCACCCGCCGCTTCAAGGACCATCCGGCGGTGGCGGGCTGGCTGATCTCGAACGAGATGCCGATCTACGGGGCGCGCGACACGGCCCGTGACGTGGTGGAGTCCTGGGCCCAGTTGGTCGTCGACGCCGTCCGGGCGGGCGGCGGCACGCAGCCCGTGTCGCTCGGCGACGGGGCCTGGGGCATCGAGAACTCCGGGCACGACAACGGCTTCTCGGTACGGGACGCGGCCCGCCTGTGCGACTGGCTGGGGCCGCACGTGTACCGGATGGAGAACGACCCGGTGCGCCAGCACTACGCGGCGGCCTGGGTCTGCGAGCTGACGTCGACGTTCGACCGGCCGGTGATCCTGGAGGAGTTCGGGATCACGTCGGCGTTCGCCTCGGACGAGAACGCGGCCACGTACTACCGCCAGGCGCTCCACAACAGCCTGCTGTCCGGCGCCACCGGCTGGATCGCCTGGAACAACACGGACTACGACACCCCCGCCCTGCGCGCGCAGCCGCCCTACCGCCACCACGCCTTCGAGCTGTACTTCGGCCTGACGGACAGCGCGGGCCGCCCCAAGCCGCAGCTGTCCGAACTGCGCGCCTTCTCCGAGGTCCTGGCCGACGTGGAGTGGGAGCGGTGCGCGCGGGCGGACACGGACACGGCGCTCGTCGTGTCCTCGTACCTCGACACGCCGTACCCGTTCACCCGGGCCGAGGACCGGTCGTACGTGCAGGAGACCGGGCGGCAGGCGTGGATCGCGGCGCGGCTCGCCGACGCGCCGGCCACGGTGGTGCGGGAGAGCGACGGGGAGCTGCCGGACGGGTACCGGCTCTATCTGGCGCCGTCCGTCAAGCAGTTGCTCGCGCCGACCTGGTACCGCCTGGAGGAGCTGGCGCGCGGCGGGGCGACCGTGTACGTGTCGTACTCGCCGGGCGCACACGAGGAGCAGCGCGGCCCGTGGTACGCGCGCCTCGACGAACTCTTCGGCGTGCGGCACCAGTTGACGTACGGGCTGGTGAACCCCATCGAGGACGACGAGGTCACGTTCGCCTTCGAGCGGGACTTCGGGAGCCTGGGGGCGGGGACGCGGCTCACGCTGCGGGCGGCCGGGACGGAGCACAGCCGGTGCTTCCTGCCGGTGGCGGCCGGGGAGGGCGCCGAGGTGGTGGCCGTCGACGGGCGCGGGCGGCCCGCGCTGGTGGAGCGGGCGGTCGGGGCGGGGCGGCTCGTCCTGTGCACCTACCCCGTGGAGCACATGGCCGCCGTGACGCCGCGGGTGAACCCGGAGGCGACCGGCGTGCTCTACGACGCGCTCGCCGTGCGGGCCGGGGTGCGCAGGCCGGTGACCGTGGCCGACCAGCGGGTGGCGGTGGACCTCGTCGAGCACGCGGCCGGGCACCGGTGGGTGTGGCTGGTCAGCCAGTGCGCCACCGAGCTCCCGGTGAAGCCGGTGGTCGCGCGGGGGTGGCGGCTGACGACCCGCACGGGCGAGTCCGCGGAGGCGGTGACGCTGCCGCCGTACGGGGTGCTCGTGCTGCGCCTCGACGCGGTCTGAGGCCGGGCCCCGCCCCGCTCGGGCAGGTGTTTGTCAGGACAAAGGATTGACAGCACCTGGGCGGGACGGCACGTTGGGTGCCATGCGCATCGGACTCATCGGAACGGGCCGTATCGGCACATTTCACGCTGGCGTTCTGGAGCGGTACCGGGAGGTGGGATCGCTCGTCGTCACCGACGCGGAGCCCGCACGGGCCGTCGCCCTGGCCGACCGGATCGGGGCGACGGCGGCGCCGAGCGTCGACGACCTCTTCGTCTGGGGCGTCGACGCCCTCGTCATCACCGCCGCGACCGCCGCGCACGCCGAGCTGATCGGCCGGGCGGCGCGGGCCGGACTCCCGGTGTTCTGCGAGAAGCCGATCGCGCTCGACCTGCCCGGGACGCTGGCCGCGCTGCACGAGGTGGAGGCGGCGGGCACGGTGCTCCAGCTCGGCTTCCAGCGGCGCTTCGACGCCGGGTACACGGCCGCGCGGGAGGCCGTGCGCTCGGGACGCCTGGGCCGGCTGCACACGGTGCGGGCCCTCACCTCCGACCCGGCGCCGCCGCCCGCCGCGTACCTGCCGCTGTCCGGCGGGCTCTACCGGGACTGCCTGGTGCACGACTTCGACGCGCTGCGGTGGGTGACGGGGCGGGAGGTCGTCGAGGTGTACGCGGCCGGGTCCGACGCCGGGCCCGCCATGTTCCGGGAGGCGGGGGACGTGGACACGGCCGCCGTCGTACTGACCCTGGACGACGGGACGCTGGCCACGGCGACGGCGACGCGGTGCAACGGGGCCGGGTACGACGTGCGGATGGAGCTCTCGGGCGAGCGGGACACCGTGGTCGTCGGCCTCGACGACCGGACGCCGATCGCCTCGACCGAACCCGAGGGGCCGCCGGCCGCGGACAAGCCGTGGCCGGGCTTCCTGGAGCGCTTCGCCCCGGCGTACGAGGCCGAACTGAAGGCGTTCGTGGACGTGGTCAGGGGCGAGCGCGCCAATCCCTGCGACGGCTGGGAGGCGCTGCGGGCGCTGCGGGTCGCGGAGGCGTGCGAGGTCTCACGGCGCGAGCGGAGGGTCGTACGGGTCGACGAGGTGGCGTAGTCGACCGGTGCGGCCGGGGGTGACTGGTGGGGCGGGTGCGGAAGGCCCCGCTCAGACCGTGAGCACCGTGCCCTGCGCCACCGCGCACAGCTTCTCCGTGCCGTCCTCGTCCACCGTCACGAGATCCGCCCGGACCACCGCCTGCCTGCGCCCCGCGCTGACCACCTCGGCGCGGGCGGAGAGGGTCACGCCCCGGGCCGGGCGGACGTACTGGATCGAGAAGCCGGAGGTGAGGACGGACGGGCCGAGGGCGGCGCCCGCCGCGAACGTCAGGGCGTTGTCCGCGGCGTAGGACAGGACTCCGCCGTGCAGGAAACCGTTCTGCTGCTGGAGTTCGGGCCTGATGTCCAGTTCGAGGGTGGCCGCGTCGTCGCCGAAAGCGGTGATGCGGGCCTGGACGAGGCGGCTGAACGGCTGGGCGTCCAGGGTCTTCCGGGCGAGTTCCAGGTCGAAGACGGGCGCGGACATACGGAGGTCCTCCAGGGCGTGGCTACCAGCGGACCCGCAGTCTACGAACCCCGCGGATCAGCACCCCGGGCAGCCAGGCGTCCGACGTCCCGTCGAGCGCCAGGTCCGGGCAGCGCTCCAGCAGGGAGCGCAGCGCGATGCGGCCCTCCAGGCGGGCCAGCGGCGCGCCCAGGCAGTAGTGGATGCCGTGGCCGAACGCCAGATGGCCGCGCGGGTCGCGGCGGATGTCGAAGCGGTCGGGCGCGGGGAAGCGCTCCGGGTCGCGGTCGGCGTTCGCGATGCAGATGACGACCGGCGCGCCCGCCGGGATCACCGTGCCGCCGATGTCGACCGGCTCGGCGGCGAAGCGGTGCGTGGCCGTCTCGACCGGGCCGTCGTAGCGGAGCATCTCCTCCACGGCGCCGTCCAGGAGGCTCATGTCGGCGCGCAGCGCGGCGAGTTGGCCGGGGTGGTCGAGCAGCGCCCGCACGCCGTTCCCGATCAGGTTCACCGTGGTCTCGTGGCCGGCGATGAGCAGCAGGAAGGCCATGCCCCGCAGTTCGTCGCCGGACAGCCGGTCGCCGTCCTCCGCCGTGGTCCTGATCAGCGCGCTCAGGAGATCGTCGGCGGGCGCCGAGCAGCGCTTGTCCTCGATCAACTCGTCCAGGAATCCGGCGAGTTCGACATGGGCCTCGTACGCCTCCTCGTCGGACGTCGGCGCCACCATCTGCGTCGACATCCGGCGGAACCGGTCGCGGTCGATGTCGGGCACGCCGAGCAGTTCACAGATGACGACGAAGGGCAGCGGGAAGGCGAGGGAGGCGATCAGGTCGGCGCTGCCGCGCGGGACCATCTCGTCGAGCAGCTCGTCGGTGATCTTCTGGACGCGCGGGGCGAGGGCCGCGACCCGGCGCGGGGTGAACTCGCGGGTGACGAGCGAGCGCAGCCTGCCGTGCTCGGGCGGGTCGGCGAAGAGCAGGTGCGGTCCGATGAGGTCGCCGTCCATGCCCCACGGCGGGCTCTTGACCAGGCGCGGGTCGGTGAACGCGGCGCGCGCCGCCTCGTGCCCCACGATCAGCCAGAGCTCCTCGGCCGGGCCGGGGCCCGGGGTGCGCACCTGGTGGACCTGGCCGAGGGCGCGCAGCTTCTCGTACACCGCGTACGGGTCGGCGTAGTACCCGTCCCTGCCGCCCTCCGCGTACTCCCCCAGGTCGACGATCCCGGCTCCGGCCCCGTCCACCATGTGCGCTCTCCCTCTCGCTGCGGCGACCCCGTCCCCACGGTGTCTAACTCGCCCCGCTGACGATCCGTTCCCGGCGCGCGCCGCCGGTCTCCAGGAACCGGGCCAGCGGCAGGGTCGCCGCGCCGACGGTGACGGCGTCGGTGCCGAGCCGGCCGAGTTCGACGGTGGTCTGGGCGAACGGGTGGCGCAGCGCGTACGCGGCGGCGGCCCGGCGCACCGGGTCGATGAGCCGCGGGCCGAGCAGCAGGCCCGCCCAGCCGCCGACGACGATCCGCTCGGGGTTGAACAGGTTGACCAGGTCGGCGATGCCCGCACCGAGGAACTCGGCCGTCTCGTCGAGGAGTTGGCCGGTCGACGGGTCGTCGAGGAGTTCGGCGAGCGCGCCCTCCTCGTCGGGTGACGTCCAGCTGCCGCCGGCCTCCCGCCAGCGCTCCAGGAGCGCCTCCGCGCCGACGTACGCCTCCAGGCAGCCGCGGGCGCCGCACCGGCACTCCCGGCCGCCGACCCGCAGGACGGTGTGGCCCCACTCCCCCGCGCTGCTGGACGAGCCCTGGTAGGGCACGCCGTCGGCGATGACGCAGGCGCCGACGCCGGAGCCGATGAGGGTGATCACGGCGTTCCGGGCGCCGCGGCCCGCGCCGAACCACATCTCGGCGCGGCCCAGGGTCTTGGCGCCGTTGTCGATGAACAGGGGCAGTTCCGGCGGGAGTTCACCGGGGGCCCGGAGCATCGCCTCCAGGGGTACGGCGTCCCAGCCGATGGTCTGGCCGTGCACGACGGCGCCGCTGGGCCCCGAGGCGTCGACGATGCCGGGCACGCCGATGCCGACGCCGACGATCGAGCCGGGCTCGACGTCCGCCTCGCGGAGGACCCGGGTCAGGCCGGCGGCGATGAGGCGGACGACGTCCTGGGCGTCGTACTTCCCGCCGGGCCGTCCGTCGGGCAACGGCGCGTCCACCCGGGCGAGTTCGCTCAGCGCCAGGTCGAACAGCTCGACGCGCACCCGGGTCTCGCCGACGTCGACGCCCACGAGGTGCCCGCTGCCGGGCGCGACCCGCAGCAGCGTGCGCGGCCGGCCGCCGTCGGAGTCCACGGACCCGGCCTCCTCCAGGAGGCCGTCGGCGACGAGTTCGGCGACGACGTTGCTGATGGAGCCCGAGCTGAGCGCCGTCAGCGGCCCCAGTTCCTGCCTGCTGAGCGGCCCGTCGAAGTAGAGCTTGCTCAATACGGTGGCCCGGTTGTTGCGCCGCAGATCGCGCACCGTCCGCCGGCGTGGTCCTGCCATGCCTCGCTCCCGCCCCTTCACCCGACTTCGCCGAACGCTTAGATCACGGTGTGAATTTACCCTGGCCGACCGGCCCGGCCCCGCATCCGTCAGGCTTCGTCCAGCAGGCCCGCGTCGTGGACCAGCAGCGCGATCTGCACGCGGTTGTTGAGGTCGAGCTTGGTCATGATGCGGGAGACGTGCGTCTTGACGGTCGCGACGCTCATGTAGAGGGTCGCGGCGATCTCCGCGTTGGACTTGCCGCGGCCCACTTCGACAGCCACGTCCCGCTCGCGGTCGGCCAGTTCGTGGAGGCGCCGACGGGACCCGGCGGCGCGCACCTCGCGCTCGGACGCGGCGGCGTGCGTCATCAACTGGCGGGTGACGGCGGGCGACAGGACGGGGTCGCCGGCCGCGACGCTCCGTACGGCACCGAGGATCTCGGCCGGGGTCGCGTCCTTGAGTACGAATCCGGCGGCGCCCGCGCGCAGCGCCCGCAGCACCTGCTCGTCGGCGTGGAACGTGGTGAGGACGACGACCTCGGGCGCGTCGGCCGCCGAGCGCAGCCGCTCGGTCGCCGTGAGCCCGTCCATGACCGGCATGCGGATGTCCATGAGGACGACGTCGGGCCGGACCGTCCCGGCGGCCACGAGGGCCTCCTCGCCGTCGGCCGCCTCCCCGACGATCTCGACGTCGTCCGCCCCGCCCAGCATGAACCTGAGGCCCGACCGGACCAGCGGGTCGTCGTCGACGAGCAGCAAACGGATCGCGTTCATGGGCCCCACCGTAACCATCGGTAGATCGTCGGAGTCAGTCGGTGCCGGTCGACGGTCGCGTGGGGTGCGGGTGGTCAGCCCGGCCACGGCAGCCAGGCCCGTACCGTGAACCCGCCGTCCCCGTCGGGGCCGTGGCTGAGGCGGCCGCCTGCCAGCGTGGCCCGTTCCGTGAGGCCGATCAGGCCCTGGCCCGAGCCGGGGACGTGCGGGACCTCGCCGGGGGGCGGCGGGTTGCTGACCGTGATGGTCAGGCCGTCGCCCGCGCCGCCCTCGACGACGACCGCGACCTCCGCGCCGGGAGCGTGCTTGCGGGCGTTGGTCAGGCCCTCCTGGGCGATGCGGTAGGCGGTGCGGCCCGCGGAGGCGGGGACCGCCCCGGGATCGGGCACCCGGTTGTCGAGGCCGACCTTCATGCCCGCCTCGCGGGACTCGGCGACCAGGGCGTCCAGGGCGGCGAGCGTGGGCTGCGGCCGGCCCGACTCCTCGCCGTGGTCGCTCGCGCGCAGCACGCCGATGATCTCGCGCAGGTCCTGCAGCGCCTCGTGGGCGCTCTCCCGGATGACGCCGGCGGCGCGGGCGATCTCCTCCCGGGGCGCGTCGGGCCGGAACTCCAGGGCGCCCGCGTGCACGCTGAGCAGGGTCAGCCGGTGGGCGAGGACGTCGTGCATCTCGCGGGCGATGGCCTCCCGGGCCAGCCGCTGGGCCTGCTCGGCGCGCAGGGCGGCCTCGGTCTCGGCACGGTGCGCCCGGTCCCGCAGGGACATCAGGAGCTGGCGCCGGGAGCGGACGAACATGCCCCAGCCGACGACCGTGACGATGAGGACCACGGTGAACGACAGGGACAGCGCGAACGACGAGTCGGGTTCGGGCCGCCACCAGTAGAAGAACGGCAGCAGGGCGACGGACACGCCCGCGACCCAGGCGACGTAGCGGAACGGCCGGTGCACGGCCAGCGTGAAGACGGAGACCATGACCGCGCCGGCCGCCGTGTTCGAGAGGAACCCGGCGGGGATCATCGCCACCGCGAAGCCGAGCGGCCAGCGTCTGCGCAGCCAGACGGCGGCGCAGGCCAGCGCGCCGATGACCTGGTCGACGCCGGCCAGGAACCGGGGCGTGTTCGGGTTGTCCCAGGTCTGCTCGGCGAGGATCAGGCCGAGGAAGACGGCGATGAGGAAGCAGCTGAAGTCGACGGCCCAGTCCCGGGCCGTGCGCCGGCCGCGGCCGGGGCGGCCCTCGGAGTCCAGGTCGAGGTCGTCGACGAGTGCCGAGGGCAGCAGCCAGCGGCGCCACGGCAACGGCGGCTCGTCCGCCGGCTGCGGGGGCACGGTCTGCTGCGATGGCTCCATGGTCGACAAATCTACGCACGATGAGGGGCGCGCACCGCCCCCCGCGGCCGAGCCGCGACCAAAGTCGTGGCGCCGGCGACTTTCGTCGCGCCCGACCGGGCCCGCGGGCGACTTGTGCCGGACGGGACTCGCCCCGCGGCCGATGTGGGTGGGGGGTCCGCGGGGCGAGGGTTCCGTACATGAACAGGAAGCAGCTGTGGGAGTTCGTCGAGATCGTGGCCGGCTTCGCCCTGATCCAGGGGGCGGTGGGCCTGCTGCACGAGTTCACCGGCTGGCTCGGCTGGGGGCTGATCGAGCGGATCGGTTTCCTCGACGGCCGCGAGGTGTACGGCAGCATCGCGCTGATCGTGCTCGCGATCGCCGTGATCGCGGCCGCCGAGACCGCCAAGCAGAACTAGGACCGGTGGGGGAACGGTTCAGCAGGAGTGGTCGACCAGGTCGAACGACGCGTAGTGGTCCGACGTGTAGTAGTCCTCCTGGGTCGCCTTGCCGGTCACGATGCGGCGGGCACCGCGGTCCGACGAGCCCGGGGTGATGACCGTGTACTCGTGGTAGTAGCCGGTGGACTGCGACGGCAGGACGCCCTCGCGGTTCTGGAAGACGGTGCCGTCCTGCTCGTACGGGAACGGGCCGCCCGCCGCGATGAGGTCCAGGGTGTCGTGCGCCTGGGAGGGCAGGGCGGAGTAGCAGATGTCGCCGACCGCGGCGGCGGAGAGCGTGGAGGAGGCCGCGACAGGGGCCGGGGCGGCCTGGGCGGCGACGGTGGCGGGGCCGCCGACGAACAGGGCGGCGGCCAGGGCTGCGACGCTGATGAAGCGTGGGGGAATCTTCATGCCCTCAGTGTGACGCGCGTAGAAGGGTGCATGTCAACGACAACTGCCGCTTGTTTTCCAGGAGTTAACTCGTGGCCCGGCGTCCCCACATGGTTCCGGCCAGGACCAGACCAGCGCCCAGCAGACCCACCGCACCCAGCTGTTCACCGCCGAGGACGATGCCGACGGCCGCCGCCCACAGCGGTTCGGTGCCCAGGAGCAGGCTGACCCGGGACGGCGAGGTGCGGCGCACGGCCCACATCTGCACGAAGAACGCGAACAGGGTGCACAGCACGGAGAGGAACAACAGGCCCGCCCAGTCGGCGGGTTCGAAGGAAGCCGCCGCGTCCCAGGGCGTGGAGCCGGTGCCGGGCGCGGCGCACAGCAGCACGAACACGGTCACGGCCGTGCCGAGCTGAACCGTCGTCAGCGGCAGCGCGGCGGCGCTCTGGACCGCCTCGACGCGGGCCATGACCAGCACGTGCACGGTGCGGGCGAGGGCCGCGAGGAGCATCAGGAGGTCACCGCCCGAAGGTGACGTGAAACCGCCGCCCTGAGTGAGCAGCACGACGCCGAGCACGGAGAGGGCGGCCGCGGCGAGGAACGCGCGGGGCGGCCGGACGCGGGTGACGGCGGCCTCGGCGAGCGGCGTGAAGATCATGGTGAGGCTGATGATGAGGCCCGCGTTGGTCGCGGAGGTGTGCACGACGCCGTACGTCTCCAGCAGGAAGATCCCGCTGAGGATCAGCCCGAGCAGTCCCGCCCCGCGCCACTGCGCCGCCGTCAGCGCCCGCAGTCCGCGCCGGCCGGCGCCGACGAGCACGGGCAGCACGATCCCGAAGCGCAGCACGAGCACCGCGAGCACGGTGCTCTGCGTGGTGACGCCCTTGGCGGCGAGATAGCTGGCGCCCCAGACGGCGGCGACGCCGAGGACGGGCAGGTCGGTGAGCCAGGCACGGGGGCGCGGCGCGGGCAGGGCGAGCGTGCTCATGGGGTCTCCGGTGCGGGCGGGTGCGGGCGGAGACGTCGGCGGCTCGCGCGGGGCGAGGACACCGTACCCGCGGTCGCCGCCGGCGCGATCCAGATGTCCGTTTGCCGCCAGCTTCCGCCCGCGTACGCCGCTGTACTCGAAGCCACAACAACAGCTCGCTACGGAGGCGAAGATGAACGGCAAGGTGGCTCTGGTGACCGGCGGCTCGCGCGGGATCGGCGCGGCGACGGCGGTGCGGCTGGCCGAGGACGGGTTCGACGTCGCGGTCACCTACGTACAGGGCAAGGAGGCCGCCGAGGAGGTGGTGCGGCGGATCGAGGCGCTGGGGCGCCGGGGCCTGGCGGTGCGCGCGGACGCCGGTGACGCCGCGGAGGCGGCCGGGGCGGTGGGCGCCGCGGTGGAGCGGTTCGGCCGGCTCGACGTCCTGGTCAACAACGCCGGGGTGGGCGCGCTCGGCCCGCTGGCGGACCACGCGGTCGCGGACGTCGACCGGGTGCTAGCGGCGAACGTGCGCGGCGTCTACCTGATCGCCCAGGCCGCGGCGGCCGTGCTGCCCGACGGCGGCCGGATCGTCACCGTCGGCAGCTGCATGGCGCAGCGCGTCCCGGGGCCCGGCGGCACGCTGTACGCGATGAGCAAGGCGGCCCTGATCGGGCTGACGAAGGCGCTGGCACGGGAGTTGGGCGAGCGCGGGATCACGGCGAACATCGTGCACCCGGGCCCGATCGACACCGACATGAACCCGGCGGACGGGCCGAGCGCGGACTGGCAGGCGTCGATGACCGCGCTCGGGCGGTACGGGACAGCGGCCGAGGTCGCCGGGACCGTGGCGCACCTGGCGGGCGCGGACGCGGCGTACGTGACGGGCGCCGAGTTCGCCGTGGACGGCGGGTTCGCCGCGTGACGGCGTGAGGATGCGAGGCGCACCGGTGCTGTCGGGCCGGTGCGCCCCACGGGTTCCTGCGCCGCTACGCGCCCGACTCCGCGTGACGCGCGGCCAGTTGGGCGACACCCTCGTCCGTCAGGGAGCCGAACAGACGCAGCCGCGAGATGCCGCCGTCGGGGAAGATGTCGACGCGGGCGTGCGTGCCGACGGCCGGCGTGTCGAGGACGAAGCGGTGGTTCGTGTCGGGCTGCATCCGCGTACGGGGCAGCACCTCGACCCACTCGCCGTCCTCGCCGTCCTTGACGGAGACCGACGCCCAGCCCGCGCTGTTCCCCTTGAGGTACGCGGTGTCGATCTCCAGGGCGCGGATCTCGGAGCGCGCGACGAGCCGGTAGCGGATCCAGTCGTTTCCGTGGTCGCGGCGGCGCCGGGTCTCCCAGCCGTCGTCCATCTTGCGGGAGCGGCCCGGCTGGATGGTGTTCGAGGCGGGCGAGTAGAAGAGGTTCGAGGCGTCCTCGGCGCGGCCGCCGTTCTCCAGGGCGACGACGTCGAAGGTACCGAGCGTGGCGAGCCACTTCGGGTCGGGGACGACCTCGCCGTGGACGCGCAGGCGCGCGACGCCGCCGTCGGGGTGCTGGTTGAGGCGCAGGTGCGTGAAGCGCTGCTCGACGTCGACCGCGAACCCGTTGGCCGCGTGGCCGCCGACCGCCGTGCGCGGGACCAGGGTCGTCCACTTCACGTCGTCGGCGAGCAGCTCCTCCGGGGTGGGCGCGCCCTCGGCTCCTTCATAGCTGGTCGCCTCCACCGAGATCGCCTGCGGGTAGTTGCCGCGGAAGTGGGCGGTGTCGACGACGATGCCGCGGATCACGCCGGGGGCGCCGAGGCGGACCAGGGCCCAGTCGTGGTCATCGGCGGTGGGCCACGGGTGGTCCGCCCCGGCGCCGCGGCGCCGGCGGGTCTCCCAGCCGTCCATGATCTTGCCCTTGTGGCCGAAGTGCTCCGGGTCGAACTCGGCGCGCTCGGGCACGAGAAGGTTCTCGCGCTGCGCGAAGAACTCGTCGTTCGCGGCGATCACACCGGCGCCGAGCTGCCGCGCGGCGAGGTCGGCGTACTGCGTGAACGGGAAGTCCGCGGTGCGGTAGTCGGCGTACGGGTCGCCACCGCCGTACGGGCTGGCGTCACCGGTGAAGCTGGGTATCCCGGAGGTCGCGGACATGGTGGTCACTTGTTCCTTTCGAGCAGCGTGCCCTGCGGGGCGGTGAACTCGCCGTCGGCGACGATGCGCTCGCCGCGCAGCCAGGTCGACTTCACGACGCCGTGCAGCGTCTTGCCCGCGTAGGCGGTGACGCGGTTGCGGTGCTGGAGGGCGGCCGGGTCGACGGTGAAGGTCTCCTCGGCGGCGAGGACGGCGAAGTCGGCGTCGTGGCCGACGGCGATGGCGCCCTTGCGGTCGTCGAGGCCGACCAGCTTCGAGGTCCGCTCGGACATCCAGCGGACCACGTCCTCCAGGGAGTGGCCGCGCTTGCGGGCCTCGGTCCAGATCGCCGAGAGGCTGAGCTGGAGGCCGGAGATGCCGCCCCAGGCCGTCGCGAAGTCGTCCGTCTTCAGGTCGGCCGTCGACGGCGAGTGGTCGGTGACGACGCAGTCGATGGTGCCGTCGGCGAGCGCCGCCCAGAGCAGGTCCTGGTTGGCGGCCTCACGGATGGGCGGGCAGCACTTGAACTCGCTGGCGCCGTCCGGGACTTCCTCGGCGGTGAGGGTGAGGTAGTGCGGACAGGTCTCGACGGTCAGCTTGACGCCCTCGGCCTTGGCGGCGGCGATCAGCGGCAGCGCGTCGGAGGACGACAGGTGCAGGATGTGCACGCGGGCGCCGATCCGCCTGGCCGTGTCGATGAGGCCCTTGATCGCGACGTCCTCGGAGATCCGGGGCCGCGTCGCCAGGTAGTCGTCGTACTTCGGACCGCTGTTGCTGGGCGCGACGTCGAGCTCGTGCGGGTCCTCGGCGTGCACGATGAGGAGGCCGCCGAAGCCGGCGATCTCGGCCATCGAGGCGGTGAGCTGGTCCCCGTTCAGATGCGGGAACTCGTCGACGCCGGACGGCGACAGGAAGCACTTGAAGCCGAAGACACCGGCGTCGTGCAGCGGGCGCAGGTCCTTGACGTTGTCGGGCAGGGCGCCGCCCCAGAAGCCGACGTCGATGTGCGCCTTGGCGGCGGCGACCTCCTGCTTCGTACGGAGGTTGTCGACGGTCGTCGTCGGCGGCAGGGAGTTCAGCGGCATGTCGACCAGGGTCGTGATGCCGCCGGCCGCGGCGGCGCGGGTGGCCGTCCAGAAGCCCTCCCACTCGGTGCGCCCCGGGTCGTTGACATGGACGTGGGTGTCGACGATGCCGGGCAGCAGCACGTCGTCGCCGAAGTCCTCGAGCCGGGCCCCCGCCGGTATCTCCGCGTCGTGCGCGCGCACGGCGACGATCTTCCCCTGGGCCACGGCGACCGCTGCGGGCCGCGTACCTTCGGGGGTGATGACGCGGGTCGAGCGCAGCACCAGTTCGACTTCGACGTCCGACACCCTGGACCTCCTCAGTTTCAACGTTCTGTTGAAGGAGTTTTCACTCCTTCTTCCTGAGCCGTCAAGGCTCTGGATGTTTCCACAAAGTGAAATTATGATTCCGGTACGCAGAACGTAGCTACCGACGAACTTAGAGGTCAAGGGATCACCGGCCCGGAAACCGCCGGGTACGCTGCATCTCTGCCTGCCCGCCTCGAAAGGAACGCGCCGTGCCGACGTCCAACGCCAGCACCACTGATACCGCCAAGTCCGCGCCAAGCGGCGGTGTCCAGTCGCTCGAGCGCGCCTTCGACCTGCTGGAGCGGATGGCCGACGCCGGCGGCGAGGTGGGCCTCAGCGAACTCTCCGCGAGCAGCGGCCTGCCGCTCCCCACGATCCACCGCCTGATGCGCACCCTGGTCGCCTGCGGGTACGTGCGCCAGCAGCCCAACCGCCGCTACGCGCTGGGCCCGCGCCTGATCCGCCTCGGCGAGTCCGCGTCGCGCCTGCTCGGCACCTGGGCCCGGCCGTACCTGGCCCGCCTGGTCGAGGAGACCGGCGAGACGGCCAACATGGCGCTGCTCGACGGGGACGAGATCGTCTACGTCGCCCAGGTGCCGTCCAAGCACTCGATGCGCATGTTCACCGAGGTCGGCCGGCGGGTGCTGCCGCACTCGACCGGTGTGGGCAAGGCACTGCTCGCCCACACGCCGGCCGACGAGGTGCGGGCACTGCTCGGGCGGACCGGGATGCCGGCGGCGACCGAGAAGACGATCACCACGCCCGACGGTTTCCTCGACGCGCTGCAGGAGGTACGGGACCTCGGGTACGCCGTCGACGACAACGAGCAGGAGATCGGGGTGCGCTGCCTCGCCGTGCCGGTGCCGGACTCGCCCACGGCGGCGGCCATCTCCATCTCCGGGCCCGCGGGGCGGGTCACGGAGGCGGCGACGGACAAGATCGTGCCGGTGCTGCAGCAGGTCGCCCGCGAGCTGTCCGCTGCGCTGGCCAGTTCGGGTGCCGCGTCGTAACTTCGACCGTTCCTTGCCGTCCGCGGGCCGGTGGGGCTTCTCGCACAGTTCCCCGCGCCCCTGGGGGCCGCGGACGGCAGCGGTCAGGACGAGGCAGCCCGGACGCCGGCCAGGCGGCCGTCCACCAGTTCCACCACCTGGTCCGCGACGCCCAGAGAAGCCCGGTCGTGCGTGACCAGCACCGTGGCCGTGCCACGGTCCCGCGTGAGCCCCGCCAACAACTCCAGCACGGCCACCCCCCGCTCATGATCGAGCGCACTGGTCGGCTCGTCCACCAGCAGCACCCGCGGAGCGTTCATCAGGGCCCGCGCGATGTTGACCCGCTGCCGCTGCCCGCCGGAGAGCTGGTGCGGCCGCCGGTGCGCCTGCTCGGCGAGCCCCACCGCAGCCAGCAACTCCCGCGCCAGGGACCGGACTTCACGCGGACGACGGCCGCCGAGATGCGCCATGACCTGGAGCTGCTCAAGAGCGGTCAGGGACGGCAGCAGGTTCGGCTGCTGGAAGACGATGCCGATGGCGCGGCGCCGCAGCCGAGCCGCTTCGGCCCGGCCGAGCCCGGTCGCCTCGACCCCGTCGACGAGCACCCGCCCGCTGTCCGGCGACACGAGCGTCGCGGCGACGGCCAGCAGGCTGGACTTCCCCGATCCTGACGGCCCCACGACGGCGGTGAGCCCGCCCGCGGGGACCTCAAGACCGACCCGGTCCAGGGCGGTGAGGCGGCCGTCCCCGTCGGCGTAGGTGAGCGTGATGTCGTCGAGCAGCAGGGTCATCGGGCGCTCCCGAGCGCGGTGAGGGGGTCGACGGCGGTGATCCGACGGATGGACAGGGCGGCGCCGACGAGCCCGAGGACGGTCATCACGGCGGCGGGTCCGATCGCGGTCAGCGGCTCCAGGACGAACGGCACGCCGTCCGGCACGAACGCGCCGATGAGCGCGGCGAGGCCGGTCCCCACTGCCGTACCGCCGACCAGCATGAGCACGGCCTGGCCGAGCGCGTCCCGCAGCAGGTAGCCGGTCGAGGAGCCCAGCGCCTTCAGGACGGCGATGTCCGCGCTGCGCTGGATCGTCCAGACCGTGAAGAACGCGCCCACGACGAGCGCCGAGATGACGAAGAGGAAGCCGCGCATCAGCTGCAGGGAACCGTTCTCGGCCTGGTAGGACCCTATGGCGGACAGGGCGCCCTCGATGTCCTTCGTCTCCGTGCCGGCCGCCCGGTCCGCGGCCGGCAGATCGGCGCCCGAGGTGCGCAGCGCGACCACGGTGGCCCCGGCGGAGCGGGCCAGGGACTGCCAGTCGCCGAGGTCGGTCCAGACGACGGGGGTGTGACTGTACGAGGCGTCGCCGGAGACCGCCGCGACCGTGAGGGTCGTGCCGCCGAGCGTGATCTCGTCGCCGGTCCCGGCCCCCAGTTCGTCGGCCGCCTTCGTGGCGAGGACGACGGTGCCGGGCGCCGTCGCGTCGGGCGCGAGCCCGGAGTCCGGGCGCACGCCGAAGACCGAGACGGCCGCGGTCTGCCGGCCGGCGTCCGCGTTGAGCGTCCTGATGCCGATCGGTTCGGCGCTCGCCACCCCCGGCCGCCCGGCGAGCCCCCGCCACTGGTCCGGGGTGACGGTCGAGCCGGTGAAGGACACCGACTGGCCGGCGGCGGGCCGCCCGAAGGCGAGGTGGTCGGCGGGCAGCCCGGTGAGCGCGGACGTGTTGTCCCGGGCCAGCCCGGCGGTCAGCCCCGAAAGGAGCCCCACCAGCAGCGTGATCAGTACGATCACGGATCCCATCAGGGCGAAGCGGCCCCTGGCGAACCGCAGATCTCTCCATGCGACGAACATGTCGTCCACCCTGCGTCCCCGTGGCCCTCCCGGGCATCGCGCCACAGCACGCTTCACCCGAATCGAAGGAGGGACCTCCGGATCGAACTTTCGGTTGACCGGTTCGGGGCGATGACTTCGTACGCTGGTGACGGTATGGATCCACGTTCACTCACCCCCGCCCTGCGCGCCCTGCGCCTCTGCCTGCACCTGCTGACGGCGGGGCTGCTGGCGCTCGTCGTCCTGCGGGCCACGGGCGGCCCGGTGGTGGCCGTGGCCGTGGCGATGGGCGCCGTGTACGCGGCGGGTCCGCTGCTGCCCGCCGTGCGGGCCACGCGCACGGGCGCCGCCTGCTGGCTCGGCGCGCTCGGCGCGGTGTGGGCGGTGCTCCTCGCCCTCTCCCCCGACGGCCTGTGGCTGGCGTTCCCGCTCTACTTCCTGCTGCTGCACCTGCTGCCCGCCCGCTGGGCGCTGCCCGCGGTCGCGGTCGCGGCGGGCGCGGCCATCGCCTCGTACGTGGGGCACGGTGGCGGGCTGAACCCGGGCGCGTTCATAGGGCCGCTGCTGGGCGCGGCCGTCGCCGTGGCGACCGTGCTCGGCTATCAGGCGCTGTACCGGGAGAGCGAGCGCAGGCAGCGGCTGATCGAGGAGCTGATCGGCGCGCGGGCCGAACTCGCCGACGCGGAGCGCACGGCGGGCACCCTCGCGGAGCGCGAGCGGCTGGCCCGGGAGATCCACGACACCCTCGCCCAGGGCCTCTCCTCGATCCAGCTCCTGCTGCGGGCCGCGGGCCGCGACCTGCCGTCGGACTCCCCCGCCGCCGCCCACATCGAACGGGCCCGTGCGACGGCGCAGGACAACCTCGCCGAGGCCCGCCGCTTCGTGCGCGCCCTCACCCCGCCCGACCTGGCGAACGGCTCCCTCGCGGCCGCCCTGGAACGGCTCTGCGCGACGGCCCCGGGACCGGCCGCGCGGTTCACGACGAGCGGCACCCCGCTCGCGCTGCCCACCCCGTACGAGGTGGCGCTGCTGCGGATCGCCCAGTCCGCTCTCGGCAACACGGTGCGGCACGCGCGGGCGGGCCGCACGGAGATCACTCTCAGCTTCATGGAGACCTCGGTGACCCTGGACGTCGTGGACGACGGCATCGGCTTCGACCCGGCCCGCGCGGCCTCCGGCGATGGCGGAGACGGCGGCGACGGCGACGGCGGTTTCGGGCTGCCCGCGATGCGTGCGCGAGTGCGGGCGCTGGGCGGCACGTTCACCGTCGAGTCGGCGCCCGGCCGGGGCACCGCCGTCGCCGTCAGCCTGCCGCTGCCCGCCGGGGGTGCCGTGTGATCCGGCTGCTGCTCGCCGACGACCATCCCGTCGTACGGGCCGGGCTGCGGGCCGTCCTCGACGCGGAGCCCGACTTCGAGATCGCCGCGGAGGCGCCCACGGCGGAGCGGGCGGTGGCGCTCGCCGGGTCGGAACGGGTCGACGTGGTGCTGATGGACCTGCAGTTCGGCGCCGGGATGCACGGGGCGCAGGCCACGGCGCTGATCGCCGCGCTGCCGGACGGCCCGCGGGTGCTCGTCCTGACCACGTACGACACCGACGCGGACATCCTCGCGGCGGTGGAGGCGGGGGCCTCCGGCTATCTGCTGAAGGACGCGCCGCCGGAGGAGCTCGCGGCGGCCGTCCGCACGGCTGCCTCCGGCCGGTCGGCGCTCGCTCCCGCCGTCGCGGACCGGCTGATGGACCGGATGCGGGCGCCGTCCGAGGCGCTCAGCCGTCGTGAGCTGGAGGTCCTTCAGCTCGTCCGGGACGGCCTGTCCAACGCGGACGTCGCCCGCGAGCTCTTCCTGAGCCAGGCCACGGTCAAGTCCCACCTGGTCCACATCTACGCGAAGCTCGGCGTCGACTCGCGCACGGCGGCGGTCGCGGCCGCGGTCGGTCAGGGCCTGCTGCGGTCCCGCTAGGGCCTGTCGTCACACTCGCGTCGTCGCCCGAAGGGCGGCCCCGCGCCCCTCAGGCGGCGAAGTCCGCCGCCTTCACGTGCCTCAGGGCACGAAGGTCCGCGCGCGGCACCGGACGCAGCGGGACCGTGAGGACCGGGCACACCGCGTACCGCCGGACGTAGCGGTGCACGGCGCCGCGCCGCCGCCCCGGACGCAGACCGATGACCAGCAGGTCACCCGGGTGCGCGGCCAGATCGAGCAGCGCGGCGCCCGCCCGCGACCGCTCGACGCGCAACGTCACGTCCACCCCGGCCGGCATCCCGCCGAGCGCCTCGTCGAACGCCGCGGTCAGCCCGGCGCGACCCGTGTCGTGCCAGTGCCGGGCCCACTCCCGGTCGGGCCAGCGGCGGTACAGCCCCTCCCCCTCGGGCGGCTCCCAGGCCACCACCGCCACGAGCGGCCGGCCGGAGCGGCATGCCTCGTCCACCGCGGAGCGCAGCGCGGCCCGGCTCGCCGGGGAGCCGCTGACGCCGACCACGACCCGGCCACCCCGGTCCGGCACCGGTGGGCGGCCCGGACGGCGGCGCAGCCGCCACGGCCGCGCGGCGGTGTCCTCGGTCCGGCGCTGCAGCTCGCGCTCGACCCGGTCGCTGAAGCCACTCCTGTCGGTGTGCATGACGTGCCTCCTCGTTCCCACCCAGGCCACTTCTCGTCGGCCACTCCCGAGTCTGTACGCTGATTGGCCTGGGCAGCAGGGCCAATAGCGGAGATGTGGCATGGCGGTTGACGGAGTGGTCCGCAGCATGGACAGCAGGGCGCGGGGCCTGGGCAGCAGGCGGCTCGCCGAGCTGGTGACCGGGGTGGCCGGGCAGCGGCCCGGCTACCGGGCGCTCGCCCAGGGCGTGCGGACGCTGCTGCTCGACGGCCGGATCGCGCTGCACGTCCGGCTGCCCGCGGAGCGCGAGTTCGCCGCGGCGCTCGGGGTCAGCCGGGCCACGGTCACGGCCGCGTACGACCTGCTGCGGGAGAGCGGCTACGCGCGCAGCAGGCGGGGCGCCGGGACGTGGACCGAGCTGCCGGACGGGGTGCGGCCGACCAGCGTGGCCACCCCGGCGGCCGGGGAGGGCGTGATCGACCTGGCGATCGCGGCACCGGGTGCCGTGGCGGACGAGCTGACGGCGGCCTACGCGGCGGCCGCCGCGGACGTGGCGCGGCACGCGGAGACCCCCGGCTACCACCCGTACGGGCTGCCGGAGCTGCGGGCCGCGATCGCCGAGCGGTACACGCGGCGGGGGCTGCCTACGCTGCCGGACCAGATCCTGGTCACGACCGGCGCCCAGCAGGCCGTGTCGCTCACCCTCACGCTGCTCGGCCGGCCCGGTGACCGGATCGTGGTGGAGAACCCGTCGTACGCCAACGCCCTCGCGGTGATCCGGCAGTTGGGGCTGCGCACCGCGCCCGTGCCGGTCACCGAGGACGGCTGGGACGCGGAGCTGTTCGCGACGACGCTGCGGCAGGCGGCGCCCCGGCTGGCCTATCTCATCCCGGACTTCCAGAACCCGACGGGCCGCCTGATGCCGACCGAGCAGCGGCAGCGGCTGATCGCGGCGGCGCGGGCCACCGGCACCTGGCTGGTCGTCGACGAGACGATCGCGGACATCGCGCTCGACGCGCCGACGCCGCCGCCGTTCGCCTCGCTCGCGGCGCAGGGCGGCGGCGAACAGATCGTCACCGTCGGCTCGTTGAGCAAGGGGCACTGGAGCGGGCTGCGGGTCGGCTGGGTGCGGGCGGGCACCCGGCTCATCACCGAGCTGACGACGCTGCGGGTCACCGCGGACATGTCCGGGTCCGTCCTCGACCAGCTGGTGGCTGGCCGGCTCCTTGACCGGGAGGCGGAGATCCTGCGCCGCCGGCTGCCGGTGCTGCGCGCGCAACGCGACCACCTGGCGGGCGCGCTGAGCCGTGAATTCCCGGACTGGCGCTGGCAGTTGCCGCCCGGCGGCATGTCGCTCTGGGTCGATCTCGGGCGGCCGGTCGCGTCGGCGCTCGCCCGGGCGGCGCTGCGGCACGGGGTGCGGATCGAGGGCGGTTCACGGTTCGGCGCGGACCCGGGCACCTTCGAGCACCGGCTGCGGTTCCCCTACACGCAGCCGGTCGAGGTCGCCGACGAGGCGGTGCGGCGGATCGCCGCCGCCCTGGACGGCGGGCTCGGCGCGGCGGGCGACGAGCCCGGACGACCGCACTGGGTCGCCTGACCCGTCAACCGCCTCGCCCGTCGCGTCAGTTGCGCTCGACCGGCGGGCCGCCGAACAGCTCGACCGCGCCCCGCACCTGGGTGAGCGCCGCGGACAGCGCGCTCACCGACCCGATGGCGCCCGCGACCAGCAGCAGCGAGCGGCGCAGCCGCGGCACCTCGGGCGCGCCGCCGCCCGCCATCGCGTCGAGTGCCGCCAGCTCGTCCTCGGCGATGCCCCGGTCGGGGAACTCGGCCGGGTGCGCCGCCAGTTCCCGCCGCAGCCGGGACACGGCGGTACGCAGCTCGGCCACCCGCGGGTCCTCGTCGCTGCCGGTCACAAGCCTCTGCTCCACGCTCCGCAACACAGCTCTCCCCCTCGCACATCGTCGTGCGCTGCCGTACGTCCCCGCCCGGACGGTGGTCAGGCGTCCAACCGGGGTTTGTGGGCGCCTAGTTAACGCCACACCGACTGTCCGGCGCCAGTCCGTTGCGCAGGGCAACTGAAGTCGTGCGCGGCCGGGCGCGCGCCGGGCGCGGACGTGCGGTATGCAGAGGGCATGACGACGACGGAAACGGACGAGGTCGTGGGGCTGCTGCTGGCCGCGGGCGGCGGGCGGCGGCTCGGGGGGCGGCCCAAGGCCCTGCTGCCCCACCGCGGGCGCCCGCTCGTGGAACACGCGGTACGGATGCTGCGCGCGGGGGGATGCGACCGGGTGCACGTGGTACTCGGTGCGGCGGCCGGCGACGTACGGGCGCGGGCGGAGCTCGCCGGGTGCGTCCTCGTGGAGAACCCGGAGTGGGCGGACGGCATGGGCTCGTCGCTGCGGGCGGGCCTCGGCTCGCTCGCGGACTCCGGCGCCGGTGCGGCGCTGGTGCTGCTGGTCGACCAGCCGGGGATCGGCGCGGCGGTGGTCGGCCGCGTACGGGAGGCGTACCGGTCGACCGGCTCGCTGGCGGCGGCCGCGTACGACGGGGAGCGCGGGCATCCCGTGCTGTTCGGCCGCGACCACTGGGCCGGGATCGCGGCGAGCGCGAGCGGGGACCGCGGGGCGCGCGCCTATCTCAAGGAACACGCGGCGGAGGTGGAGCTCGTGGAGTGCGGCGATGTGGCCGATGCGTACGACATCGACACGGCAGCCGATCTCCAGCACCTTGAGTGAGGTGCGTGGCACTCAGCGCCACGTTCTG
The DNA here is from genome assembly GCF_024448165.1 of Streptomyces longispororuber. Taxonomy (GTDB): domain Bacteria; phylum Actinomycetota; class Actinomycetes; order Streptomycetales; family Streptomycetaceae; genus Streptomyces; species Streptomyces longispororuber_A. The sequence goes on from NZ_JAMOLN010000008.1 coordinate 90,767, forward strand.
TCGATTCAGAGAATCTCGACATCAACAAACGATTGAACTTCCACGATAAGGAAACTAGTATCCACTGATCAGAAGGGCCGGTCCCCCATCGCGGGGCCAGCAGCCGTATCCAGACGTACCCAGACGCGCCCGGCACCGCGTGCCGCCCGCGTCCGCTCGCTGAAGGAAGTGACAGCTCATGTCCGCACCAGCGCCGTCCCCGCTGGCCATCGTCGACGCCACGCCCCTGCCCCGGCAGGACGAGGTGCTCACCGATGCGGCCCTCGCCTTCGTGGCCGAGCTGCACCGGCTGTTCACGCCCCGGCGTGACGAGCTCCTCACCCGCCGGGCCGAGCGCCGCGCCGAGATCGCCCGCACCTCCACGCTCGACTTCCGCCCCGAGACGGCCGCCGTCCGCGCGGACGACACGTGGAAGGTCGCGCCCGCTCCCGCCGCGCTGAACGACCGCCGTGTCGAGATCACCGGCCCCACCGACCGCAAGATGACGATCAACGCGCTCAACTCGGGCGCCAAGGTCTGGCTCGCCGACTTCGAGGACGCCTCCGCGCCGACGTGGGAGAACGTCATCGGCGGCCAGCTCAATCTCACCGCGGCCTACGACCGCTCCATCGACTTCACCGACGAGCGCACCGGCAAGTCGTACGCGCTCAAGGACGCGGCCGACCTCGCGACCGTCGTCATGCGGCCCCGCGGCTGGCACCTCGACGAGCGCCACCTGGTGGACGAGGCCGGCAAGCCGGTCCCCGGCGCCCTCGTCGACTTCGGCCTCTACTTCTTCCACAACGCCAAGAGGCTCATCGAGCTCGGCAAGGGCCCGTACTTCTACCTCCCGAAGACGGAGTCGTACCTGGAGGCCCGCCTCTGGAACGACGTCTTCGTCTTCGCGCAGGACTACGTCGGCATCCCGCAGGGCACCGTCCGCGCCACCGTCCTCATCGAGACGATCACGGCCGCGTACGAGATGGAGGAGATCCTCTACGAGCTGCGCGACCACGCCTCCGGCCTGAACGCGGGCCGCTGGGACTACCTCTTCTCCATCGTCAAGAACTTCCGTGACGGCGGCCAGAAGTTCGTCCTGCCGGACCGCAACCTGGTCACGATGACGGCCCCCTTCATGCGCGCCTACACCGAGCTCCTCGTCCGCACCTGCCACAAGCGCGGTGCGCACGCCATCGGCGGCATGGCGGCCTTCATCCCGTCCCGGCGCGACGCCGAGGTCAACAAGGTCGCGTTCGAGAAGGTCCGCGCCGACAAGGACCGCGAGGCCGGCGACGGCTTCGACGGCTCCTGGGTCGCGCACCCGGACCTGGTCCCGATCGCCATGGAGTCCTTCGACAAGGTCCTGGGCACCAACCCGAACCAGAAGGACCGCCTGCGCGAGGACGTCTCCATCGCCGCCGGTGACCTGATCGCCATCGACTCGCTCGACGCGAAGCCCACGTACGACGGCCTGGTCAACGCCGTCCAGGTCGGCATCCGCTACATCGAGGCGTGGCTGCGCGGCCTCGGCGCCGTCGCCATCTTCAACCTGATGGAGGACGCGGCCACCGCGGAGATCTCGCGCTCGCAGATCTGGCAGTGGATCAACGCCGGTGTCGTCTTCGAGAACGGTGAGACCGCGACGGCCGACCTGGCCCGCAAGGTCGCCGCCGAGGAGCTGGCGAGCATCAAGGCCGAGCTGGGCGAGGACGCCTTCGCGGCGGGCAAGTGGCAGCAGGCCCACGACCTGCTGCTCCAGGTCTCCCTGGACGCGGACTACGCGGACTTCCTGACGCTGCCGGCGTACGAGCAGCTCCGCTGACCGACCCGTACGCAGGCCCCCGGCACCGCACAGCGCCGGGGGCCTTCGTTTGTTCGGCTGCGGCTCCGGTGGGGGCTGGTCGCGCAGTTCCCCGCGCCCCTGGAAGGCATGCGCTGCGCGCAGCCTTCCCCCGCCGGGCCCGCACCCGGCAACGAAAACCCCCGGTCACCCCAGGTGTACGGACCAGTCCTGCTCCGCTGCCGGCTTGCCGTGGAGGTCGGGTACCCGCTTCAACCAGGCGGGCCGCCCCTTCTGCGTCGCGGCCGCCCGGCGGGCATCCGCCGCGGCCAGCTCGTCCCGGGACGGGAAGTCCGTGGGCAGCCAGGCCGCGGAGGAGCGGGCGCGGGCCAGCAGGTACGTCACGTAGGCGTCCCGCGCCTCGTCCGGCGTGGCGAAGTCCGCGAGCCAGGTGTCCGGCACCAGGGCGAGGATCTCGCGCAGGAGTTCCTCGGTGACCCGGGGCGCCAGCTCGGCGTCGGCCGCGCGCGTGTCGGGGCCGTAGCCGCCGAGCGCGTGGTGCTTGAAGTCGTACGCCTTGTCGGGCGCCGCCCCCTCCCACCGGTGGTGGAAGACGAGCGCCGCGCCGTGGTCGATGAGCCAGAGCCGGGGCGGGGCCGTGCCGAAGGTGGGCCAGACCATGAGGTTCGAACTGTGGACCGTGCGGTCGACGTTGACGGTGAGCGCGTCGAGCCAGACGATCCGGCCCGCTTCGAGCGGGTCGACGGGGAACGTCTCGGCGATCTCGGGCGTGAAGTCGACCGCGCCCGGCAGGAAGTCCATGCCGAGGTTGAGCCCGGCGCTGGCCCGCAGCAGGTCCTGGACCTCCTGGTGCGGTTCGTCGGTGGCGACCGCGGGGTCGAAGTGGGCGAGCACCAGCTCGGGGAAGCGCAGGCCGAGCCGGCGCGCCAGCTCCCCGACGACGATCTCGGCGACGAGCGCCTTCACGCCCTGCGCGGAGCCGGTGAACTTCAGGACGTACGTGCCGAGGTCGTCCGCCTCCACCACACCGGGGACCGAGCCTCCGGTGTGCAGCGGGTTCAGGTATCGGACGGCAGTCACTTCGCGCAGCACGCCTGCCACTCTAATCGGCCGTGTCCGCTCGACACCGGCGTGTCCGCCGCCGCTGCCTGGGAGGATCGCGCGCGGTGCGGGTCAGGGGCGACGGAGCGGGGAGTCGGGCATGGGCAGGGAAACGGGCGCGTCGGTCGCCGTGGTGGGCGGCAGCATCGCGGGGTGCGCCGCGGCGCTCGCCGTGCGGCGGGGCGGCATCGGCTCCGTCACGCTCTTCGAGCGCGCCGAGGGGGCGCTCGGCGAGCGCGGCGTCGGAGTGGCGCTGCACAACGACCGGTACGCGGAGCTGGCGGCCTCCGGGTACGTCGACGCGGGGATGCCCTGGGTGCAGATGGCGACGCGCCGCTGGTACGTGCGCGACGACCACGGCGACGGGCCGCTGGGCCGGCGGATCTGGAGCGCGCCGTTCCCGTTCCGGACGTACAACTGGGGCCCGTTGTGGCGGGAGTTGAGGCGACGGGTGCCGTCGGACGTGGACTTCCGGTCCGGTGCGCCGGTCCGGGAAGTGACGGCGGCGCCGGACGGGGCCGGGGCGCTGGTGCGGGTCGGTGACCGGGCGCCCGAGCGGTTCGACCTGGTGGTCGGCGCGGACGGCTACCGGTCCGTGGTGCGGGCCGCGGCCTGCGGGGCGACGCGTCCGGTGTACGCCGGGTACGCGGCGTGGCGCGGCGCGTTCCCCGTCGAGCGCCTCGGCGATCCGGGGCGGTGGCCGGAGGACGAGTGCGCGTACGTCGTCTTCCCCGGCGGCCATCTGGTCGTGTACCGCATCCCGGACCCCGGGACCGGCGGCCACCGCGCCAACTGGGTCCTCTACACGACACCGCCGCCGGGCCACGACGCGGCGCTCACCTCGCCGACGAGCCTGCCGCCCGGCACGGCGTCGGACGCGCTGCGGGCCCATCTCGCGTACGTGGCCGCGGAGTTGCTGCCGCCGTACTGGGGTGATCTGGTCCGCCTCACGACGCCGGACGAGCTGATCCTGCAGCCGCTGTACGACTTCACGGCCGACCGGTACACCGCCCCCGGGATGCTGCTGATCGGCGACGCGGCGACCGTCGCGCGGCCGCACACCGGCGCGGGCTCGGTGAAGGCGCTGCAGGACGCGACGGCCCTGGAGGCCGCCCTGACCACGGCCCCCGACCTGCCCGCGGCCCTCGCCGCCTACGACGCGGACCGCGCGCCCGCCGGCCGCACCATGGTCGACCTGGGCCGCCGCCTCGGCCACGCGATGGTGGAGTCCACCCCGGACTGGCGGTCCCTGGACGCCGCGGGTCTGGCGGCGTGGTGGCAGGGGATGGACGGGGCGAAGGCGTTCGGCGGGCGGGAGTTGGGGCGCGGCGCGCGGGCGACGGGCTGAGACCGGGTCCGGTCCCGGCCTCGTTTTGGCATCGCCCCCGCATGATCCATAGGATCCGCCGATGATCACTAGACAACGGCTGGCGGCGGGCGCGTGCGCCCTGTTCGCGGCCCTGGCCCTGGGCGGGCTCGCGCCCGCCGGGGCGTACGCGGACGAGCCGGACAGGCCCGCACCCAAGGTCGAACTCGTGCTGGACGTCAGCGGTTCCATGCGGGCCCGCGACATCGACGGCGACTCGCGGATGGCCGCGGCGAAGCAGGCGTTCAACGAGGTGCTCGACGCGACGCCGGAGGAGGTCGAGCTCGGGATACGGACGCTGGGCGCGAACTACCGCGGCGACGACCGCAAGACGGGCTGCAAGGACACCGAGCAGCTCTACCCCGTCGGCCCGCTGGACCGCACCGACGCGAAGACCGCCGTCGCGACGCTGCAGCCCACCGGCTGGACACCGATCGGCCCTGCGCTGCTGAAGGCGGCCGACGACCTCGGCTCCGGTGACGGGACCAAGCGCCTCGTCCTCATCAGCGACGGTGAGGACACCTGCCAGCCGCTCGACCCGTGCGAGGTGGCCCGCGAGATCGCCGCGAAGGGCATCGGGCTCACCATCGACACGCTCGGCCTGGTGGCCGACACCAAGACGCGGCAGCAGCTGTCCTGCATCGCCGACGCCACCGGCGGCACCTACACCTCGGTCCGCCACAAGGACGAACTGACCGACCGTGTCGGCCAGTTGGTGGACCGCGCCGCTGATCCCGTGGTCACTCCGGTCGCCGTCGACGGTACGGCGCAGTGCGCCGACGCACCGGAGCTGAAGCCCGGTCTGTACACCGACCGGGAGAAGTTCGGCGAGCACCGCTTCTACCGGGTGGCCGTCGAGCCCGGCAAGGAGCTGCGGGCGTCGGTGAGCGTCGCGGCCGACCGAGCCGTGAACCGGGACTACGGGGTGCTGCTGCGCGCGGTGACCACGCACGGCCGGGAGATCGTCCGCGGCCAGGAGGCGGGCGACGGACGCACGGACGTCATCTCGACCGGGCTGCGCTATCCGAAGGCGGAGGCGGACGACAGCGACGAGGCCGAGGCCGAGACGGTCTGCCTCCAGGTGTCCCACTCCTACTCCGCGCCCGCGTCGGTGAAGACCACGCCGGGCCTGCCCGTCGAGCTGACGGTCGACGTGGTGGACGGCCCCGACGAGGCGTCGGACGTGGCGGCCTTCGGGCTCGGCCGCGGCTGGTGGTTCCTGGCCGCGCTGGTCGTCGTCGGCTTCGTCGCGGGTGTCGTGTGGGGCTGGATCTCGCGTTGGCGTATCGCTGTCTGGAGGACCAACTGATGCGTAGCAGACGGTATGTCGCGGGGGCGCTGCTGGCCCTGACGGCCCTGGCGGCGTTCGCGGGTCCGGCCGCGGCGGCGGACCCCGACGACGACGCGAAGAAGGCGCCGGCCGAGGCGGGCACGTCGTTCCGTACGGCCGCGCAGTTCGAGCAGGGCCAGAAGGCGACCGCGAGCGCGTCCACGGGTGACTACCTGTACTGGTCGTTCCCGGCGGACGCGGGGCAGCGCCCGACGGTGAAGGCATCGGTCGAACTGCCGGACGCGCAGGCCCGGCACGGTGCGCAGACCTGGCGGATCGACGTGTACGACGGGCTGCGCCGCCGCCAGTCGTGCAGGTACGGGACGCAGGCGCGCACGGTGGCCGCGGACGCCGCCCGGGTGGACCTGGCCTGCACGCTGCGGACCGTCCGCGCGTGGTCGGAGCCGTGGGCGAACGACCCGCTGCCCGGCACGTACTTCGTGCGACTGACGGTGACCGGGCTCGCGGACGCCGATCTGGGTCTGCCGGTGACGGCGTCGGCCGAGGCCACCTCGCGGGACATCGGCGGCGCGGCCGCGGTCGACGGCACGCTGTCCGCTCCGCTGGTGCCGGGCACCGTCACCGCGTCCGACGACCAGGACTGGTCGTCCGGCTGGTGGACGAGCCGGTGGCTGTGGACGGGCGCCGGTGCGGTGCTCGCCGCGCTGGCCGGGATCGGGGGGTACGCCCTGACGCGGGGCTCGGGCCGTCCGGCCGGAGTCTGACGTCCGCACGCACGTGGGGCCCGGCCGACCGTCGGGCCCCACCCGGGGGACGGGTGACGGGGGCGGCGCCCCCGACCCGCTCCTCAGTCGTCTGCGGGGCCCGGTCC